>NZ_JBFACN010000052.1:0-24119 GCF_040640875.1 Streptomyces sp. NPDC021562
GGGAAGAACGGCTACCTGGACCTGTTCACCGGCGACTCGTCCTACGCCAAGCAGTGGAAGTACACCGACGCCCCGGACGCCGACGCGCGTGCGGTGCAGGCAGCGTACTGGGCGGACGTGTGGGCGAAGCAGCAGGGCAAGGGCAGCGACGTCGCCACGACGGTCGGCAAGGCCGCGAAGATGGGCGACTACCTGCGCTACGCGATGTACGACAAGTACTTCAAGAAGATCGGCAACTGTGTGGGGCCGTCCACCTGCGCGGCCGGCACCGGCAAGGACGCCTCCGACTACCTGCTCTCCTGGTACTACGCGTGGGGCGGCTCGAACGACACGAACGGCGGCTGGGCCTGGCGCATCGGGTCGAGCCATGTGCACGGGGGTTACCAGAACCCGCTGGCCGCGTACGCGCTGAGCTCGTACGCCGACCTGAAGCCCAAGTCGGCGACGGGCGCGACGGACTGGGGTACCTCGCTGACCCGGCAGCTGGAGTTCTACCGCTGGCTGCAGTCGTCCGAGGGCGCCATCGCGGGCGGCGCGACCAACAGCTGGCAGGGGCGGTACGCGAGTCCGCCGGCGGGTACGCCGACGTTCTACGGCATGTACTACGACTGGGAGCCGGTGTACCACGACCCGCCGTCCAACCAGTGGTTCGGCTTCCAGGCCTGGTCGATGGAGCGGGTCGCCGAGTACTACCAGCAGACCGGCAACGCGCAGGCCAAGGCGATCCTCGACAAGTGGGTCAAGTGGGCGCTGTCCAAGACCACGATCAACCCGGACGGCACGTACCTCATCCCGTCGACGCTCCAGTGGTCGGGGCAGCCGGACACCTGGAACGCCTCCAGCCCCGGTTCCAACAGCGGGCTGCACGTCACGGTGGCCGACTACACCAACGACGTGGGCGTGGCGGCCGCGTACGCCAAGACGTTGACGTACTACGGCGCCAAGTCCGGTGACGCGACGGCGAAGTCGACGGCCAAGGCGCTGCTCGACGGCATGTGGAACAACTACCAGGACAGCCTGGGGATCGCGGTGCCGGAGACGCGGGCCGACTACAACCGGTTCGGGGACGCCGTGTACGTCCCGAGCGGGTGGAGCGGCAAGATGCCGAACGGGGACGCGATCAACTCCTCGTCGACGTTCACCTCGCTGCGGTCCTTCTACAAGAACGACCCCGCGTGGTCGAAGATCCAGGCGTATCTGGCAGGCGGGGCCGCACCCGTCTTCACCTACCACCGGTTCTGGGCCCAGGCGGACATCGCCCTGGCCATGGGCTCGTACGCCGAGCTGCTGGAGTAGTTCGGCCGGACACAGCCCGCGCCCCTGACGGGGCGCTCCAGTGGGCGGCCCCTGCCTGCACCAGGGGCCGCCCTTCCCTCTCCGGAGAGGACCTCTCCCGTGCGAAGAACCCGCATCCTCACCGCCGTGCTCGCCCTGGCCGCCGGCTTGCTCGCCGGTGTCCCGCCCGCGGCCGCCGCGGACGGCGGCGCACCCGTCAGGCTCGCCGCCGACACCTACACCTGGCACAACGCCCGGATCGACGGCGGTGGGTTCGTCCCCGGGATCGTGTTCAACCGCACCGAGAAGAACCTCGCCTACGCGCGTACCGACATCGGCGGTGCCTACCGCTGGTCCGAGTCGACCAGGAGCTGGACGCCGCTGCTGGACTCGGTCGGCTGGGACGAGTGGGGGCACACCGGTGTGGTCAGCCTGGCCTCCGACTCCGTCGATCCGGACAAGGTGTACGCGGCCGTCGGGACGTACACCAACAGCTGGGACCCGACGAACGGCGCCGTGCTGCGCTCCTCCGACCGGGGTGCCAGCTGGCAGAAGACCGACCTGCCGTTCAAGCTGGGCGGGAACATGCCCGGGCGGGGCATGGGCGAGCGGCTGGCGATCGACCCGAACAAGGACAGCGTGCTGTACCTGGGCGCGCCCAGCGGCAAGGGGCTCTGGCGGTCGACGGACGCCGGGGTGAGCTGGTCGCAGGTGACCGGTTTCCCGAACGTCGGCGACTACCGGCAGGACCCGAACGACACGACGGGGTACGCCAGCGACAACCAGGGCATCGTCTGGGTCACCTTCGACGAGTCCACGGGCACCTCCGGCAGCGCCACGAAGACCGTCTACGTCGGGGTCGCCGACAAGGACAACGCGGTGTACCGGTCGACCGACGCGGGCGCGACCTGGACCCGGCTGGCCGGCCAGCCCACCGGCTACCTCGCCCACAAGGGCGTGCTGGACGCCAGGAACGGCTACCTGTACCTGGCCTACAGCGACACGGGCGGTCCCTACGACGGCGGCAAGGGCCAGTTGTGGCGGTACGCGACGGTGACCGGTGGCTGGACGAACATCAGCCCGGTCGCCGAGGCGGACACCTCCTACGGTTTCAGCGGCCTGACGGTCGACCGGCAGCACCCCGGCACGGTGATGGCGACGGCGTACAGCTCCTGGTGGCCGGACACCCAGATCTTCCGCTCCACCGACAGCGGGGCGACCTGGACGAAGGCGTGGGACTACACCTCGTACCCGAACCGCTCGAACCGCTACACGATCGACGTCTCGTCCTCCCCCTGGCTCACCTTCGGCGCGAACCCTTCGCCGCCCGAACAGACGCCGAAACTGGGGTGGATGACGGAGTCCCTGGAGATCGACCCGTTCGACTCGGACCGGATGATGTACGGCACGGGTGCGACGCTGTACGGCACGGAGAACCTGACGAAGTGGGACAGCGGCGGCCAGTTCACGGTGACGCCCATGGTGCGGGGCCTGGAGGAGACCTCGGTCAACGACCTGGCCGCTCCCCCGTCGGGCGGCGCCCAGCTCTTCAGCGCGCTCGGTGACATCGGCGGCTTCCGGCACACGGACCTCACCAAGGTCCCGTCGATGATGTACACGTCCCCGACCTTCACCACGACCACCGGCCTCGACTTCGCCGAGGCGAACCCGGACACGGTGGTGCGGGTGGGCGACCTGGACTCCGGCCCTCACATCGCGTTCTCGACGGACAACGGCGCCAACTGGTTCGCGGGCGCGGACCCTTCGGGGGTGAGCGGCGGCGGTACCGTCGCGGCCGCCGCCGACGGCAGCCGCTTCGTGTGGAGCCCGGCCGGCACCGGCGTCCAGTACACGACGGGCTTCGGCTCGTCCTGGTCGGCGTCCAGCGGCATCCCGGCCGGAGCGGTCGTCGAGTCCGACCGCGTCGACGCGAAGACCTTCTACGGCTTCAAGTCCGGGAAGTTCTACGTCAGTACGGACGGCGGCGCGACGTTCTCGGCGTCCGCCGCGACCGGCCTGCCGAGCGGGGACAGCGTGCGCTTCAAGGCGCTGCCCGGGACGAAGGGCGACGTGTGGCTGGCCGGCGGCGCGTCGGACGGCGCGTACGGCCTGTGGCACTCGACGGACGGCGGCGTGACCTTCACCCGGCTCTCGAACGTCGACCAGGCCGACACCGTCGGGTTCGGGAAGGCGGCGCCCGGCGCCTCGTACCAGACCCTCTACACCAGTGCGAAGATCGGGGGCGTCCGGGGCATCTTCCGTTCCACGGACCGGGGCGCGACCTGGACCCGGATCAACGACGACGCCCACCAGTGGGGTTGGACGGGTGCGGCGATCACGGGTGACCCGCGGGTGTACGGCCGGGTGTACGTCTCGACCAACGGCCGGGGGGTGATCTACGGCGACACCTCGGACAGCGGCGGAGACGGCGGCGGGGGCACGGGGCCGACGCCGCCGGCCGGCGCCTGCGCGGTCGCCTACCGGATCACCAACCAGTGGGCGGGTGGTTTCCAGGCGGACGTGCGGCTCACCAACACGGGCTCGACGGCGTGGAGCGGCTGGACGCTGGGCTGGTCGTTCGCGAACGGGCAGACGGTCGGCCAGCTCTGGAACGCCGACTGGGCCCAGTCCGGCAAGGCCGTGACGGCCAGGAACGTGAGCTGGAACGGCACGGTGGCCGCGGGCTCCTCGGTGTCCTTCGGTTTCACGGGCACCTGGACGGGTGCCAATGACCGGCCCACGGCGTTCACCCTGGGCGACCGGACCTGTACGGTCTCCTGACCGGCGCAGGGCGCGGGTCGGCCTTGGTGAACGCACGGAGGGTGAAGCGGGGGTCGGGGCGGCGGCGGTCCTGGTCCGGCAGGGCCGCCAGCCGCGCGGCGAACTCCGCCACCCGGGGGTCGTCGGGGCGCAGCGCGGTGAACCAGCCGCGTCGCAGGTCGGCGATGGTGGAGCGGGGGCTGCGGCCCTGGCCGAGGCCGGGGAAGGCGGCCTGCCCGGCGGGAGACAGTCCGCTGTGCCGGGCGTGCGCGGTGACGTCGGCGGCCGCATCCGGTGGGGGGCGGCGCGGGCGGCCGGCGAGCACCGCGTCGATGTCGCTGCCGACGTCGTGCGCGGCGGCCTTGTCGACGGTCGTGACGTACACCCCGCCGGGGCGCAGCACCCGGGCGCACTCCGCGACGATCTCACGGGCCTCGGCGCCGTCCCGGGCGAGGTGGAGCAGCCAGACGGTGGTGACCGCGTCGAAGGTGGCGTCCGGGAAGGGGAGTCGCCTACCGTCTGCGCGCACGACCGCCCCCGGCAGCCGGGCGGCGGCCGTGCGGGCCATGGCGTGCGCCCGGTCCGCGCCGGTGACCCGGAGGCCGGGGCGGGCGGCGGCCAGACGGCGGGTGACGATGCCGGTGCCGCAGCCGAGGTCGAGCAGCCGGCCGGGGCGGCCGGGCAGGCCGCCGGGCTGCCCGGCCCGGTCGGGTATCAGGCCGAGGACGGCGTTCGCGGCCGCCGCCGCGCGGGGTTCTCCGCCGCGTGTCGCGTCGTAGCCGCCGGCTTCCTCTTCGTAGTCCAGCACATGGCTCAGTGTGCGCCGTGGCCCGGGGCGATGTCCTCCACCCTGCGGGCGAGTCCGAAGTCCTTGGCGGTGACGGCGCCGCCCACGCTGTGGGTGTGCACGGTGAGGGTGACGGTGTGGTAGCCGAGGGTGAGGTCGGAGTGGTGGTCGAGTTCGTCCTGGATGGCGGCGATGTGCATGACCAGGGCGGCGGCGGCGACGTGCGAGTCGAGGCGGTAGGCGCGGGCGAGCCGGTCGCCGTCCACCGACCAGCCCGGCAGCTCGGCCAGCCGGTCCTCGATCTCCTTCTGGGACAGCGGTTCGACGGCCATGGTGCGGTTTCCTTCCCGGTTCTGCGGCGGCTTGCGGGGGCTTGCGGGGGCTTCGAGCCTACGGGGTGGGGGCGGTGCCGGGCGTGCGACGCGACCGTGATCGGTCCCGGCGTCCGGCCGGTGTCCCCGGCCGGCGTCAAGTAGGCCCGTACGGAGCGGTGTTGACGCGACGAGGGTTTCGCGCGTAGACACAGGAGGCCGCCTCGACAACGTGTGCGACGGCGGTCTCGCGTGGCAGACTGCACGGGTACTTGTGCACGTAGGGGAGGCGTGGCGTGAGTGAGCGGCGTGCTGCGCCCACGGTCGGTCAGGTCGTGCTCGGCAAGCGTCTTCAGGAGCTGCGGGAGGCGGCGGGCCTGGGCCGGGACGAGGCGGCGCGGGTACTGCGGGTGGCGCAGGCCACCGTGCGGCGGATGGAGATGGCCGAGGTCGCGCTGAAGATCCCGTACGTCCAGGTGCTGCTGGAGACGTACGGGGTGCCCGAGGACGAACAGGCCGCGTTCGTGCGGCTCGCCGAGGAGGCCAACCAGCCGGGCTGGTGGCAGCGGTTCCACGACGTGCTGCCGGACTGGTTCAGCCTCTACGTGAGCCTGGAGGGCGCCGCCCGGGTGATCCGCTCCTACGAACCGCACTTCTTCCCCGGCCTGTTGCAGACCGAGGCGTACGCGCGGGCCGTGATGGAGGCCGGGACGATCGGCCACACCGACCCCGCGGCCGTGGAACGGCACGTGGACCTGCGGTTGACCCGGCAGCGGCTGCTGGAGCAGGACGATCCCCCCCACCTGTGGGTGATCATGGACGAGACCGTGCTGCGCCGCCCGGTGAGCGTCGACTGCGCGGTGATGCGCGACCAGGTCGACAAGCTGCTCGCCTTCGTCGAGCGGGACCGGATCACCCTCCAGATCGCCGAGTTCGCCAGTGGCCCGCACCCGGGGACGTACGCGCCGTTCACGCTGTTCCGGTTCGCCGAACCCGAGCTGCCCGACATGGTCTTCACCGAGTACCTGACCGGCGCCCTGTACCTGGACTCACGGGACGAGGTGGGGGCGCACCTGGAGGTGCTGGACCACATGACCGCCCGGGCCGCCTCCGCGCAGCGGACCGGGGAACTGCTGCGGACGTACCGCGACCAACTCTGAGGAGCCAAGCACCGTGACCGCATCCGAGCCCGCGCCGCCCGCCGTCGACACCAGCCGGCCGCACCCGGCGCGGGTGTACGACTGGTGGCTGGGCGGCAAGGACAACTACCCGGTGGACGAGGAACTCGCCCGCAGGATCCTGGCCGTGGACAGCACGGTGCTGCGCGGGGCGCGCGCGAACCGCCGGTTCATGCAGCGGGCGGTCCGGGTCGCCGCCGAGTCCGGCACCCGGCAGTTCCTGGACATCGGCACGGGCATCCCCACCGAGCCCAATCTGCACCAGGTGGCGCAGGGCGTCGCGCCGGAGTCGAAGGTGGTGTACGCGGACAACGACCCGATCGTGCTGCGGCACGCGGAGGCCCTGCTGCGCGGCACCGTGGAGGGGGGCACCGCCTATGTGCACGCCGACGTGCGCGACCGCGACACCCTGCTGGCCAGGGCCGCCGAGACCCTGGACTTCACGAAGCCGGTCGCGCTGTCCCTGGTGGCGCTGACCCACTACCTCGGCGACGACCCGGACGGCGACGACGTGTACGGGCTGCTGCGCGGGTACGTCGAGGCGCTCGCCCCGGGCAGCCACCTGATCCTCTCCCAGGTCACCCCGGACCTGAGCCCGGCGGCCGTCGAGCAGGCGGCGGCGAACTTCCGGCGCAGCGGGACGCCCTTCCACCCGCGTTCGCTGCCCGAGTTCTCCCGCTTCTTCGACGGTCTGGAGCTGCTCGGCCCCGGCGTGATCCCGGTCTCCGGGTGGCGCCCGGACCCCGAGGACGTGGTCCTCCAGCAGGAGGGGATCGTGCCGGTGTACGGCGGGGTGGCCCGGAAGGTGTGACCCGTCCGGGCGCCCTGGAGGGGTGCGTTCCCGCGCCCGCCCCTAGCGTCGGGACGGAAGGGGGCAGCAAGGGAGGCGAAGGAGGACCGATGCCCTCGGACGCGGTGTTCTACCAGGCGGCGGCGCTCTGTCTGACCTATCCGGACGACGACTTCATCGCCCGGCTGCCGCTGCTGCGCGAAGCCGCTCCGCAGCTGCGGGAGTTCACCGACCATGCGACGGTGACCCCGCCGCCGGAGCTGGCCGCGCACTACGTGCGGGTCTTCGACTCCGGGGACCGGCGCAGCCTCTACCTCAGCCGGTGGCAGGACGGCGACACGAGTCGGCGGGACGGGTCCCTGGTCCGGTTCGAGGACGTCTACAAGGCGTACGGCATCGAGTTCACCGGTACGGAACTGCCGGACTACCTGCCGGCCGTGCTGGAGTTCACGGCCCGCACCGGCGACACGGACCTGCTCACCGAGCACCGCGCCTGCCTGGAGCGTCTGCGGGGCCGGCTGACCGACGTCGGCACGCCCTACGCGTGCGTCCTGGACGCGGTCTGCGCCACCCTGCCGGCCGCCCGGGAGTGAGGTCCTGCGGTGTCTACCCCGCGGCGCCCTTCTCGTCGTCCACGATCTCCGCGTCCACCACGCCCTCCTCCTCGGCTTCCGGTGGCCGCTGGTCCTCGGTCGAACCGCCGGCGGCGGCCGACGCGTACATGGCCTGGCCCATCCGCTGGCTGACCGTGGCGAGCTTCTCCACCCCGTTGCGCAGGGCGGCCGTCTCCGCGTTCTCCTCCAGCAGCCGCTTGAGGTCCGCCACCGCCGACTCCACCTCGGTCCTGGTCTCGCCCGCCACCCGGTCGCCGTTGTCCCGGAGGAAGCTCTCCGTCTGGTACACGAGTTGCTCGGCCTGGTTCCGGGTCTCCGCGGCCTCCCGGCGCCTGTGGTCCTCCTCGGCGTACTGCTCGGCCTCCCGCATCATGCGGTCGATGTCGTCCTTGGGCAGGGCCGAACCGCCGGTCACGGTCATCTTCTGTTCCCGCCCGGTGGCCAGGTCCTTCGCCGAGACGTGCATGATCCCGTTCGCGTCGATGTCGAAGGCCACCTCGATCTGCGGCACCCCCCGCGGCGCCGGCGGCAGCCCCGTCAGGTCGAAGACGCCCAGCTTCTTGTTGTACGCGGCGATCTCACGCTCGCCCTGGTAGACCTGGATGCCGACGGAGGGCTGGTTGTCCGCGGCGGTGGTGAAGATCTCCGAACGCCGGGTCGGGATCGTCGTGTTGCGCTCGATGAGTTTGGTCATGATGCCGCCCTTGGTCTCGATGCCCAGGGACAGCGGGGTGACGTCGAGCAGCAGCACGTCCTTCACGTCGCCGCGGATGACACCGGCCTGGAGGGCCGCCCCCACCGCGACGACCTCGTCCGGGTTGACGCCCTTGTGCGGGTCCTTGCCGGTGAGTTCCTTGACCAGGTCGGTGACGGCGGGCATCCGCGTGGAGCCGCCGACGAGGATGACGTGGTCGATCGCGGACAGCTGCACCCCGGCGTCCTTGACGGCCTGGTGGAACGGCTTCTTGCAGCGGTCCAGCAGGTCCGCCGTGAGCTCCTGGAACTGGGCGCGGGTCAGCTTCTCGTCCAGGTGCAGCGGCCCCTCGGCGGACGCGGTGATGTACGGCAGGTTGACCGAGGTCTCGGTGGCGGAAGACAGCTCGATCTTGGCCTTCTCGGCGCCCTCCCGCAGCCGTTGCAGCGCCATCCTGTCGTTGCCGAGGTCGATGCCGTACTGCCCCTTGAACCGCTTCACGAGGTGCTCGACGATCCGCTGGTCCCAGTCGTCGCCGCCGAGGTGGGTGTCGCCGTTGGTGGCCTTGACCTCGATCACGCCGTCGCCGATCTCCAGCAGGGACACGTCGAAGGTGCCGCCGCCGAGGTCGAAGACGAGGACCGTCTGCTCCTCGCCCCGGTCCAGGCCGTAGGCGAGCGCGGCGGCGGTCGGCTCGTTGATGATCCGGAGCACCTTCAGGCCGGCGATCTCCCCGGCCTCCTTGGTGGCCTGCCGCTGCGAGTCGTCGAAGTACGCGGGTACGGTGATGACCGCGTCGGTGACGTCCTCGCCGAGGTAGGCCTCGGTGTCCCGCTTGAGCTTCTGCAGCACCCGCGCCGACAGCTCCTGGGCGCGGTAGCGGGTGCCGTCCACGGACCCGCTCTCCGGGAACCGCCAGTGGGCGTCGCCCATGTGCCGCTTCACGGAACGGGCGGTGCGGTCCACGTTCGTCACCGCCTGCCGCTTGGCGACCTCGCCGACCAGCACGTCGCCGTTCTTCGCGAAGGCCACCACCGACGGGGTGGTGCGGGCCCCCTCCGCGTTGGCGACGACCGTGGGCTCACCGCCCTCCAGCAGGGCCACCACCGAGTTCGTCGTACCGAGGTCGATCCCGACCGCGCGTGCCATGTCCGTCCCCTTCCGCCCGGGCGCCGCCTCGTCTCCAGCACAAAACCTGAGCGGGCCGTTGTCAATGCCGGGTACCCCGGGAACGGCGATGCCGTGCCCCCGGACGGGGGCACGGCATCGGGCGGGGTACGGCGGTCAGGCGAGCTTCGCCGACAGGGTGATGGTGGTGCCGGTCAGGGCCTGGCTGACCGGGCAGTTCTTCTTGGCGTCCTCGGCCGCGGCGGCGAAGCCGTCCTCGTCGAGGCCGGGGACGGTGCCCTCGACGGTCAGGTGGATGCCGGTGATGCCGGTGCCCGGCTGGAAGGTGACGTCGGCGTTGGTGACCAGCTTGGTGGGCGGGGTGCCGGCACCGGTCAGGGCGTGCGAGAGCGCCATGGAGAAGCAGCTGGAGTGGGCGGCCGCGATCAGCTCCTCCGGGCTGGTCTTCCCGTTCGCCTCCTGCGAGCGGGCGGCCCAGGTGACCGGCTGCTCGGCGATGCCGGAGGAGTCGAAGGTGATGACACCGTTGCCCTCGGTCAGGCTGCCTTCCCAGACGGTGTGTGCGGTACGCGTGGTAGCCACGGTTGTTCCTTTCGGCGGGTGGACCGGTTCGCACCCCCATCCGATCACATCCCGGCTCAGCGCACGCGGAAGACCGGCCCCCTCGCGCTGAACGGCAGGCGGGCGCCCTCGGGGATCAGGTAGGCGTGTTCGCGGCGGACCCGCAGCACGTCGCACCAGCCGTCGGTGATCACCAGGACCGGCGCGGCCGGCGGGAAGTCGTCGGCGCGGTGCAGGAGGTCGATGCCGGGCTGGAGGACGGTGCCGCCCCGCCCGTGCACCCGGACCCGGCCCGCGATCTCGGTGGCCGCCAGGTAACCGGCGTCGTGGGGCGCCGCGTCGCAGAAGACGACCCGGGCCGCCGGTACGTCACGGGCCTCGGCGTAGGAGGCGATGGCGCCGAGCGCCTTGCCGAGCAGGGTGCGGTCCATGGAGCCGGAGGTGTCGAGGACCACGCCGAAGGTGCAGCGGGCGACCTCCTCGGGCGGGAAGTACCGGCCGGCCCGCGGGATGTCGGGGGTGGACGACTGGCGGCGCGGGGGGCGGGCGTAGGACCGTACCGCCACCGGACGCGGTACGAACTCGTCGAACCAGCGGGCGAGCCGGGCGTCCCAGGGCAGCGGCGGATGGCTGAGCGCGCGGATCTCCTCGACCAGGCCGCCGGGCAGCAGGCCCCGCCCCTGCGCCCGGTGCAGGTCGAGGCCCTGGCCGAGGCCCCGGCGGTAGAACTCGTCGAGGTCGACGTACGCGCCCGGCGGTCCGAGGGGCGCGCCCAGGACGTCGCCGCGTCCCTTGCCGCGCAGGGTGGCGAGGCGCCGGGCCCGCCGCAGGTCGCCGGCGATCCGGTCGTACACCTCCTCGGCGGAGAGGTCCTTGAGCTCCGGGTCGTGCAGCAGTCCTTCGGGCATCGTGCCGACCTGCATCTCGACCAGCCAGCCGTTGATGACGTAGTCGCAGGCGATGTTGAAGAGGTAGGGGTCGCGGCCGCCGAGGCGGTCGCCGTGGCGCAGCGCGGCATGCAGCATCTCGTGGGCGAGGACGAACCGCCACTCCTCGTCGTCCATCGCGCGCAGCGGGTTGACGTAGATCTCGCCGGCCTCGGGGTTGACGGCCGCGACGGCGATGTCGTGGGCGCGGGCCAGTTCGGCGTCGGCGACCAGCCTGATCCCGGCCGCGATGCCGCCGAGCAGCGGGTAGGAGGAGACGAACCAGCTCAGCGCCTGCTCCCAGGGGCGCAGCGGGGTCGGCGGGCCGCTCATCGAGGTGCGGCGGCCGCCGGCCAGGTCCATCGCGCGGGACATGGTGCGGGTCAGCGCGTGCGCGAACCCGAGCTGCCAGTCGGGCACCTGGCCGGCCCACCGGTTCCAGGAGAGCAGCAGCTGGTCGGGTTCGCCGCCGCTGGTGCCGCCGCGCTCGTAGGCGGTGGGCACGGCGCCGGCGCGGCGCCAGCCCGCGGCGAGCCGGTCCTCGTCGCCCTCCGGGTAGGACGCGGGCAGGTGGTCGGGGGCCTCGCCGACCGGGAAGGTCTCCAGGAAGCGGTTGACGACGGCGCAGCGGGCGGCGAGATCGTAGCGGTCCGGCTGGGTGCGCGGGCCGGTGGCGGCGGGCAGGTGGCCGAAGCCGAGGTGGAGGGTGCAGTGGGCCAGCGCCCAGGCCCACTCGGCGGGTTCGGCGCGCCGGGTGGCGTGGGCGTGCAGGACGCCGTCGGAGTCGGCCCGTACCAGCCCTTCGTGCGGGGCGTGTTCGCACTTCTCGTGGCGGCAGAGGGTGAACTCGACGGCCCGCAGGGCCGGGTTGGCGCGCAGTAGTTCGACGCCGACGGCGAAGTTCTCGGCGGCCGGGTCCTGCTTCTTGCGCGCAGCGGTACGCCTCACCGGCGGGCCTCCACCAGCCGCGGCATGTCCCGGGCGGCCTCGATCAGGAACCAGGCGGGCAGCACCGGGTTGCCGTCGGCGTCGGAGGCGATGACGGTCTGGGCGACCTCGACGGAGATCTCCGCGAGCTGCACGAGGAGCGACTTGGCGCGGTAGGCGGTCGCCCGGCCGTTCGCCGACATGTGCTCCTTGACGGCGGGCAGTTCCTTGACGAGCCGGCCGCGGAAGGACTCGGCGAGGTAGTACAGCAGGTCGCGGTCCTCGACACGGTGCGGCCAGCCGGCGTCGCCCCGCAGGATCGCCTCCAGGCCGAAGCGGCTGCGCACGATCTTGACGTATCCGCAGAAGGCGGTCGCGTGCGCGGGGGTGAGCGTGCCGTGCGCGAGGACCTTCAGGGTGGCCTCGTCGAGGTCCCGTCCGAAGGAGTGCAGGGCGTCGGAGAGCATGTGCCAGGAGCGCGGCGTGGAGAACGGCTCCTCGGTCTTCGGCGGCTTGGACCACAGGTGGTCGGGCCGGTCGGTGAGGTGGTCGAGGATCCACGGGTGGATGCCGTTGCCCGCGGCCCAGGCGAGCCAGTCGTGCGCGGACGCCTCCAGATGGACGTGGGCCAGGCGGTTGACCAGGGCGGAGGCGATGGGCCGGGCGAGGGCGTTGTCGGTGGCGCGGTTGCCTGCGCCGATCACGATGGAGCCCTTGGGCAGTTCGTAGGTCCCGATCCGGCGGTCCAGGATCAGCGAGTAGAACGCCTTCTGCACGTCGGGGGTGGCCGCGTTCAGCTCGTCGAGGAAGAGGCAGTACGGCTCGTCGCGGGCGATGGCCTCGGGCGGGCAGAACACCGACCGGCCGTCACGGATCTGCGGCACCCCGATCAGGTCCTCGGGGGCGAGCTGCGTACCCAGCAGGCTCACGCACTCCAGCCCCAGCGACTCGGCGAACTCCCGCACCAGGGAGGACTTCCCGATGCCAGGCGCGCCCCAGAGGAAGACGGGGCGCACGGTGGCGAGGCCGAGGAGGAGTTCGGGGACACGGGCGGGGGTGACGGTGACGGCTGCCTGCAAAGGGGAGGCTCCTGAGGGGTGTTCGGGCGGATCGCTTTCGACCGGCTCGACCAGTGTGTGCCGGGAGCCGGGCGAACGCAGCCGATTTTTCACCGGTGGGGCCCCGCCCCCGACCGGCTACGCGGCCCGCTCCCCCTCCGTGGCCAGGGGGACCGCCGGCCCCTCCGCCTCCTGGAGCCAGCGCCGCAGCACCTCGTGCACCGCCTCGGCGCCCACGAGTTCCTCGCCCTGCGTCACCGGGGCGGACACATCGGGCGGCGACAACAGGAACGGCCGTCCCTGCGCGCCCCCCAGTCCCCCGTGCGAGCCGATCTGCTCCTCGAACGCCAGGACCTCGCCGTCCTGAGGGTCGTACCAGGAGTTGACCATGATGTCGGCGGTGTGCGGGAAGGAGTGGGTGCGCCGGACGGCGTCCGCTGCGCCCGGCCCGAAGGCGGCCAGCGGTCCCGGCTGGACGTCCAGCCGGTCGAGCGGGATCTCGGCGCCGTGGGCGCCCAGCACCACCCCGCCGTGTGCCCCGCTGCGGACCAGCAGGAAGCCGATGCCGGGGTGGTTGGCGAGGGTGGTGAGCAGCGCCGGGTGGCGGGCGTCCAGCTCCTCCTTGGTCATGCGGTGCGGCACGTCCGGGAAGGAGATCAGGCCGAGGTTGCCGGAGGCGAGCACGACGGGTTCCGAGTGCCGCGTCGGCCGGTGCTTCCCGCCGCCCTCCTCGACCGGTCGGCGCAGGGCGGCGCGGACGGCGGCGCGGGCCTCGGCGCCGCTGTGCGTTCGTTCGGCGCGGCGCGGCACGGGCAGTCCGCAGCCGGCCCTGACCAGGTCGCCGAGGGTGAGTCCGTAGCGGGAGCGGAAGGTCTCGCCGGGGCTCTGGCCGTGGTCGGAGAGGACGACGATCCGGTACCGCCGGGGGGCGTGCTCGGCGGCCTTCTCGATCAGGGCGAGGGCGCGGTCCAGGCGTTGCAGCACCTTGTCGGCGTCCCTGCTGTGCGGGCCGGAGTGGTGGGCGACCTCGTCGTAGGCGACCAGGTCGGCGTAGACGGCGCTGCGGCCGCCGAGCAGGTCGCCGATGACGGCGGCGACCACGACGTCCCGTTCGACGACCGTCGCGAAGGCGCGGACGAGGGGGTAGAGACCGCCGCGGCCCACGCGCGGGCGCTGCCTGCGCAGCCGGGCCGTGACGGACTGGCCCACCTCCCGGCCGACCTCGGCGAAGAAGGAGAGGGCGGTGCGGACGGCGTTGGCGGGGTCGGCGAAGTAGGCGAAGTAACCGGCCCGGGAGCGGTTCTCGCGGCCCCGGCGGCGGATCGCTATGGACAGCACCAGGGCCTGCTCCTCGGCGCCACCGCTGAAGAGGTTGCCGCGGCTGGCGCCGTCGACGGTGAGCAGCCCCCCGTCGGCGGTGCGCTCGACGGCGCGGCGCTGGAGTTCGGCGGCGCTGGTCGGCCGGTTGCAGACCATCACCTCCTGGCTGTCCTTCTCGTACCAGCGGAAGGCGGGGATGTCGAAGTTCGAGCCGTGCAGGATGCCGAGCTGGCTGGCGCCGGTCTGGCTGGACCAGTCGGTGCGCCAGGGGGTGAGCCGGTGGCCGGCGGCCAGCCAGGCGGCCACGGTGGGCATCAGGCCCTTGGCGACGGCGGCGGTGAGGACGTCGTGGCCGACGCCGTCGAGCTGGAGGAAGACGGTGCCGGGGGCGGTCGGGCAGGGCGGGTGGGATCTGCGGCGGCGGGTGGCCAGCCGGGACAGCCGGTGCCGGTAGGCGTCGTCGTCGCGGACGGCGAGGGCGCCGCCGGTGGCGGAGGCGACCGCGGACATCACGGCGGCCACGATCACGGCGGTCTCCGGGGCGGCCTCGCTCTGCCCGGAGGGGTTGATGCGCAGGGCGACCAGGAGCAGGGAGCCGTTGAGGAAGAAGACCAGCAGGCCGAGGACGAGGGCGGGCACCAGCAGCAGCAGCCGGACGAGCAGGGGCCACACGACGGCCGACAGCACACCGAAGGCACCGGCGCCGAGGGCCGCGGTCACCGCGATCCGGGTGGCGCTGTCACCGTCCGGGGACTGGAGCTGGAAGTCGGGCAGGATCCCGGCGAGCACCAGCATGGTGACGGTGGACACCGCCCACACCGCCACACTCCGCCCGATCTGACTGACGACCCGCCGCCACCGCACGCCCCACCGACCTCGACTCCGGGACCCGCGCCGCCCGCGGATCGGTCCGCCGACCAGACTGTCATACGGGCGTCGGCCCCTGGCCCTACCGCCCGTCGTACCCGGCCGTCGGCATGGAGAGACGCCGGTGGACCCGGGCCTTCATCTGGGCGTCGTAGCGGGGTTCGGCGCGGCCCACCGTCTCCACCCGCACGCCGCGTCGCGCGCATTCCGCCGTGAAGGCCTCCACCGACGACAGCGCGCTCTCCAGGACCCGTCTGCTCGGTGCCACGAAGACGTCGAGGCCGGGACGGACGCCCGCCCACAGGGCGCTGTGGTCGTGGCGCAGGCCGCGGACCAGGAGTTCGCGGGCGACCACGTACCCGTGCTCCACGGCCCAGCGCGCGCACATCGCGTGCTGGCTGCGGGAGTCGACCAGAAAAGGGTCGATCTCCAGCTCCTCCAGGGGCGTAAGACTCGCGATGGCGGTCACCCGCACCGCCGGGAGCCCGCCGGAGGCACCCCGCACCTGTCCCATGGCGTCCCCCTCACCTCCGGGTTTCGCCGCCGACCCTACTCCTGCACGTAGGCTTCGGGGAGTCGCGCGAAGGAGGCAAAGAGGGTGCCGGTGGAGATCACCTGGTGGGGCCACGCCACCTGCACGATCGAGGATTCGGGCGTACGACTGCTCACCGATCCTCTGTTCGCGCGCCGGCTCGCCCATCTGCGCCGGCGCCGGGGCGCCCCGCCCCCGCCCGAGGCCCGCCGGGCGGACCTCGCGCTCGTCTCCCACCTGCACGCCGACCATCTGCACGTCCCCTCGCTCGCCGGGCTCGCCCCGGGCACGCGCCTGCTTGTGCCCCGGGGCGCACAACGCGCGGTGCCCGCGCTCCGTCGGCTCCGGCAGTTGCGCGTCACCGAGGTCGGTGTCGGCGACGAGATACACGTCGGCCGGCTCGTCGTCCGTGCCGTGCCCGCGCTGCACGACGGCCGCCGGCTGCCGGTCGGCCCGCAGCGCTCCCCCGCCCTCGGGTATGTGGTCGAGGGCGCGGCCCGGACGTACTTCGCCGGGGACACCGGGCTGTTCGACGAGATGGCCGAGGTGGTGGGCCCGGTGGACGTGGCCCTGCTGCCGGTGGGCGGCTGGGGGCCGTACCTCGGGGAGGGGCACCTGGACGCCGGGCGGGCGGCGCGTGCGTTGGCACGGCTGGCGCCCCGCAGCGCGGTGCCGGTGCACTACGGCACGTACTGGCCGATCGGCATGGACGCCGTGCGCCCCCATGAATTCCACGCGCCGGGTGACGAGTTCGTGCGCCTCGCGGCCGAGTACGCGCCGCGGGTGGCGGTGCACCGGCTCGGGCACGGGGAGCGCGTGCGGCTGGAGGTCGCACGGTGAGACTGCTGCTGGTGATGGCGGCCGCCGGGTCCACCGCGGCGACCCCGTCGTCCGTCGGGTCGGCGCAGCAGGCGATCGGGTATCCGACGCTGTTCCTGCTGGTGCTGGTCGGCGCCCTGGTGCCGGTGGTGCCGACCGGGGCGCTGGTGAGTTCGGCGGCGGTGGTGGCGTTCCACCAGACGGCGCCGTTGGCGCTGGCGCTGGTGTTCGTGACGGCGTCGCTGGCGGCGTTCCTCGGCGACGCGGCGCTGTACTGGCTGGGGCGGCGTGGGCTGCGGTCGAAGAACGGGTCGCGGTGGCTGGAGGCGATCCGGTCGCGGGCGCCCGAGGAGCGGCTGGAGCAGGCGCAGGGGAAGCTGGCCGGGCACGGGGTGGCGGTGCTGGTGCTGTCCCGGCTGGTGCCTGCCGGCCGCATACCGGTGATGCTGGCGTGTCTGCTGGCCGAGTGGCCGCTGCGGCGGTTCGCGCGGGGGAACGCGGCGGCGTGTCTGGCGTGGGCGGCGACCTATCAGGTGATCGGGATCCTGGGCGGGTCGTTGTTCCCGGAGCCGTGGGAGGGGGTCGTGGTGGCGGTCGCGCTGACCGTGCTGATCAGTGTGGCGCCGGGGGTGTGGCGGCGGGTTCGTTCTGCCGGGTGACGGTGCGTTGCGGGGCGCGGGTGCGGTTGTGGTTGCTCGCGCGGTTCCTCCCCCAGCCTTCGGCCGGGGGTACCCCCAGCGCCCCTATGGGGCGCGCCTCAGCTGACGGCGCTCCGCAGTGGACTCTGTTCCAGGATCCTCGAACCCCCCACCGGCAGGTCCCAGAGGTTCTCGCGGGCCAGTTCGGCCTTCTCCCAGGCCGCCCGCACCCGGGTCAGCGGCTCCAGGACCGGTTCCGCCGACAGGATGAACGTGCCCCAGTGCATGGGGGCCATCCGCCGCGCCCCGACGTCCTGCGTCGCCCGGACCGCCTCCTCCGGGTCGAGGTGGACGTCGCTGAGCCACCAGCGGGGGTCGTAGGCGCCGATCGGCATCAGGGCGAGGTCGATGCCCGGGTAGCGTCGGCCGATGCCGGCGAACCAGTGGCCGTAGCCCGTGTCGCCGGCGAAGTAGACGCGCTGTCCGTCGGGGCCGGTGAGCACCCAGCCGCCCCAGAGGCTGTGACAGGTGTCGGTGAGGGTGCGCTTGGACCAGTGGTGGGCCGGGACGAAGTCGAAGCGGACGCCGGACAGTTCGGCCGCCTCCCACCAGTCGAGCTCGGTGACGGTGGTGAAGCGGCGGCGCCGGAACCAGCCGCCGAGGCCGGCGGGTACGAAGACGGGGGTGGCGCGCGGCAGTCGGCGCAGGGTGGGGGCGTCGAGGTGGTCGTAGTGGTTGTGGCTGATGACGACGGCGTCGATGCGCGGCAGCGTCTCCCAGGGGACGCCGACCGGGGTGACACGGGCCGGGGTGCCGAGGATCCGGCGGGACCAGACGGGGTCGGTGAGGACGGTGAGGCCGCCGATCCGGACGACCCAACTGGCGTGCCCCGCCCAGGTGACGGCGACGGTGCCGGCGTCCACGGGGGGCAGCGGAGCGGGTTCGCAGGGGAGTCTGGCTATGTCGGCGAGACCCTGGCGGCCGGGGCGGACGGAGCCCTCGCGGGCGAAGCGGGCCATGGCCTTGAGACCGGGCAGGGGGGCGGTGAGACGGTCGTGGAAGGTCCGTGGCCAGAACCGGAGTTCGCCCAGCGGGCGGGGCTCGGCGAGCGGCGGGGCAGCGGTCGTGACGACGGCAGGCGTCGTGGCGGTCGTCGTCGTGGCGGCAGGCGCTGTAGCGGTCGTCGTGACGGTGGTGGGCGTGTCGGCGGGCGGTGTGTCGGCGGTCGGCGTGGCGGACCCTTGCTCTTGCGTCTGCTGCGTCATCGAGGAGGCTCCCATCGCTGAGCGTCGTCGCGGAGATCGTCGAGTACCGACCTCAAGGACATCAACGCGCGTTGCACGTGTGGCAGTTCCAACGGCGCGGGGGACGTGAGGCATTCCAGACGTTCCTCGTCGGTGCCGCCCAGCAGCGGCCCGGTGGCGAGCCGTACCCGCAGGGCGCCCAGGTCGTCGCCGAAGCGGTGCCCGCCGGGTGCGGGAACGCCCAGGCGTGCGGTGAGGAAGTCCTCCAACTCCTGTGCGTCGCCGACGCCTCGGGCGCCGAGCCCGGCCCGCAGCGGCTCCAGGTCGACGTACAGGTGACGGCCGGCCTGCGGGGGCCGGGCCAGCGCACCGCCGGCGACGACCGCGGCGTGCGCGGCGGCGGCCACGCGCGCGTGCAGCCGTACGGCGGCCGCCCGGCGTACGACGACGGGTCCGGGTTCGTCGAGCGCGTGGCGGGCGGCGACCGCGACCGGGCCGGCGAGGCGGGCGCCCATCGCGGTGAGGACGTCGAGCACGCGCGCGTGCAGTGCCGTACCGGTGGCGTCCGCCGGGAACCGGGCCACGGCGGCGGGCCAGCCGGCCGGCAGCAGGCCGCCGGCCAGGTCGGTGACCACGGTGACCCGGTCCGGGAGCATCTCCGCGGGACTGAGCAGCACGGTGGCGTCCGGGGCGTGCAGGGTGTCGCGCCACGTCTCGTCGCTGACCAGGTACAGTCCCTCGCCCGCCGCCGCCTCCACGGTCTCGTGCAGCAGTTCGGGCGGGGCGACGGTGGCGGTCGGGTCGTCGGCGACGGAGAGCACGAGCAGTCGCGGGTCGCCGCCCTCGTCGCGGACCCGGCGCACCGTCTCCAACAACGCGTAGGGGTCGGGGACGCCCCCCGACTCGGCCGGGGTGGCCACATGGAAGACGGGCCGCCCGAGCAGCCGGGCGTACGGTGCCCACCAGGCGGCGCAGGGACGCGGCACCAGGACGTCGCCGCCGAGCGCGGCGGTGAGCGCGAGCAGCAGGGCGGGGGCGCCGGGCCCGGCGGTGAGACGGCCGGGCGTGCCGGGCAGCCCGCGGCGCTCCCAGTAACCGTGGGCCGCGTCCAGCAGCGCGGGCCCGCCGCCGACGGGTTCCTCCCCGCCCCGGCTCGCGGCGGCGGACAGCACGGCGGAGAGCTCGGGCAGGACCGGCAGGCCGTCGTCGGGCAGGGCCGGCCCGAAGCGGACGGGCCCGTGCCCCTCGGCCTCGGTGGACGTGCCCCGCGCCGGCCCGGCGGGCGTGCCGTGCGTCGGTCCGTGGCCCTCGGGGTCCGTCCGCCGCATGTCCGCCTCCGCGCAGTCCGTGGTGCCGTGTGCTGTCCGGGCCGTGCCGCCTCCCCGTGAGGGGTGGCCCACGGTGCCGGAGTGGTTGCTCCGGGGTACCCGGTCCCGGCCGTGTCACCCGTCCGCGCCGGGCCGTCCGCCCCACAGCCGGTACTGCCCGCCGCCCCACAGCCGGTACACCGCGCCGCAGCAGGCGGCCGCGATCAGCAGCGCGCCCGCGGCCAGGGCGGGGAGGGAGCCGTTGTAGGAGCCGCCGTCCCCCGCCGCCACGCCGTGCTGGACGCCCGCCGGGGCACAGGCCGCGGCATCGCCCCGCGCCCCGTCGCACTCCCGCCCGTCACCTCCGCCTCCGCAGGACTGCTGCGTCCCACCGGAGCAGGGCCGCTCCCCGGCCTCCCAGGGGGCGGTGCCGTCGCCCCCGCGTCCAGCTGTGCCGTCGTCCCCGGGGAACTGCGCCGCGCCGTCGCCCGCAGGGGGTTCCACGGCGCCGCCGTCCCCGTGCTCGGCCGTGCCGTCGCCCCCGCCCGGAACCCTGCCCCCGCCGCCCCGCGGCCCCGTGACGTCGTCGCCGCCGGGGAGGACGCCCCC
This sequence comes from Streptomyces sp. NPDC021562, assembly GCF_040640875.1. Taxonomy (NCBI): domain Bacteria; kingdom Bacillati; phylum Actinomycetota; class Actinomycetes; order Kitasatosporales; family Streptomycetaceae; genus Streptomyces; species Streptomyces sp. NPDC021562. Next base: position 20,346 of record NZ_JBFACN010000052.1, read on the forward strand.
CGCGCCCTGCGGGCCCGTGGCGTCGTTCCCGTGCGGGACCGCGGCCCCGCTGCCGTGTGTGTCCGTGCCGCCCTGGTCCGGGGTGGCGCCCGGGTCGGCGAGGGCGGGCGGGGTCCAGAGCCGCTGCTGCCCGTCCCCCGCCCCCGCCGGGCAGGACCCGTCGGCGGTGCGGGCGCCGTCCGCGACGGCGCCCGTCGTACCCCCCTGCGTGCCCTCCGTGTAGCTCTCACAGCCCACGGGGCTCGCCCCGGCGGCGGGGCCGGCGGCCGCGGCCGTACCGGCGACGCCGAACGCGGCACCCGTCAGGACGGCGACGGACAGGGCGCGAACGGTGCGGCGCATGGCGGGAACTCCTCGCACGGACGACTCCGGGGGCACGGGGCCCGTACCTCCGCAGCCATCACAGCCCGCCCCGGGCACCGCCGCGCGCGGCCGACCCCCATTCGCGGGACGTCCGCGCCCTTCCGGGTGACGTGGTCGCCCAGGACCGGCGTGTCGGGAACCGCCCGACGGATCCCGGTGTCGGCCCCCCGTCCTCGGGTACGCGGGCGGCACCCCCTGATGTACCTGGAGGGAGAACATGCAGCGAGGCAGTGACCGGCTGAACGTGCACCGGGACGACGAGATGAAGCACGAGTTGCAGGGCCTGCTCAGGTCCGGCCATCCGACGCGGAGCGAGGAGTGGAACGATCCCGAGCCGCCCGCCGACGACGATCCGGAGCTGTTCCGCGCCGGGGTGGCTCCCGGGGTCGGTGAGCAGCCGTCACCGGAGGCGGTACGGCTGCTCCTGGCCCGGTCCCTGACCCGGCACGACTTCCCGGCGGCACCGAGCGAGCTGACCCGGACGCTGCGGCGGGGCCACGCCCCCGACGCCCTGGTCGAGCGGGTCTCCCGGCTGCCGCACCGGACGCGCTACGACAGCCTGCTGGCGCTGGCGGAAGCGGTGACCGCCGGGGAGTGAGGCCCGGGAGACCGAAACCCGGGAGACGGACCCCCGGACGGAACCCGGGGAAGGACAACACACCCGCGCGCGGGACGACGACCCGCGCGCGGAAGGGAGTGAACATCATGCGTATCGCGTTTCTGGTCGCGCCCGAGGGCGTCGAGCAGGTGGAGCTGACCGAGCCGTGGAAGGCGGCGTCCGACGCCGGGCACGAGCCGGTCCTGGTGTCGACGCAGCCAGGGAAGATCCAGGGCTTCGACCATCTCGACAAGGCGGACACGTTCCCGGTGGACGAGGTGGTCGGCGAGGCGTCCGCGGACTCGTTCGGGGCGCTCGTCCTGCCGGGCGGGGTCGCCAACCCGGACTTCCTGCGGACGGACGAGAAGGCCGTCGCGTTCGTGAAGGACTTCTTCGACGGGGGCCGGCCGGTCGCGGCCATCTGCCACGCGCCGTGGACGCTGGTGGAGGCCGACGTCGTACGCGGCCGCACGCTCACGTCCTGGCCGAGCCTGCGGACCGACATCCGCAACGCGGGTGGCACCTGGGTGGACGAGCAGGTCAAGGTCTGCGACGGCGGCCCGAACAAGCTGATCACCAGTCGCAAGCCGGACGATCTCAAGGCGTTCTGCGAGGCGTTCCTCGGCGTCTTCGCCGAGACTGAAAAGGCCGGCTGAGCAGAGGGGCCCCGCGGCGCCCGGCGGGGTTCCCGCGGCGCCGCGGAGTTCAGCTCGCCGGGGTCCGCGGCGCCGCCGCCTCGGCGCAGCCGCGCTCCCGGGCACCCTCCCGGGTGCGGCCGGCGGCGACGAGGCGGCGCGGATTACGGCGCAGGTACTCGCCCTCCAGCTGGGCCATGCGCTCGTTGTGGGCGCGCAACGCGTCGTTGGATCCGTACAACAGGGTGTCGTGGCGCGTCCGGTGGATGGTCTCCAGCTCCTTCATGAGCTGCTGGTCGTCCAGCCGGCTGGGGTCGACTCCGGTCATGGTGGTACCCCGCTCGTCGTGTGGGTCCCGGCGGTCCGGATTCCTGCCTCCACTGTACGAACATCCGGCCCCGCGGGCCTCCCTACCGGACGCGCTCCACACGGCGCTCGTCCCAGACCGGCTCGGCGGACTCCCGGACCCGGCCGTCGCTGCCGAAGACCAGGAACCGATCGAAGGAGCGGGCGAACCAGCGGTCGTGGGTGACCGCGAGCACCGTGCCGTCGAAGGCCTCCAGACCCTCCTGGAGGGCTTCGGCGGACTCCAGGTCGAGGTTGTCGGTCGGCTCGTCGAGGAGCAGCGCCGTCACGCCCTGCAGTTCCAGCAGGAGGATCTGGAACCGCGCCTGCTGGCCGCCCGACAGCCGCTCGAAGGTCTGCTCGGCCTGCTGGGTCAGTTCGTAGCGGCGCAACCGGGACATCGCCGCGCCGCGGTCCTGGGAGTGTTCCGTCCAGAGGATGTCCAGGAGGACGCGGCCCTGGAGTTCGGGGTGGGCGTGGGTCTGGGCGAAGTGGCCGGGCACGACGCGTGCGCCCAGCTTCCACTGACCGGTGTGCGCCACGTCCTCGCCGGCCAGCAGCCGCAGGAAGTGCGACTTGCCGGAGCCGTTGGAGCCGAGCACGGCGACCCGTTCGCCGTAGAAGACCTCCAGGTCGAAGGGTTTCATCAGGCCGGTGAGTTCGAGACCCGCGCAGGTGACGGCGCGTACGCCGGTACGGCCGCCCTTGATGCGCATCCTGATGTCCTGCTCGCGCGGCGGCTCCGGAGGCGGTCCGGCCTCCTCGAACTTGCGCAGCCGGGTCTGGGCGGCCGCGTACCGGGACGCCATCTCGTGCGAGACCGCCGCCGCCTGACGGAGGGTCAGCACCAGTTTCTTGAGCTGGGCGTGCTTCTCGTCCCAGCGGCGGCGCAACTCCTCGAAGCGGGCGAAGCGTTCGCGGCGGGCGTCGTGGTAGGTGGCGAAGCCGCCACCGTGCACCCAGGCGTCGGCGCCGGTGGGCGAGGGTTCCACGGAGACGATCTTCTCGGCGGCCCGGGCGAGGAGTTCGCGGTCGTGGGAGACGAACAGGACCGTCTTGCGGGTGTCCTTGAGCTGCTGCTCCAGCCAGCGCTTGCCGGGGACGTCCAGGTAGTTGTCCGGCTCGTCGAGGAGCAGCACCTCGTCGGCGCCCCGGAACAGCGCCTCCAGCACCAGCCGCTTCTGCTCACCGCCCGAGAGGGTGCGCACCTGGCGCCACTGGGCCTTCTCGTACGGCACCCCGAGCGCGGCCGTGGTGCACATGTCCCACAGCGTCTCGTGCTCGTAGCCGCGCACCTCGGCCCAGTCGGCGAGGGCCTGCGCGTAGCGCAGCTGGGCGGCCTCGTCGTCGACGGTCATGATGCCGTGCTCGGCCTCGTCGACGGCCCGCGCGGCCTGCTGGATGCCGGGCGGCGCGACCGACACGAGCAGGTCGCGCACGGTCGTCTCGTCGCGCACCGAGCCCACGAACTGGCGCATCACGCCGAGGCCGCCGCTGACGGTGACGGTGCCGCCGTGCGGTTTGAGCTCGCCGGAGATCAGCCTGAGCAGGGTGGTCTTGCCGGCGCCGTTGGGGCCGACCAGAGCGACGGCGGCGCCCTCGCCCACCCGGAAGGAGACGTCGCCGAGCAGCGCCCTCCCGTCGGGGAGGTAGTACTCGAGGTGCGCGGCTTCCAGATGTCCCATGGTCAGGGATTCTGCGGGCGGCACCGCCGGTGGGGCAAACCGTTATCGGGGGGGCGCTCGAAAAGGTCGGCTGCGGGTGCGTAGTGGTTGCTCGCGCAGTTCCCCGCGCCCCTTTCAGGGGCGCCCGGTGCACGCCCCTGAAAGGGGC
>NZ_JBFACN010000053.1:0-22784 GCF_040640875.1 Streptomyces sp. NPDC021562
CCCACCCCGTCCTCACCCCCACCCTCACCCACACACCCCACACCACCCTCCACACCCTCCGCCGCAACCACGCCACCCCCACCGACCTCACCACCACCCTCGCCCACGCCCACACCACCGGCACCACCCCCACCTGGACCACCCAACCCACCACCCACCACACCCCCCTCCCCACCTACCCCTTCCAACACCACCGCTACTGGCTGGAGCGGACCTCGACCGCCCTGGACCGTCGGGGCGTCGGGGGTCGTGATCACGCGCTGCTGAGCGCCGCGGTGCCGCTGGCGGACGCGGGTCTCGTGCTGACCGGCGCGCTGGCGCCGGGCACCCCCGGCTGGTGCGTCGATCACGCGGTCGCCGGGACCGTGGTGCTGCCGGGGACGGCCTTCGTGGAGATGGCCGTGCGCGCCGGTGACGAGGTCGGGTGCGGGACGGTGGAGGAGCTGACGCTGCGTACGCCGCTGGCGCTGAGCCGGTCGTCGACCGTACAGGTGACGGTGGGCCGGCCGGACGAGGGCGGGCGTCGGCCGGTGGCCCTGCACTCCCGCACGGGATCGGCCGACGCGTGGACGCTGCACGCCGAGGGTCTGCTGGGGGACGGTGGCCCGGACGAACCGGTCGCCGGGCCCGGCGCCTGGCCGCCGCCCGGCGCCCGTGCCGTCACGACCGACGGGCTGTACGACGAACTCGGCACGCGGGGTTACGACTACGGCCCGGCCTTCCAGGGGGTCCGGTCACTGTGGCGCCGTGACGACGAGGTGTTCGCCGAGGTCGAACTGCCCACGGAGGCGGGTGCGCCGGAGGGATACCTGCTGCATCCGGCACTGCTCGACGCGGCCCTGCACGGGGTGGCGGCGACGGGGCTGCTGCCCCAGGTGCCGGGCATCCGGCTGCCGTTCGCCTGGTCGGGGGTCCGGGTGCACGCTTCGGGGGCGACGGCGTTGCGGGTCCTGATACGGCGTACGGGCCCGGATTCGGTGGCCCTGACCGCGGTGGACGGCGGTGGGCAGCCCGTGGTGTCGGTGGCCTCCCTGGCGCTGCTCCCGGTCGCGCCGGAGGCGCTGCGGACGGCGTCGCCCACCGAGGCACTGTTCGCGCTGCGGTGGGAGGAGGCCGGCTCCGCGTCCGGAAAGGGGTCTGTGGCCGCGGCCCGAGGCGAGGCGGCGGCCGGAGGCGGGGTGGACGGCTGGGCCGCCGTGCTGACGGGACCGCAGGAGCTCGGCGCACTCGACACCGACGGGTCCTCCCCGGTGCTGCTGGACCTCGGCGGCCACACCGACGACCGGGACGGCGGCGAATCGGTCGTCCTGGCCGTGTTGGAGGTCGTGCGGCGCTTCGTGGGGGACGCGGCGCTGCGGGAGCGGACACTGGTGGTGCGCACCTGGGGTGCGGTCTCGGTGGGGGCGGGCGACCCGGCGGCCGATCCGGGGGCCGCTGCCGTGTGGGGGCTGATCCGGTCGGCGCAGAGCGAGCACCCCGGCCGGTTCGTGCTGGTCGACGCGGACGTCGAGATCACTCCGGCGGTGATCGGGGACGAGCCGCAGCTGGCCCTGCGGGGCGGGGTGTCGTACGTGCCGCGGCTGGTCCGGCACGCGGGTGAGGAGGGCCTCGTCGCACCGGTCCTCGACCCAGGACGCACGGTACTGGTCACCGGTGGTACGGGGGGACTCGGGGCGCTGGTGGCACGGCATCTGGTCGCCGCGCACGGGGCTCGGCGGCTGCTCCTGGTGAGTCGTTCCGGCGCCGCCGCGCCCGGCGTGCCCGAACTGGTCGCGGAGTTGGCGGAGTCGGGCGCCGTGGCAGACGTGCGCGCCTGTGACGTCGGGGACCGGCAGGCGCTGGCGGCGCTCGTGGCGGAGGTCCAGGCGTCGGAGCGGCCGCTGGGAGCCGTGGTGCACGCGGCGGGGGTGCTGGCGGACGCGACCGTGACCGGGCTGGACGCCGAGGCGGTGGCGGCGGTGCTGCGGCCGAAGGCGCGGGCCGCGCTGTGGTTGCACGAGTTGACGGCCGGGCTGGATCTGTCGGCGTTCGTCCTGTTCTCGTCCGTGGCGGGGGTGCTGGGCAACCCCGGGCAGGCCAACTACGCGGCGGCCAACGCGTTCCTCGACGCGCTGGCCGTCCACCGCCGGGAACTCGGCCTGCCCGCGGTGTCGTTGGCGTGGGGTCTGTGGGAGTCGCCGTCCGGGATGACGGGGCGGCTGGGTGCGCGGGAGCTGGCCCGGATGCGGCACGCGGGGCTGCTGCCGCTGCCCGTGGAGGAGGCGCTGGCGCTGTTGGACTCCGGTCTCGCCGAGGCGGCCCGGGTCGGTGGCGCGGCCGTGCTGGTCCCGGCGCGGATCGACGCGGGCTCGCCGGTGCGGGCCGGGCGGCCCGTGCCGCCGCTGCTGGCGCGGCTGGCGCCCGCCGGTGCGAAGCGGCGGCGGGCCGCCCGGGCGGCGTCCTCGGCCGGGACGGGGCAGGCGTTCGCGGCGAGGCTGGCGGGGCTGTCCGGCGCGGAGCGGGAGCGGCTGCTGCTGGAGGTGGTGCGCGCCGAGTCCGCGCTGGTCCTCGGCCACACGGACGGTACCCGGCTGGACGTCGCGGCCGAGTTCCGGAAGTCGGGGCTGGACTCGCTGATGGCGGTGGAGGTCCGCAACAGGCTGGCGACGGTCACCGGTGTCGCCCTGCCGGCCACCGTGGTCTTCGACCATCCCACGCCCAGGGCGCTGGCCCGGTTCCTGGTCGGGCGGCTGACCGGCGAGGACGCCGTCCCGGCGGACCCGGCGAGCGGCGTGGTCCACACCGCCGACGAGCCGGTCGCGATCATCGGTATGGCCTGCCGCTATCCCGGCGGGGTGGCCGGGCCCGCCGATCTGTGGCGGCTGGTGCTGGAGGAGCGGGAGGCGGTGGGCGCGTTCCCGGTGGACCGCGGCTGGGACCTGGCGGCCCTGTTCGACACGTCCGCGGGGGCGCACGGCACGAGCGACACGCGGTACGGCGGATTCCTCGACGACGCCGCCGGGTTCGATCCGGCGCTGTTCGGCATCTCGCCGCGGGAGGCGCTGGCCATGGACCCGCAGCAGCGGCTCCTTCTGGAGGTGTCCTGGGAGGCGCTGGAGAGCGCGGGCATCCCGGCCGAGGCGGTGCGGGGTTCGCGTACCGGGGTGTTCGCCGGGCTGATGTACCACGACTACGGCAGTGGTGGCGCCGAGGTGCCGGAGGATGTCGCCGGGTATCTGCTGACCGGCGGTGCGGGGAGCGTGGCCTCGGGGCGCATCGCCTACGCGCTCGGTCTTCAGGGGCCCGCGCTCACGGTGGACACCGCGTGCTCGTCGTCGCTGGTGGCGCTGCACCTGGCCGCGCAGTCGCTGCGGCGCGGGGAGTCCGATCTGGCGCTGGCCGGTGGTGTCACGGTGATGGTCACGCCGGACACGTTCGTGGAGTTCTCCCGGCAGGGCGGGCTCTCGGCGGACGGCCGCTGCAAGTCGTTCGGCGAGGGCGCGGACGGCACCGGCTGGTCGGAGGGCGTGGGCGTGCTGCTGGTGGAGCGGCTGTCGGACGCGCTGCGAGGCGGGCACCGGGTGCTCGCCGTGCTGCGGGGCAGCGCCGTCAACCAGGACGGTGCCTCCAACGGGCTGACGGCGCCGAACGGCGGTGCGCAGCAGCGGGTCATCCGGGAGGCGCTGGCCGACGCCGGGCTGACACCGGCTGACGTCGACGCCGTCGAGGGCCACGGCACCGGCACCGTGCTCGGCGACCCGATCGAGGCCGAGGCCCTGCTGTCGGTCTACGGCCAGGACCGCGCCCAGCCGCTCCACCTCGGATCGGTCAAGTCGAACCTGGGGCACACCCAGGCTGCCGCCGGAGTCGCGGGCGTCATCAAGATGATCAAGGCGTTGGACGCGGGCGTGCTGCCGCGCACCCTGCACGCGGACCCGCCCTCGTCGCACGTGGACTGGGCGTCCGGTGGGGTGCGGCTGCTCACCGAGCGACGGGAGTGGCCCGAGGCGGGCCGGCCGCGGCGGGCCGCGGTGTCGTCCTTCGGGATCAGCGGCACCAACGCGCACATCGTCCTGGAGCAGGCGCCGGCGGCCGCCGCGCCGCCCGAGCGGGGCCCGGACCCCGCCGTCGTCCCGGTACTGCTGTCCGCGGCCGACGAGGAGGCGCTGCGGGCGCAGGCCGGGCGGATCGCCGGTGCGCTCGCCGACGGCGCCGAACTGGTGGACGTGGCGTGGTCGTCGGCGGTCACCCGCGCTGCCCTGCCCTGCCGTGCGGTCGTGGTCGCGGACGGGCGGGAGCAGGCCGTCGAGCGATTGCGGGCGCTGGCCGCCGGGCGCGCGTCGGCGGGGGCGCTGACGGGACGGGCCGGGGAGGAGAGCCGACTGGCCGTCGTCTTCAGCGGGCAGGGGAGCCAACGGCTCGGCATGGGCCGCGAACTGTACGGGGCGCAGCCGGTGTTCGCCGAGGCCTTCGACGAGATGTGCGGGCACTTCGGGCCCCTTCTCGAACAGCCCCTGCGGGACGTGGTGTTCGGGACGGACCCGGATCTGCTGGACCGTACCGACCACGCGCAGGCCGCGCTGTTCGCCGTGGAGGTGGCGCTGTACCGGCTGGTCGAACACTGGGGTGTCACGCCGGGGCTGCTGATCGGGCACTCGATCGGCGAGTTCGCGGCGGCCCATGTGGCCGGGGTGTGGTCGCCGGCCGACGCCTGTGCGCTGGTGGCCGCGCGGGGGCGGCTGATGCGTGCCGTGACCGCGGACGGCGCGATGGCCGCCCTGGAGGCGGCCGAGGAGGAGGTCGCGCAGGAACTCGCGGCGTACGGCGGGCGGGTGGACGTGGCCGCGGTCAACGGGCCGCGGGCGGTGGTGGTTTCGGGTGACCGGGAGGCGGTCGAACAGGTCGCGGAGCGGTTCCGGGGCCGGGGGCGCCGGGTACGGCGGCTCCGGGTCAGCCACGCCTTCCACTCCGCGCACCTGGACGGGATGCTGGACGCGTTCGCGGACGTCCTCGCCCAGGTCTCCTTCCGTCCGCCCACGCTGCCCGTGGTGTCCAACGTGACCGGCGCCCTGGCCGGACCGGACGAGTTGTGCGCGCCCGGCTACTGGGTGCGGCACGTGCGGGAGGCGGTACGTTTCGGGGACGGCGTCGGCACGCTGCACGCGGCGGGCGCGACGGCGTATCTGGAGCTGGGGCCCGCCGGGGTGCTCGGCGGGGCGGTCCGGGACAGCCTGCCGGAAACCGCCTCGCCCGTGATCGTGTCGGCACTGCGGACCGACCGGCCCGAGCCGGCGGCCTTCCTGTCGGCGCTGGCCGCGCTGCATCTGTCGGGCCTGCGGGTCGACTGGTCGAAGGCCTTCGAGGGCACCGGGGCCAGGACGGTCGAACTGCCCACCTACCCGTTCCGGCACCGGCGCTTCTGGCTGTCCCCGTCCCGTCGAGCCAAGCCGCTCGCGGAGTTCGTGCGGCGGCTGGACCTGACCGAGGAGCAGACCCGTGCGCTGGACGCGCTGGTGGACGCGGGCGAGCGACCGGAACGACTGCGGCGCCTCGCGCACCGGGTGTCGTGGCAGCCGGTGACCGTGGGCGCGGCCGGGCTGCGCGGCCGGTGGCGGGTGGTGCTGCCGGACGGCACCGACCCGGCGGACCCGCGGGCGACGGCGCTGCTCGACGCGCTGGTCCGAGCCGGGGCGCAGGCCACGCTGGATCCGGTGGGTGAGGTCACGGGTGTGGTGGTCGCGGCGGCGCTGGCCGCCGACCCCGGGCTCTTCGCCCTGGAAGCCGCGCAGACGGTCGCGGACGGTCCGCTGTGGTTCGTCACCGAGGGCGCGGTCCGCGCCGACGGACCGGAGGATCGGGGACGCGGGGTGGCGCAGGCCGCCGTGTGGGGTCTCGGGCAGGTGGTCGCACTCGAACAGGCCCCGCAATGGGGCGGGCTGGCCGACCTGGACGGCTTCGGCGAGCAGACGCTGGACATCCTGTGCGCCGTGCTGGCCTCGGGCGGCGGACCCGGCCGGGAGGACCAGGTCGCGGTGCGCGACGGACAGGTTCTCGGCCGGCGGATCGTTCCGGTGACCGCTGCCGACGCGGGAAGCGCCGGCCGCCCGTGGCGTCCCACCGGCACCGTCCTCGTCACCGGGGGCACCGGGGCGCTCGGCGCCCATGTGGCCCGCTGGCTGACCGCCCTCGGCGCCCGACGGCTCGTCCTGACCGGCCGCCGGGGTGCGGGCGCGCCCGGTGCGACCGAACTCGTCGCCGAACTGCGCGCGTCGGGAGCCGAGGTGGCGGTCGAGGCCTGCGACACGGCCGACCGCGCGGCGCTCGCCGGCGTCCTGGCGCGCCACCGGCCGACCGCCGTCTTCCACACGGCCGGCACCTTCGCGGCGCGGCCGGTGACCGGTCTGTCGCCCGGAGCATGGTCAGCGGTGGTCGCGGGCAAGGCCGACGGCGCCCGGCACCTCGACGAGCTGAGCCGTGAACTCGGCCTGGAACTGGATGCGTTCGTGCTGTTCTCGTCGATCGCCGGGGTGTGGGGCGCCACCGGCCAGGCTGCGTACGCCGCCGCAAACGCGCTGCTCGACGCCCTCGCGCGACGACGGCGGGCCGACGGGCTGCCCGCGACCAGTGTGGCGTGGGGGCCCTGGGCGGGCGCCGGCATGGCGGCGGACGAGGCGAGGGCCGAGCTGCTGCGCCGCAGCGGACTGCGCCCGCTGGACCCGGCGGACGCGCTGACCCACCTCGGGCGGGCCCTGGAGTCGGACGAGCCCTGCCGGGTGGTGGCCGACGTGGACTGGGGCCGGCTGACGGCGGTGTTCGGCGCCGTACGGCCGGGTCCGTTGTTCGATCAGGTGGCGGGGCGGCCGCAGCAGGACAGCGCCGCGGCGGGCGGGGACTTCGCCCGGCAGCTGGCCGCGCTGCCGCCCGTGGAGCGGGAGCGGGCGGTGCGCACGCTGGTGCGCGACGAGGTCGCGGCGGCGCTGGGGTACGACGCGGCGTCGGACCTGGACGTCACGCAGACCTTCAAGGGCCTGGGCCTGGACTCGATGACCGCGGTGGACGTGCGCGGCCGGCTCGCCGCGGCCACCGGACTCACCCTGCCGACCACGGTGGTCTTCGACCATCCCACGCCGCGTGATCTGGCGGCCGCGGTACTCGACCGCCTCACCGGCGCGAGCACGCAGGCGGAGGCGGCAACGGCAACCGGCGGGCGGTACGGCCCTGACGAGCCGGTGGCGATCATCGGCATGGCCTGCCGTTATCCCGGCGGCACGGTGACCCCGGAGGACCTGTGGCGGCTGGTCGTCGAGGAGCGGGACGCCATCACGGACTTCCCCGCCGACCGGGGCTGGGACCTGGCCGCGCTGTACGACCCTGACCCGGCGGCCACGGGGACGTCGTACTCGCGTGAAGGCGGCTTCCTGGACGACATCGCCGGTTTCGACGCGGGCCTGTTCGCCATCTCGCCACGTGAGGCCCTGGCCATGGATCCGCATCAGCGTCTGCTGCTCGAGACGACCTGGGAGGCGTTCGAGCGGGCCGGGATCCCGCCGTCCTCGCTGCGCGGCAGCAACACGGGCGTGTTCGTCGGCGCCGGGGAACAGGACTACGCGGGCGGGGTGGCCGACGCCCCCGAGGGCGTCGCCAACCACCTGCTGCTCGGCCACACCGCCAGCGTGCTGTCCGGCCGGGTCGCCTATGTCTTCGGCCTGGAAGGGCCCACGCTCACCCTGGACACGGCGTGCTCGGCGGGTCTGGTCGCGCTGCATCTCGCGGTACGGGCACTGCGCGGCGGCGAGTGCGACCTCGCGGTGGCCGGCGGCGCCACGGTGATGTCGACACCGGGCGGCTTCGTCGAGTTCAGCAGGCAGCAGGTGCTCGGCCGGACCGGGCGCTGCCGCTCCTACTCGGACGACGCCGACGGCTCCGCCTTCTCCGAGGGCATCGGCACGCTGGTGGTGGAACGGCTGTCGGACGCGCGGCGCAACGGGCATCCCGTGCTCGCCGTCGTCCGGGGTACGGCCGTCAACCAGGACGGCGCGTCCAACGGGCTGAGCGCGCCCAACGGTCGGTCCCAGCAGCGGGTGATCCGGCAGGCGCTCGCCGACGCCGGGCTCGCCCCCGCCGACGTGGACGCCGTCGAGGGGCACGGCACCGGCACCCCGCTCGGCGACCCCATCGAGGCCGAGGCGCTGCTGGCCACCTACGGACAGGACCGGCCGGCCGAACGCCCGCTCTACCTGGGGTCGTTGAAGTCGAACATCGGGCACACCCAGGCCTCGGCGGGCATCGCCGGAGTGATCAAGACGGTACAGGCGCTGCGGCACGGGGTGCTGCCCCGCACCCTGCATCTGGCCGAGGCGTCCTCGCACGTCGACTGGGAGTCCGGCCGGGTCGAGCTGCTGGCGGCGACGCGGGAGTGGCCGCAGGTGGCGCGGGCCCGGCGGGCGGCCGTCTCGGCGTTCGGCATCAGCGGCACGAACGCCCACGTGATCCTGGAGCAGGCACAGGAAGAGGAACGGGGGCGCGGCGAGCCGTCGGCGGCGGCTCCGCTGCCGGAATCCGAGATCATGTCAGCCGCCTCCGGCGGGCCGGCGGCCGGTGACCGCGCCGCCCTCGCCGCCGGACCCGCCGTGCTCCCGCTCTCCGCCGCGACACCGGCCGCGCTGCGTGACCAGGCCCGTCGGCTGCGCGACGCGCTCACCGACCGGGCGGACCCGGAACTCCGCGCCGTCGGAAAGGCGTTGGTCACCACTCGGGAGACCGGGCTGGAGCACCGGGCGGCCGTGGTGGCGGCCGACCGGGAGGAGGCGCTGGCCGCGCTCGGCGCCCTGGCCGACGAGGAGGCGCACCCCCAGCTGGTCACCGGGGCGGCCGCGCCGGGCGCCGGACCGGTGCTGGTCTTCCCCGGCCAGGGTTCGCAGTGGCCCGGTATGGCGGTGGGACTCCTCGACACCTCGCCGGTCTTCCGGGACGCGCTCACCGAGTGCGACGACGCGCTGGGCGAGTTCGTCGGCTGGTCGGTCTTCGACGTGCTCCACGACCGTCCCGGCGCGCCCGCGCTGGAGCGGCTGGACGTGGTGCAACCACTGCTGTTCGCGGTGATGGTGGCACTGGCCGAAACCTGGCGGGCGGCCGGGGTGGAGCCCGCGGCGGTGATCGGGCACTCGCAGGGCGAGGTGGCCGCGGCGTGCGTCGCGGGCGCGCTGTCCCTGCCGGACGCGGCACGGATCATCTGCCTGCGCAGCAGGACCATGCAGGAGGAGTTGTCGGGGCTGGGCGCGATGGCCTCGGTCGCCGCCCCGCGGGAGGCGGTCGCGCGGCGACTGGAGCGCTGGGACGGCCGACTGAGCGTGGCGGCGGTCAACGGACCTGCTTCCGTGGTGGTGTCGGGCGAGGCCGCCGCGATCGAGGAGTTCCTCGTGGACGCCGATGCGGCGGGGTTGCGCGCCCGGCGGGTCAAGGGGGCCATCGCGGCCGGGCACTCGGCGCAGGTGGAGCTGGTGCGCGAACGGGTGCTCGCCGAGCTGGCACCGGTCACGCCCAGGGCGGGCACCGTACCGATCGTGTCGACGGTCACCGGGGAGGCGACCGACGGTTCCGCGATGGACGCCGGATACTGGTACCGCAACATGCGCGAGCCGGTGCGCTTCGACACGGCCGTGCGGGTCCTGGCCTCCCGTGGGCACCGGGTCTTCCTGGAAGTGAGCCCGCACCCGGTCCTGCTGACGGGGCTTCAGGAGACGCTGGAGGACGCGGGCGCCTCGGCGGTGGCGCTCGGCACCCTGCGCCGGGACGAGGGCGGAGCCCGCCGGTTCCTGTCCTCCCTGGGCGCGGCGTACGTCGCGGGAGTGCCCGTGGACTGGACACGCGCGGTGTACGCCGAAACGCCCGCGGTTGCGGTGGAGCTGCCGACCTACGCCTTCCAGCACCGCCGCTACTGGCTGGAGGCGCCACGCCAGTCCGCCTACTTCGCCGCGTCGGCCGGCGCGCCGGCCGACGCCGGCGTCACCGAGGGCGACGAGGCCCAGCGACGCTTCTGGGACGCGGTCGAGAGCGGTGACCTCGACGGGCTGCTGGGTGAACTGCCGCTGGTGAACGGCCAGCTGGCCTCGTTCCGGGATGTGCTGCCGGCCCTCGCCGACTGGCGGCGCCGGTCCCGGGAGGACGCGGTGCTCGACCGGTGGCGGCACCGGGTGGTGTGGGAGCCGGTCGGCACGCCGGCCCGGCCCGTGCTCACCGGTGACTGGCTGCTGGTCGTACCCGACGATCCGGCGGCCCGGTCGGTGGCGGACCGGATCGGGCCCGCGCTCGGCGCCGGGGTGACCGCGCTCGAACTTCCCGCGGATGCCGACCGTGCGGCCGTGGCCGGGGCGCTGGGCGCGCTCCCCGCACAGGCACCGGCGTTCACCGGGGTGCTGGCGCTGACGGGGCTGCTCGACGGCACCCGCCCCGACCACGACGCCGTACCGCGCGCGCTGGCGGCCACCCTCGCCCTCGACCAGGCCCTCGGGGACGTCGACTGGCCCGCTCCCCTGTGGGTGCTCACGCGAGGGGCCGTCGGTGCGGAGCCCGGGGACCGCGTGCCCGCTCCGGAACAGGCGACGGTGTGGGGGCTCGGTGCGGTCGCGCGTCAGGAGCACCCCGAGCGGTGGGGCGGGGTGCTGGATCTGCCGACGGAGCTCGGGGGCCGTGAACTCGCCCGGCTGGTGGCCGTGTTGTCCGGTGCGACCGGCGAGGACGAGGTGGCGGTCAGGGCGTCGGCGGCACTGACCCGGCGGCTGGTGCCGGCGGCGGCGCCGGACCGGCCCGAGGGCTGGAAGCCGTCGGGGACCGTGCTGGTGACCGGTGGCACGGGCGCGCTCGGCGGCCATGTGGCCCGTCATCTGGCGGTCCTGGGGGCACCGCACCTGCTGCTGGCCGGACGGCGCGGGCCGCAGGCGCCGGGTGCGCGGGAGCTGGCGGACGAACTCACCGCACTGGGCGCCCGGGTGACCCTCGCGTCCTGCGACCTCGGCGACCGTGCGGAGCTGGAGCGGCTGCTCGGGGAGGTACCGGCGGAGTATCCGCTGACCGCCGTGGTGCACGCGGCGGCGGCGGTGGACGACGCACTGCTGACGTCCTTGACCCCCGCCCAGCTCCAGCGCTCGCTGCGGGTGAAGGCGCAGGCCGCCCTCCATCTCGACGAGCTGACCCGGGGCCTGCCGCTGGAGGCGTTCGTGCTGTTCTCCTCGTTCGCGGGTGTCACGGCGGACGCGGGCCAGGGCGGCTACGCGCCCGGCAACGCGTATCTCGACGCGCTGGCGCTGCGCCGCCGGGCGCTCGGGCTGCCCGCGCTGTCCGTCGGCTGGGGGCACTGGGCGGGCGCCAGCGGTCTGGAAGGCGGCGAGGTGATCGCCAACCGGCTGCACCGGTTCGCGATGGAGTCGATGGACCCGCGGCGGGCGGTGCGCGCGCTGGAGCGCGCGGTGGGCGGCGACAGCGGCCATCTGGTCGTCGCCGACGTGGACTTCGGCCGGCTCACCACCGAACCGGCCGGGGTGCGAGCCACCCGGCTGTTCCTCGGGCTGCCGGGCTACCGCAGGCCGGCACCGGACGCGGACCCGGCGGGCGGACCCGCGCAAGCGGATACGGGGGCGGAGACCGGGGCCGGCTTCCATGACCGGGTCGCGGCGGCACCCCCCGGTGAACGCGCCGATCTGACAAAGGATCTGATCATGCGTCACCTTGCCGCCGTGCTGGGGCACGCCGACCCCGGCGAGATCTCACCGAGCCGCCTCTTCCGTGAACTCGGCATCGACTCGCTGACCGCCGTGGAGTTCCGCAACCGCCTGGGCGCGGCCACCGGACTCCGGCTGCCGGTCGGGGTGGTCTTCGACCACCCCACCCCGCAGGCGCTGGCGGCGCATGTGCTCACCGAGCTGGCCGTCGACGACGGGCCCGCGGCTGACCGTGCTCCGGAACACGCCGTGGGCGCGGAAGCCGAGTTGGCCCGGCTGGAGGCGGCGCTGGACCACCTCGACGCGCCCGCCTCGGCGGCGGTGGCGGACCGGCTGCGCGCCCTGCTGGCCCGGCTCCCGGAGGGCACCGCGGACGCCGGCCACGACGGGGACGCGGACCCGCTGGCGACGGCGACCACCGCCGAGGAGGTTCTCGGCTTCATCCAGGAACGGTTCGGCAGGTGACCGGCCCCCATGGGCCCTCGGGCCCGCCGCGACGGCCGGTCAGCTCCCAGGGTCCGGCAGCGGCCCGCCCCCCGGCGACTCAGGAGATGCGTGCAGTGACGAGCAGCGACAGCCAGACTCCGGCCCCCGGTGGCGACAAGGTCGTCGAGACCCTGAAGTGGATGGCCCAGGAACTCGACGCGACGAAACGGAAACTGGCCGACTCGGAGGCCAGGCGGTCCGAGCCGGTGGCGATCGTCGGCATGGGCTGCCGCTACCCGGGGGACGCGGACTCCCCGGCCGGGCTGTGGCGGCTGCTCACCGAGGGCGCCGACGCGATCGGCCCGCTCCCCGCCGACCGTGGCTGGGACCTGGACGCCCTGTACGACCCGGACCCGGCGGCCCCCGGCACGGCGTACGTCCGCGAGGGCGGCTTCCTCGCCGGGGCGGGCGACTTCGACGCCGGCTTCTTCGAGATCTCCCCGCGCGAGGCCCTCGCCATGGACCCGCAGCAACGGCTGCTGCTGGAGGTCGCCTGGGAGACGCTGGAGGACGCGGCGATCGACCCCGGGGCGCTGCGCGCCACCGCGACGGGCGTGTTCGTCGGGACCAACGGCCAGGACTACGTGCCGCCGATGCTGGACGGCGCCCACGAACTCGGCGGCTACCTGGGCACCGGCTCCACCCAGAGCGTGCTGTCCGGGCGGCTCGCCTACGCACTGGGCCTCGAAGGGCCCGCGGTCACGCTGGACACGGCGTGCTCGGCGTCCCTGGTGGCGGTGCACCAGGCGGTGCGGGCGCTGCGCGGCGGCGAGTGCGAGCTGGCGCTCGCGGGCGGTGCCACGGTGATGTCGAGCCCGTGGACGCTGGTGGAGTTCTCCCGCCAGCGCGGGCTGGCCCCGGACGGCCGCTGCAAGACGTTCTCGGACCGCGCCGACGGCACCGCCGTGTCGGAGGGCGTGGGCATGCTCCTGCTGGAGCGGCTCTCCGACGCCCGCCGCAACGGACACCGGGTCCTCGCGCTGGTGCGCGGCTCGGCCGTCAACCAGGACGGCGCCTCCAACGGCCTGACCGCGCCCAGCGGCCCCGCCCAGCAGCGGGTGATCCGGGCGGCGCTCGCGGACGCGGGGCTCGCCCCAAACGATGTCGACGCGGTCGAGGCGCACGGCACCGGCACCCGGCTCGGCGACCCCATCGAGGTGGACGCGTTGCTCGCCACCTACGGCAGGGGCCGGGCGGCCGGGCGGCCCCTGTGGCTGGGATCGGTCAAGTCCAATCTGGGGCACACCCAGGCCGCCGCCGGGGTCGCCGGCGTCATCAAGACCGTCCTCGCCCTGCGGCACGGCGTCCTGCCCCGGACCCTGCACGCCGACCCGCCCACCACCCACGTCGACTGGGCGACGGCCGGGGTACGGCTGCTGCACGACGAGCAGCGCTGGCCGCGCACGGACCGGCCGCGCCGGGCGGCGGTGTCGTCCTTCGGGATCAGCGGGACGAACGCGCACGTGGTGCTGGAGGAGGCCGGTCCCGCCGACCCGCCGGGCCCGGCGGCCCCGGCTACGGCCGCCCCCGCCGCGCTGCCCTTCCTGCTCGACGCCCGCACCCCGGACGCCCTGCGCGGCCAGGCGGCCCGGCTCGCCGGACACCTGCGCGCGCACCCGGACTCGCGCCCGCTCGACGTCGCCTGGTCCACGGCCACCACCCGCGCCCGGATGCGGCACCGTGCGGTGGTCGTCGCGGCGGACCGGGGGGAACTCCTCGCCGGGCTCGACGCCGCCGCCGAGGGCACACCCGGAGCGGGAGTGGTACGCGGTGAGGCGCTGGAACAGCCGTCACTGACCTTCCTGTTCACCGGTCAGGGTGCCCAGTACGAGGGCATGGCCCGGGAGCTGTACGACGGCTTCCCGGTGTTCGCCACGGCCCTCGACGAGGTCTGCGCGCACCTCGACCCGCTGCTCGAACGCCCGCTGCGGCCGGTTCTGTTCGGGGACGCGGCGGCCCTCGACCGGACGGCGTTCACCCAGCCCGCGCTGTTCGCGGTCGAGACGGCCCTGTTCCGGCTCGTGGAGTCGTGGGGGGTGGTGCCGGACCGGCTGGTCGGGCACTCGGTCGGGGAGCTGACCGCGGCCCATGCGGCCGGGGTGCTGTCGCTGCCCGACGCGTGCGCGCTGGTGGCGGCGCGCGGCCGGGTGATGGACCGGCTGCCCGGGGGCGGGGTGATGGTGTCGGTGCGGGCGGCCGAGGCCGAGGTCCTGCCGCTGCTGACACCCGGCGTGGGGATCGCGGCCGTCAACGGCCCGGAGTCCGTCGTGCTGTCGGGAGAGGCGCGCGCGACGCAGGCCGTGGCCCGGGTCCTCGCCGAGCGCGGCCGCAAAACCCGGCCGCTCACGGTCAGTCACGCGTTCCACTCGGCGCTGATGGATCCGGCCCTGCCGGAGTTCCGCGAGGTGGCCTCCCGGGTGACGTACCGCGAGCCGCGGATCGCGCTGGTGTCGGCGCTGACCGGCGCGCTGGTCGAACCCGGTGCGGTCACCGGCCCCGACCACTGGGTACGGCACCTGCGCGCACCGGTGCGCTTCCTGGACGCGGTGCGCGCCGCCGAGGCGGCCGGCGGGCGGGTGTTCCTGGAACTGGGCCCGGACGGAGTCCTCACGTCGATGGCGGCCGACTGCGTGACCGACCGGTCGGCGGCGGTCCTCGCCGCGACCCTGCGCAAGGGCCGTCCGGACACCGCGTCGCTGCTGCTGGGACTCGGCCGGGTGCACGCGGCGGGCGTCGGTGCCGACTGGGCCGCGGTGTTCACAGGCACCGGCGCAGAGCGCGTCCCGCTGCCGACGTACGCCTTCGAACACCGGCGGTACTGGCTGGCGGTGGACCGCACCTTCGACGGCGCGCCGGTCGCGGTCCCCCCGGCCGTCGCCGAACCGCAGCCGGTGACCGCACGGCTGGAGACCCTCGACCTGGTCCGCGCGGCCACCGCAGCCGTCCTCGGGCACGCCTCCCAGGAGGCCGTGCCGCCCGACCGCCCGTTCTCCGAGCTGGGCGTGACCTCCGTCGGCGCGGTGGAGCTCTGTGCCGACCTGCGGGCGGCGACCGGTCTGTCCGTCCCCGCGTCGGCGGTCTTCGACCACCCCAGCCCGCGGGCTCTCGCCACCCACCTGGACCAGGAGCGCCAGGACGCGACGGCCGGCGGCCGGGCGGACCCGGCCGACCGGGACGGCACCGGTCGCACGTCCGCTCCGGCGCGGCGCCGCCGTCCGGCGCGCGCCACCGACGAACCGGTCGCGATCATCGGGATGGGCTGCCGTTTCCCGGGCGGGGTCACCAGCCCCGAGGAGCTCTGGCAGCTGGTGGTCGACGAACGCGACGCCCTCGGCGGCTTCCCCGACAACCGGGGCTGGAACCTGGAGGAGTTGTTCGACCCGAACGGCGGCGCGGGTACGGCCACGGAGGCCAGGGAGAGCGGATTCCTGTACGACGCGGGCGAGTTCGACCCGGCGTTCTTCGGGATCTCCCCGCGCGAGGCCCTCGCCATGGACCCGCAGCACCGGCTCCTGCTCGAGACCGCCTGGGAGGCGCTGGAACGGGCCGGCCTGGACGCGGGTGCGCTGCGCGGCAGCCGCACCGGCGTGTTCGCGGGGCTGGTGGGCCATGACTACCTGCCGGGGCCGGAGCGGATGCCCGACGATCTGGTGCCGTACTTCGCGACCGGGATCGGCGGCTCCATCGCCACCGGGCGCATCGCGTACACCTTCGGCTTCGAGGGCCCCGCGGTCACCGTGGACACCGCGTGCTCCTCGGCGCTGGTGGCCCTGCACCAGGCGGTGCGGGCACTGCGCGCCGGGGAGTGCGACCTGGCCTTCGCGGGGGCCGCCACGGTGATGTCCTCGCCGGGCGCCTTCGTGGGGTTCTCCGGGCAGGGGCTGATGGCGCCCGACGCGCGCAGCAAGTCCTTCGCGGACGCCGCCGACGGCACGATGTGGTCGGAGGGCGTGGGCATGCTGCTGGTGCAGCGGCTCTCCGACGCCCGCCGCGCCGGACACCGGGTGCTGGCCGTCGTACGCGGGACGGCGATCAACCAGGACGGTGCCTCCAACGGGCTGACCGCCCCGAACGGCACCGCGCAGCAGCGGGTGATCAGGGCCGCGCTGGACGACGCCGGGCTGGGTCCGGCCGACGTGGACGCCGTCGAGGCGCACGGCACCGGCACCCGGCTGGGCGATCCGATCGAGGCGCACGCGCTGATGGCGACGTACGGCAGGGACCGGCCGGCGGACCGGCCGCTGCGGCTCGGTTCGGTCAAGTCGAACATCGGGCACACCCAGGGTGCGGCCGGAGTGGCCGGTGTCATCAAGACGGTGATGGCGTTGCGGCACGGGCTGCTGCCGAGGTCCCTGCACGTGGACCGGCCGTCGACGCGGATCGACTGGTCCCTGGGGGCGGTACGGCTGCTGACCGAGGCCGAGGTGTGGCCGGCCGTGGACCGGCCGCGCCGGGCCGGCGTCTCGGCGTTCGGCGCGAGCGGCACCAACGCCCACGTCATCCTCGAACAGGGGCCGTCCGCGCCCGAGCCGGACGGGCCGCGGCCGCCGCTGCCGGTGACGCCGCTCGTGCTGTCCGGGCACACGCCCGCCGCCCTGCGCGGCCAGGCGGCCCGGCTCGGCGACCTGCTCGCCGCCCCGGACGCCCCGGAGCTGACCGATGTGGCCTGGTCGGCGGCGGCCACCCGCACCGCGCACGCGCACCGCGCGGTGGTGCTCGCGTCCGGCCCGGCCGACGCCCGTACCGGACTCGAGGCGCTGGCGGCGGGCGTCGAGGCGCCCCACGTGGTCACGGGGACACCGACCGGCTCGGACGCGGTGTTCGTGTTCCCCGGGCAGGGCTCGCAGTGGGTGGGGATGGCCTCGGCGCTGCTGGCGGGCTCCGAGGTGTTCCGAGACGCGTTCGCGGACTGCGAGCGGGTCTTCGCCGATCTGGTCGGCTGGTCGGTGACGGGCGCGATGGCCGGGGCGCCGGACGCGCCGTCGCTGGAGCGGCTGGACGTGGTGCAGCCGGTGCTGTTCTCGGTGATGGTCGCGCTCGCCCGCACCTGGCAGGCCGCCGGGGTGCGGCCGGCGGCCGTCGTGGGCCACTCGCAGGGCGAGATAGCCGCCGCGCACGTGGCGGGCGCGCTGTCGCTGGCGGACGCGGCCCGGGTGGTGGCCCTGCGCAGCAGGCTGATCGTGGACGTCGTGGGCCTGGGCGCGATGGCCGGGGTGTCCAGGTCACCGGAGTGGGTCGCCGCCCGGTTGAAGCCCTGGGAGCGGGAGTTGAGCGTCGGCGTCGTCAACGGCCCGGAGTCCGTGGTCGTCACGGGTGACGTGGCGGCGCTGGAGGAGTTCCTGGCGGTGGCCGAGGCCGAGGGAGCGCAGGTGCGGCGCGTGCGCGGCGCGGTGGCGCCGGGCCACGCCCCGCAGATGGAACGGCTGCGCACCCGGCTCCTCGACGCGCTGGCGGAACTGACGCCGTGGGCGGGGACGGTCCCGCTGTGCTCGACGGTCACCGGTGACCTCCTGGACGGCCCGGAGATGACCGCCGCGTACTGGTACCGCAACGCCCGCGAGCCGGTGCGGTTCGACGCGGCCGTGCGGCGGTTGCTGGACCGCGGGCACCGGGTGTTCCTGGAGATGAGCCCGCATCCGCTGCTGCTCGGCCCGGTCACGGACATCGCCGGGACACGGGACGTCCGGGTGGCCGCGCTGGGCACCCTGCGGCGCGAGGACGGCGGTCCCGGGCGCACGGCGCGGGCGCTTGCCGAGGCGTGGGCCCACGGGGTGGCCGTGGACTGGGCGTCCGCCGTGTTCGAAGGCGTCGGCGCGCGCCGCGTGGACCTGCCGACGTACGCCTTCCAGCGCGACCACTTCTGGCTGGAGCCGACGAGCGGTCCGGTGGGCGCGGGGGTGCGCGGCACCGGGCACCCCCTGGCCGACGCCAGTGTGGAACTCGCCGACGACGGTGCGCTGCTGACGGGCCGGCTGTCCCGGCGGTCGGTGCCGTGGCTGGACGACCACGCGGTGGCCGGGGTGGCGCTGCTGCCCGGTGCGGCCTTCGTGGAACTCGCGGTGCGGGCGGGGGACGCCGTGGACTGCGGCACCCTGGAGGACCTCGCGCTCCAGCAGCCGCTGGTGATCCCCGCGGACGGCGGGACGGTCGTCCAGGTGACGGTCGACGCACCGGACGGCTCCGGCCGGCGCGCGGTCCGCGTCCACTCCCGGCCGGACGCCGACGAGGACGCCCCGTGGACCCGGCACGCCGAGGGCGTCCTGGCTCCCGCCGGGGCCGACCCCGAACCCCTCACCGGCTGGCCCCCGCACGACGCCGAGCCGCTCCCCGCCGACGACGCCTACGAGCGCATCGCCGCCGCCGGCATCGGCTACGGCCCGGCCTTCCGCGGTCTGACCGCGGCCTGGCGGCGCGGTGACGAACTCCTGGCCGAGGTCCGGCTCCCGCGGTCCGAGGCCAAGAACGCCGCGCGGTACGGCATCCACCCGGCGCTGCTGGACGCGGCCCTGCACGTCGTCGTCCTGGACGGCGTGGACGACAGCGGACAGCTCGCCTTCAGCTGGAGCGGCGTCACCCTGCACGCCCAGGGCGCCACGGAGCTACGGGTGCGAGCGGTCCGCCTCGGCGGGGGCGGCTTCGCCTTCCACCTGTACGACGGCGCGGGCCGGCCGGTGCTCACGGCCGAGTCCGTCGCCGTGCGCCCCATGGCCGCCGCCCTCACGACCGGCCGCACCGGCACGGAGAACTCCCTCTTCCGGCTGGACTGGCCCGCGCTGCCGGTCGCCGAGACCACCGCCGTCCGCTGGGCGGTGCTCGGCACGCACGGCGAGTCGGTCCGGCCTGCCGAGGTGGACAGCCGCCGGCACTACGCCGACCTGGCCGCGCTGACGGCGGCGGTGGCCGCGGGCGCCCCGGTGCCGGACGCCGTGCTGGTGACCGGCGCCGACGGGGCGCCCGGCGACCGCCGGGTACTGCTGGACGCCCTGGAGCTGTGCCGGGACTGGACGGCGGACGACCGCTGGGGGCAGGCACGGCTGGTGTTCCTCACCCGGCAGGCAGTGGCGGCGGGCCCGCAGGAGGCACCGGCCGACCTCGCGCAGGCGCCCCTGTGGGGCCTGGTCCGCTCGGCGCAGCAGGAGCAGCCCGACCGCTTCGTCCTGCTGGACAGCGACACGGCGGTGGTCCCGACGGTCGTGCTGGCGGCCGCCCTCGGTTCCGGGAAACCGCAACTCGCCCTGCGTCAAGGGGTGTTGCGGGCGCCACGACTGGCGCGTACCGAGGTACCCGCCGCCGTCGCCCGCCGCGCCCTCGACCCGGACGGCACGGTCCTGATCACCGGTGGCACCGGCACCCTCGGCGGGATCCTCGCCCGCCACCTGGTCGCCCGGCACGGTGCCCGGCACCTGCTGCTCACCGGCCGCCGGGGCCCCGACGCACCCAACGCGGCGACTGTGCACAAGGAGTTGAGCGAGGCCGGTGCACAGGTCACGGTGGCCGCCTGCGACGTGTCCGACGCCGAGGCGCTGTCCCGGCTGCTGGCGGAGGTGCCCCGGGAGCATCCGCTCACCGGGGTGTTCCACCTGGCCGGCCGGCTCGCCGACGGCGCCCTCGGCTCGCTCACCGCGGACGACGTCGACACAGTGCTGCGGGCGAAGGCCGACGCCGCCTGGCACCTGCACCGGCTCACCCGGGACGCCGACCTGGCCGCGTTCGTGCTCTACTCCTCGATGGCGGGCACCTTCGGCGGTGCCGGCCAGGCCAACTACGGCGCGGCGAACGCCTTCCTGGACTCCCTGGCCCAGCACCGCCGGTCCCTGGGGCTGCCCGGCCTCTCCGTCGCCTGGGGGCTGTGGCAGGACCGTTCCGAGATGGGCGCCGGACTGACCGAGCGGGACCTGGCCCGCCGGATGGCCCGCTCCGGCACCCGCAGCCTCACCGCCGAGCAGGGCATGACCCTGCTGGACACGGCCCTCGACACCGGCGAGGCCCACGTGGTCGCCGCCCGTTTCGACTTCGCGACCCTCAGGGCACAGGCGGCTGACGGAACCCTCCCCGGGCTGCTGCGCGGCCTGGTGCGGGCCGGCCGGCGTGCCGCGGGCGGCGCCGAGCCGGGCGGCCTGCGGGACCGGCTCGCCGCCCTCGGCCCCGCCGAACGCGCCACCGCCCTCGTCGACGCCGTACGCGGCACGGTCGCCCTCGTCCTCGGGCACGGCTCGGCCGACCAGGTCGACGAGGTCCGCGCCTTCCGGGAACTGGGCCTGGACTCGCTGACCGCCGTGGACCTGCGCAACCGGCTGTCCGCGCTGAGCGGCCTGAAGCTGCCGGCCACGCTCGCCTTCGACCACCCCAGCCCGAAGGCCGTCGCGGAGTACCTCGACGAGAAGCTGTTCGGCGTCCCCGTCGAGACGGTACCGCCCGTCCTCACCGACCTCGACCGCCTCGAACTGGCCCTGCTCGGCGCCGACACCACCGACCCGGCCCTGCGGGCCAAGGTCACCATGCGGCTGCACGCCCTGGTGTCCCGATGGAACGACAGCGACGGCCAGGGAACCCGGGCCACCGCCGACGGCGGGACACCCACCGACGACCTCGGCCTCCAGGACGCCTCGGTCGACCAGCTCCTCGACTTCATCGACGACATGGGCACCTTCTGAACCATCGGCGGCCCGGTCCCCCGCCGAGCCTCACCGACCTCGGCACGGGCCCGCTTCCGAGCCCCGGCAGAAAGGGACGCGTTCCGTGGAAGACACGCGGATCATCGAGTACTTGAAGCGGGTGACGGCCGATCTGCATCGCGCCCGCGCCCGGCTCCTGGCACTGGAGTCGGGCCGGCCGGAGCCCGTCGCGATCGTCTCGGCCGCCTGCCGGTTCCCCGGCGGCATCGACTCACCGGAGGACCTGTGGCGCGCGGTCGTCGAGGAACGCGACCTGATCACGGCCATGCCCGCCGACCGCGGCTGGGACGTCGACGCGCTGTACGACCCCGACCCGGACGCCGTCGGGCACATGTACGTCAAGGAGGGCGGCTTCCTGCGGGACGCGGCCGGGTTCGACGCCACGCTGTTCGGCATCCCGCCGCGTGAGGCGCTGTCGATGGACCCGCAGCAGCGGCTGCTCCTGGAGACGACCTGGGAGACCTTCGAACGGGCGGGCGTGGACCCGTTGGGCCTGGCGGGCTCCCGCACCGGTGTGTTCATCGGCATCCTGTCCCATGACCACGGCACCCGGCTGACCCCGGCGCCGGACGGCTTCGAGGGCATGATCGGCGCCGGTACGGCGGGCAGCATCGCCTCGGGACGGCTGTCGTACGTCTACGGCCTCGAAGGGCCCGCCCTGACCATCGACACCGCCTGCTCGTCCTCCCTCGTCGCCCTGCACCTGGCCGTGCAGTCACTGCGCAGCGGGGAGTGCGACCTCGCCGTGGCGGGCGGCGCCACCGTCATGTCCACGGTCGAGTCCTTCGTGGAGTTCTCCCGCCAGCGGGGGCTCGCCCCGGACGCCCGCATCAAGGCGTTCGACGACGCGGCGGACGGCTCGTCGTGGAGCGAGGGCGTGGGCACGCTGCTGGTGGAGCGGCTGTCCGACGCCCGCCGCAACAACCACCCGGTCCTCGCGGTCCTCCGCGCCACCGCCGTCAACCAGGACGGCGCCTCCAACGGCCTCACCTCCCCCAACGGGCGGTCCCAGGCCCGCCTCATCCGCAGCGCCCTGGACAGCGCGGGGCTCACCGCCGCCGACGTGGACGCCGTCGAGGCCCACGGCACCGGCACCCGGCTCGGCGACCCCATCGAGGCCCAGGCCATCCTCGCGACCTACGGCCAGAACCGCAGCCACCCCCTCTACCTCGGCTCGGTCAAGACCAACATCGGGCACACCCAGGCCGCCGCCGGTCTCGCCGGCATCCTCAAGATGATCTGGGCCATGCGCGAGGGCGTGCTCCCCCGCAGCCTCCACCTCAGCCGTCCCAGCAGCCAGGTCGACTGGAGCGAGGGCCGGGTCCACCTCCTCGACCGGACCCTTCCCTGGCCCGAGACCGCCAGGCCACGCCGGGCCGGAGTCTCGTCCTTCGGGATCAGCGGGACCAACGCGCACGTCATCCTGGAACAACCCGAAGAACCCGAGGAACCCGCACGCCCGCCGCAGGCACCCTCCTCCCCCCTGCCCCTCCTGCTCTCCGCAGCCAGCACCGAAGCACTGGCCGCGATGGGCGGACGGCTCGCCGACGCGCTGGAGGGCGGGCAGCAGCACCTCCCCGACATCGCCCACGCCCTGGCCACCACCCGCGCCCTGCTCCCCCACCGAGCAGCCGTCATCGCCGAAAACCACCAGAGCGCCCTGGACGGCCTGCGCGCCCTGGCCACCCACCAACCCTCCCCCCACGTCATCACCGGACACGCCCACACCACCCCACGCGGCCCCGTCTTCGTCTTCCCCGGCCAGGGCTCCCAATGGGCCGGCATGGCACGCGACCTCTACCACACCGACCCCCACTTCCACGACGCCCTCAACACCTGCGCCACCGCCCTCGACCCCCTCACCGGCTGGTCCCTCATCGACACCCTCACCACCACCGACGACACCTGGCTCCACCACGTCGACAAA
>NZ_JBFACN010000054.1:0-20983 GCF_040640875.1 Streptomyces sp. NPDC021562
GTGGAGGAGCTGGGGGGTGCGGTGGCGGCGATCGAGCGGGGGTTCCAGAAGGGCGAGATCGAGCGCAACGCGTACCGGATCGCGCAGGAGACGGACGCGGGCGAGCACTGCGAACCCCTGCGCGTCGACCCCGCCGTCGAACGCCGACAGGCCGAGCGGCTCTGCAAGGTGCGGGCCTGGCGGGAGCAGTCGCGGGTCGACAGCGCCCTGGACCAGCTGAAGAAGGCGGCCCGCGGGGACGACAACGTGCTGTACCCGATGAAGGAGGCGCTGTGCGCCCACGCCACCGTCGGCGAGGTATGCGGCGCCCTGCGCGAGGTGTGGGGCGGGTACGTGGCGCCCGACGCGATCAGACCGTGACTGACAAACCGGTCGACCGGATATCTCATACCAATCGCCCGGTTTTATAATGCGCCGAGGGGGACGACGCGAAGCAGGATCAGGCAAAGAGGGAGACTTCGTATGGCCAAGCAGGAGCGCGCCCGGCAGACCCTGCGGCGCATCGTCTCGGCGGCGGCGGACCGTTTCGAGGAGAACGGCTACGCGGGCACCACCCTCGACGACATCAGCCGCGGCGCAGGGGTCTCCAAGGGCGCGCTCTACTTCCACTTCGCCTCGAAGAAGGAGGTCGCCGACGCCGTCGTCGAGCACTCGTACTGGCTGCTGGAGGATCTGCTGGAGTCCGTCCGCGCCTCGAATGGCTCCGCGCTGCAGCACCTCATCGACCTCACGCACGGGCTGAGCCGGCTCCTGAGCAGCGAGGCCACGCTGCGCGCCGCCCTGCGCTTCCACCGCGAACGGACCGATCCGGCGCCGCGGTTCGACCACCACGCGCTGTGGCAGGGCGGCGTCGAGGAGGAGTTCGCGCACGCGGCCGAGCGACGCGAACTCCGGGCCGACCTGCCCGCCGCGGCCGCCCGGGTGCTGGCCACGATCACGCTGCTCTCGGTCGAGTCGCTCGCGGTGCGCCGGGTGTCGACCGCGGAGGCGAGCCACCAGATCACCGACCTGTGGAACGTCCTGCTGGGCGCGTTCGCCCCGGTCGGCACGGCCGACACCTTCCGCACGAAGGCACCGGAGCCCTGCCCGGCCGGCTGACGGGACGAGCGGGGCGAGCCCGACGATCCGGCGGCGCCCCGAGGCCCCATAGCCCGACCGCAGGGGACCGGCCCGGCGCAAGGGCCGGCCCAACCGCCGGTCGTGGGGCCGGGCCGGTCGCGGGGGGCTCTCTACTTGACGGTCGCCGCGGGTTGGACGGTGACGTGGGCGCTGCCCTCGGGGTGGAAGCGGCCCAGCCTGCGCGGCGGCACGATGCTGGGCAGCAGCAACTGCCACATCAGGGTCGTCCGCTCAGGGAGGTCCTTGCGCCCGCACAGCACCTGGGAACTGAGCTGGAGCCCGGTCCAGGAGCCGACGATCAGGGCGGCCAGCCGCTCGCAGTCGATGTCGGCCTTGACGTCACCGCGCTGCTGGGCCTCGGCCAGACACCTGCGGAAGACCTCGATCCACTTCGTGTACGGCTCGCTGACGATGCCGGTCTTGGAACTCTGGTCGGTCACCAGCCGGATGCCCGCGCGCACCTGGACGTTCTCCACCAGCTGCCGTGCCATGCGGTGCAGTATGTCGATGACGGACTGCACCCCCAGACCGCCGACGTCCGCGGCCGAGTCCAGGACGGAGAACTGCTCGTCGATGAGGACCTGGGCCAGCTCCTCCTTCGAGGTGAAGTGGAAGTAGAGAGCCCCCTTCGTCACCCCGGACTCCTTGACGATGTCGCCGAGGGTCGTGCCGTGGTACCCCTCCGCGTCGAAGGCGCGCGCGGCGCCTTCCAGGATGGCGGCACGGGTGACCTCCGCGCGTTCCTGCCTGGCCATGGATCCAACCCCTTCACTACGTGATCGGAGCTGTCGCCGCGTCGTCCTCCCCTCGGGTAGATCGCGGCCCACTCCTGGTCATAAGTTTGCCTCTCCTCCACACAAAAAACCAACTAACTGGTACTGTTTTTCGCGACGCTTCTCCCGCCCCCAGTACGTCCATCTCGACGTTTGTGCAGGTCAGACACAATCTCAGGAGGCAATGATGCGCCCGTCCCCTCTCCTTGACCAGAGAGAATCCGCGTCGTTCGACGCTCCGGAGCTCTTCCTTCAGTCAGTCCCCCGCGCGGTCGTGCACCGCGCGGCGGTGTCGGAAGTGCTGGTGACCGGAGTACGGGAGATCGACGACGCCCACTTCCAGGTCGGTGTCCAGTGGCCGCGCAGCCACTCGTTCTACGGCCGGGTCGCCGCCCGCTGGCACGACCCCATGCTGCTCGGTGAATCGATTCGGCAGGCCCTGCTCACCATCTGCCACCTCGCCTACGAGGTGCCCTTCGGCCACCGGTTCCTCTCCAGCAGCCACTCCTTCCACATGGAGCCGGACGGTGCCCGGCTCGGCGAGCGCCCCGCGGACATCCTGCTCGACGTCCGCTGCCGCAACGTCAGAAGACGCGGCCGGACCATAGCCGCGGTCGACCTGGAGGTCGGCTGCGTCCGCGACGGCGTCCTCGTCGGCTCCGGCGGCATATCCGCGCAGTGCGTCCCGGACAACGCCTACCGGCGGCTGCGCGGCACGTACGCGGACAGCGTGCCCGGGACACCGACGTCCGAGGCCGTGGCCCCCCGGCTGGTCGGCCGCACCTCGCCGTTCGACGTGGTGCTCGGCGTCAGCAACATGGCGCGGGTGTGGACCCTGCGCTGCGAGCGCGACCACCCGGTGCTCTTCGACCACCCGGTCGACCACGCGCCCGGCATGGTCCTCATGGAGGCGGCCCGGCAGGCCGCGCTCGCCGTGCTCGACCGGCCCGACGGGCTCCTCGTCGGCTGCGAGTCCACCTTCCAGAAATACGTGGAGTTCGACAGCGCCTGCCTGGTGACGGCGACGCCGCAGCCGGACCGCGGCGACGGCACGCGGACCGTCTCGGTGAGTTTCAACCAGGGCGGCGGCACGGCCTCCGGCTGCGAGGTGCGGATCCTTGCCGACTGACACCCGTGACGGGCGAGCGGTCCTGGTGGTGGGCGGCACCGGCTTCATCGGCAGTGCCGTGGTCCGGGAACTGCTGCGGCCCACTTCGAAGGGATCACCGGTGACCGACCTGCGCGTGCTGTCGCGCCGGCCGCTGCCGGAGTGGATGACATCGGCGGGTGCGCGGAGGATGCCCGGCGATCTCACCGTTCCGGAGAGCCTGCGCGACTGCGGCGAAGGCGTGGGCACGGTGCTCCACCTGGCCAGCTACGTGGGCCGGGACCCGGCCCTGGCCGAAGCGGTCAACGCCGCCGGCACCCGTGCGCTGGCGCGGGCCGTCCGACCGGCCCGGCTGCTGTACGTCTCGACCGCCTCGGTGTACGGCCACGGGCCGCACCGGGGCGTGCGGGAGGGCCGGCTGGCCCCGGCCCCGGCCTCGGTCGCCAGCGCCTCCCGCCTGCTCGCCGAGGAGGCGGTGATCGGCCACGGCGGTGTCGTCCTGCGCCCCAACCTGGTCTACGGGCCCGGCGACCGGTGGTACGTCCCGCTGCTGACCCGGCTGCTGCGCAGGGTGCCGGTGTGGCCGGAGGGCGGCCGGGGCCGCACCTCGCTCATCGGCGTCCACGAACTGGCCCGGGTGGTGGGGGCGTTCACACGCCGGGAGTGGACCGAGGCCGACCGGGGGGCGGTCCACCACGTCAACCATCCCCGGCCCGTCACGGTCCGCAGCACCGTGACCCGGCTGTGCCGGGGGCTCGGTCTGCCGCTGCCGGACAGCGACCTGCCGCGGTCCGCGCACTGGGAGCTCTCCTCGCGCCTGCTGCCGCAGCTGACGCGGCACCAGTACACCCTGCTGACCGACGACCACTACTACGAGAGCGCCGGGGTGTGGGAGCACCTGGGCCTGGAGCCGGGGCCGGGGTTCGCCGCCGGGCTGGCCACGAGCCTGCCCTGGTACCGGCAGCACCTGGCGCGGCTGCGCGTCGCCTGACCCTGCGTCGGGCCACGGGCGGGGCGGACCGGACCGGTCCGCCCCGCCCTGTCATGCCTCCTGGCCGAGCACCGCCTCGGTGCCGCCGGTGGCCAGCTCGACGGGCAGGTCCTTGCGGCAGCGCACGCCGAGCTTGCGGTAGACACGGGTGAGGTGCTGCTCGACCGTGCTCGCGGTGATGAACAGCTTGGCCGCGATCTCCCGGTTGGTGTAGCCGCCGACGGCGAGCGCGGCCACCCGCCGCTCCGACCCGGTGAGCACCGTGCCGTCGCCGGAACCGGTGGCGGCCGGGAAGGACGGGTCCTCGGCGGTGTCGTCGGGGAAGGAGAGCAGGGCCTCGGAGAGCGGGGCGGCCCCGCACAGCCCGACCAGGTGCCGGGCGCGCCGTACGTGCATCCGGGCCCGGCGGTTGTCGCCGAGCTCGTGGTAGGCGCCCGCGGTGTCGGCCAGGATCCGGATCTGCTCGTACCGGTCGCCGCACCGCTCGTAGAGGTCCAGCGCCTCCGAGAGCATCTGGGGCCGGCGCGCCACCGGACCGCCGACGGCCAGCACCCGCAGGGCCGCCGCCCGGGCCCGGGCACCGTTGGTGCCGGGGCGGCCGAGCTGGTCGTAGGCCAGGCGGGCGGCCTGCTCGTGGTTGCCGAGGTCCAGCCAGGCCTCGGCCGCGCTGGTGCGCCACGGCACGATGCCGGGGACGTCGATCCCCCAGGCCCGCATCCGGTCCCCGCAGGCGAGGAAGTCCGCGAGCGCCGCGTGCGGATGGCCGGTGAGCAGGTGGTACTGGCCGCGGGCGTGCAGGTAGTGCAGGCCGTAGCGGGTGTCGAACAGGGGCTTGGGGACGGCCCGGGTCAGATAGGCGCCCGCCTCGTCGTAGTGGCCCATACGGGTGGTGGCCAGCACCAGGCTGCCCAGGGGTGCGCCCAGGGCGACGCCCCAGGCGCCCGGGTGGATGTGGTTGAGGGCCTGCTGGGCGTGGTCGACCGCGCCGGTGAGGTCCCCGAGCCGCAGCGCCGCCTCGGCCCGCATCGAGGACAGCATGGCCATCCAGGTCGGCGAGTACGGGGTGTGTCCCTCGCGCAGCAGCCGGTCGCACCAGGCCGCCGCGTCCGGGGAGTCGGTGCACAGCAGCACGCCGAGCGCGAGCAGCGCGGGCTCCTCGGGCCAGCTGAGGTCGTAGGTGGGGCCGCGGTCCTTGAGCACCTGGTGGGCCTGGCCGACCAGTTCGTGCGCGCGGCCGTTGACCAGCGCGTCGGCGAGCAGCGCGGCGGGGCGGCCCCGGCCCGCGGGCCGGCCGGTGCCGGGGCGGGGCCGGTGCTCGGGTCCCGCGGCCGGCCGGTGGGTACGGTGGGCGAGCGTGGGGTGCGTCCAGGCCAGCCACTTCTCGGTGTCGTCCAGCAGGGCGGCGGCCTCGCTGTGCGGCTCCGGGCGGGCCGCGCGCAGCCGGTCCAGCAGCTCCCCCGCCTCCGTCGTCCGGCCCTGCCACAGCAGTTGGCGCACCAGGTCCAGGGTGCGGGCCGGGTTCAGCTCGCCCGCGCGGGCGGCGCCGGTCAGGGCCGTCAGATGGCGTTCGGCGGTCGCCGGGTCGAAGAGCCTGCGGACCTGCACCAGTCGCGACTCGACGGCGGCGCGCTCGGCGCCGGCGCCGACGGGGGCGCGCAGCGCGGCCTCCAGGGCGGCGACGGCACGCTGGGTGCGACCGGCGAGCAGTTCCTGCTCGGCCGCCTCCAGCAGGACGTGCACGCTCCATTCGCCGCCCGGGCGGTCGGCCTCGACGAGCAGCGGTGCGATGTCCCGCGGCGGGCAGCCCTGTTCGTGCAGCAGCGCGGCGGCCGCGAGCCGCAGTTCGGTGCGCTCCCCCGGTTCCATGTCGTCGAGGACGGCCTGCCGGGCGACGTCGTGGCTCAGGCCGTGGCCGGTGACCAGGCCGACGGCTTCGAGGGTGCGCAGCGCGGACTCGGCCGTGCCCTCGTCGACGCCGGCGAGCCGGGCGAGCCGGGCGGGCACCTCGGCGCTGCCGAGCACCGCGAGCGCGCGGGCGACGGCTGCCACCGGTTCCTCCAGGCGGCCGAGCTGGCGCAGTACCGCCCGGCCGTAGCCGTCCTGGCGGACGCCGCCGCAGGCCAGGTGGTCGTCGAGCAGGGCGCGCAGGAGCAGCAGGTTGCCGGCGCTGACGGCGTGGAACTCGCCTGCGAGGCGTTCGGCCTCGTCCGGGTCCAGATGGGCGGCGAGCCGTCCGGCGACCTGGGCCTCGGTCAGCGGCCGCAGGGTGACGCGGTGCGTGTGCGGCTGGTCCAGCAGCTCGGTGCGGAAGAGCCGGCGGCGGGCGGCCCCGTCGTCGGTGAGGAGGACCGTGACCCGGGCGGACGCGGTACGGCGCGCCAGGTAGAGGAGGCAGGCCAGCGAGCTCGGGTCGGCGTGCCCGATGGTGTCGACGCCGACGAACACCGGTGCCTCTTCGGCGAGTTCGAGCAGGGCGGCGGTGATCTCGTCCAGCAGCAGGGCGAGCCGGGGGCCGATGGTGGCGGCGCCGGAGGCAGGGGCGGGGTCCTGGCCGGCGGCCTCGGGGCCGGCGGACTCCGTGTGCAGGCGCTGGTAGAGGTTCTGCAGCCGGGCGACCGGGCCGTCGGCGGCCGGCACGGAGGAGAAGAGCTGTCCGAGGACGCCGAACGGCAGCGCGCTCTCGGCCCGTGAGCAGCCGGCGTGCAGAACCACCGCACCGCAGTGGCGGGCGTGTTCCGCGGTCTGGTGGAGCAGCTCGGTCTTTCCGCTGCCGCCCGGACCTTCGAGCAGTACGACGGCACCCTTTCCTGCCGCGCATTCGCCGAGTATTCGTTTCAGTTCCGCTTCCTGATCAGCGCGTTCGACCAGATTCACTGGTTCCCTCCGTACGAACGTTTTTCCAGAAGTACGACGGGCCGAAGCTAGCAACCCCTCAGGGGGCCCCGGTTTCTCCGCGCACACCGGTCGGTAACTGACGGATCATCGGGCCCGGAGGGGCCCTCCAGAGGGCGGAACGGAACGTTCCGCGCCGGAAATCGACGAGAACCCTTCGGGCAAGGACTCGCAAAATCTGTGCCCTCATGGCATCTGACCTGCGCACATGCCTCTCTCGACACCCACTCGGCGACCCGCCATCGGCCTTGACAAACAGGTCAGGTGGTTTTTTACTGTAGGGGTACGTCGCGGAAGCAGTCTCAGCCACCGCGGTCAACCGGGGGTGTGGTCCATCGTGCGATTCAATCTGCTCGGTCCTTTGGAAGCCGTATCCGACGACACTCCTGTGGGGCTCGGCGGATTCAATCAGCGCGCCATTGCGGGATTTCTGCTGCTGCACGCCAACGACGTCGTGCCGACCAGCAAATTGATTCACGCGCTGTGGGGTTACGACACGCCCGCCACCTCGCGGAAAATGGTGCAGAACGCGGTGTCGGGACTGCGCAGGACCATCGAGCGGCACGCGCGGCCCGACGGTTCCGTACGGCTCACCACCGCCGCGCCCGGGTACCGCCTCACCGTCGCCGAGGGGCATCTGGACCTCTGGCACTTCCGCCGCCAGGTGGACCGGGGCCGGGCCGAACTCGCGGCGGGCGCCCAGGAGTCGGGGCTCGCGAAGCTGCGCTCGGCG
Organism: Streptomyces sp. NPDC021562; assembly: GCF_040640875.1. NCBI lineage: Bacteria > Bacillati > Actinomycetota > Actinomycetes > Kitasatosporales > Streptomycetaceae > Streptomyces > Streptomyces sp. NPDC021562. The sequence continues at coordinate 7,617 of NZ_JBFACN010000054.1, forward strand.
CTGTCCATGTGGCGCGGGCCGGCCCTCGCGGACCTCGTCGAGTCCGGGATCGCGTGGCCGGAGCTCAAGGCGGTCGCGGGGCTGCGCATGAGCGTTTTCGAGGACTACGCCCAAGAGGTCCTCCGGCGCGGCGGGCACCACGAGATCCTCGGCGAGCTGGAGGAACTGGCGGCGGCCGAGCCCACGGGCGAGCGGTTGTGCGGGCTGCTGATGGTGGCGCTGTACCGGTGCGGGCGCCAGCACGACGCCCTCGCCGCGTACCAGCGCACCCGGGCCGCGCTGCTGGACAACTTCGGCCTCGACCCGGGCCACGAACTGCGGGCACTGGAGGTCGCCATCCTCAACCAGGATCCCGCGCTCACCCCCGAGTCCAGGCCCTACTGGAAACCCGCGGCGCGCCGCGCGGCAGGCGTCGGTCGCTGCGAACACCGCCACGGCGGCCTGCTGACCACGGCCACCCGCACCTGGACACCGATCCACCGCCGACGCCACCCGTAGCAACCGCAGGCCGCGCGTCCTGCACGCGGCCTGCACGCGGCCTGGGCGCGGGTTCACGCTCCACGAGCGCGCCTGGTTCGGGCGTCGGGGCGGCCCGCGCGGCGTCAGACGGTCGTGCGGGGTGGGGCGGCGGTGCCGATGTCGCGGGACAGGAGGAGGGCTCCGTCCAGGGAGGAGAGGGCGCCCAGGGCGGCCGGGCGCAGGGTCGGGGTGGGGGCCGTGGGGCGCTGGAGGGCCTCGGTGCGGGCGGCGACCTCCGTGACGTAGCCGGGCAGGGCGGCCGCGAAGCCGCCGCCGATCGTGACGATCTCGGGGTGGACCAGCTCGGCCAGGGACACGACGGCCGCGGCGAGTGCCGACGCCCCGGTCGTCACCGTCTCCACCGCCCACTCCGCCCGGTCCGTCCAGGCCTGCCGCAGCTCCGCGAACCCGACCGGCCGACCGAGTGCCCGCGTGGCCCGCCGCAGCGTCGCACGCCCCGAGGCGAGGGCCTGGACACAGCCGTACCGGCCGCAGTCGCACCGGGCGTCACCGCGATGGTCGACGACGACGTGGCCCACCTCGCAGGAGCCGCGCGCGGTGCCCGGCCGCAGCACGCCGTCCAGCACCATGCCGCCGCCGATGCCCGTGCCCACGCCGAAGTGCACCAGGTCGCGGCAGCCCGCGGCGCGGGCCTCGGCGAGCGCCGCCAGGTCGCCGTCGTCGGCGATGCGCACCCGGGCGCCGGGCAGCAGCGCCGTCAGCCGGCGTCGTATGTCCAGGCCCTGCCAGTGCGGCCGGTTGGGCCAGCCGGAGACCCGGCCCTCGGTGTCCAGAGCCGCCGGCAGCGCCGTCCCCACCGAGGTCACCGGGTCACCGGGCGGGCGGGGCAGCGCGGTGAGCGCGGCCGCGAGCGCGTCCATGTCGGCCGCGACGCCGCCCTCGTGCGGCCAGGTGAAGACGGTCTGCTGCGCGGGCGCGCCCACCGCGGCACCGTTGCGCTCCAGCCGCAGCGCCACCTTCGTACCGCCCATGTCGATTCCCAGACGACTCACGGTTCTTCCTCCCCTCCTCCCGGCCCGTCACCTCCGTGGGGACCGCGCCCTTTCCAATGGCCTTTCCTACGCGCTTTCCCGCGCCTTCTCCCGCCCCTTTCCGCGCCCCTCAGGTTTCCGTGGAAAAGTGCGGTGCGAGCGCCGAACGCAGGACTTCCGTCACGGCGCCGGGGTGCTCCGCCAGATAGAAATGACCGCCGTCGAAGACGTGCAGGGAGAATGCGGCGCTGGTGTGGCGGCGCCAGGCGTCGACCTCCGCGACCGTGACCCTGGGGTCCGTCGATCCGACCAGCGCCGTGACCGGGACCGCCAGCGGTTCGGGGTGCGCGCACCGGTAATCGGCGACCGCCCGGAAGTCGTTGCGCAGCACGGGCATGGTCAGGCGCAGCAGTTCCTCGTCGAGGGCGAACGCGGCGTCGCTGCCGCCGAGCAGCAGGACCTCCTTCAGCAGCTGCTCGTCGTCGAGTTCGTGGAAGGCGTCCGTGCGGGCCACGGAGGGGGCGCGCCGGGCGGAGACGATCAGGGCCGCGGCGGGCGAGCCGCCGTCCGCCAGGCGCCGGGCGACCTCGTAGGCGACGGTCGCGCCCATGCTGTGGCCGAACAGGGCGACGGGGCCGGCCCACGGCATGAGGGCGCGGGCGACCTGGTCGGCCAGCTCGTGCACATCCCCGATCAAGGCCTCGTGGCGGCGGTCCTGACGGCCCGGATACTGCACGGCCAGGACCTCGACGTCGTCGCCGAGCGCCGCCGACAACGGGTGGAAATAGCTGGCCGAACCGCCGGCGTGGGGCAGCGCGACCAGGGTCATGCGCCGCGCCGGCTTGGGGTGGTAGCGGCGTATCCACTGCTGGGTACAGGCGACGGTGGCGTTCATACGGAGCTCCTGTGGGCGGACGGGCGGGCGCTGTGGGGGGGGTGGGAGCGGTGGGTGTGCGGGGGGTGCGGGGGGTGCGGGGGGGTGCGGGGGGTGGGGCGGGTGCGGCGGCGTGGGGGCTTGGCGCGCAGTTCCCCGCGCCCCTTCGGGGCGCTCCACCGGGCGGGGTGGGGGCTTGGCGCGCAGTTGCCCGCCCCTGTGGGGTGCTTATGCGGTTGCGGCTAGTTGTGGGGTGGGGCGGGAGGTTCCGGCGGCGATCGTGAGGAGGGCTCGGGCGCCGAGGCGGTAGCCGAGTGAGCCGAGGCCGACCACGACGCCGGAGGCGAGCGGTGCGATGACCGACTCGTGGCGCCACTGCTCACGGGCCCAGACGTTCGACAGGTGAACCTCCACCCAGGGGCGCGGATAGTTCGCCAGGGCGTCGCGCAGGCTCCAGCCCGCCACCATGAGCGCCCCCGGGTTCACCAGGGCGCCGACCGTGCCGTAATGGGCGTGCACGGCGCGCACCAGGTCGCCCTCGGAGTCGCTCTGGACGGAGACCACCTCCCAGCCCATCGCGGCGACCTCCTCGCCCACGGCCCGTTCGATGTCCGCCAGGGTGTCGGTGCCGTACACCTCCGGCTCACGTTGCCCGAGGATGCCGAGGTTGGGACCGTTCAGCAGGAGTATCGCGCTCATGACTCACCTCACAACTGCGATGCGGAAACGTATTCTTCGGGTTCGGCCCAGACGCCCATCATTCTTTATCGCCCGGCCCGTTCCGTGGCCGGTATCGGGGGGCCGCATTTCGGATCAGGGGGGTCGACTCCCGGTATTCAGGGGGGTTTTCGGGGACCCGGTAGGGGATGGGAGAGGCTGCCGTCCGCGCGGTAGCGTGATATTCCCCGCCGCCGCTGAACGGCTTTCCGGGGTGAATTGGCCCTCCGCGGACATCTCCGCGTTCCCCAGAAGAGGAATGGACCGTCATGAACGATCAGGCGAAACTGCTCGCGGACCTCCCGGTGTGGCCGCGGTACGGCGACGAGGAGCGCACCGGTCTGCTCCGCGCCCTGGAGCAGGGCCAGTGGTGGCGCATGGGAGGCAGCGAGGTCGACTCCTTCGAGCGGGAGTTCGCCGAACGGCACGGGGCGCCCTACGCGCTGGCGGTGACGAACGGAACCCACGCCCTCGAACTGGCCCTGCAGGTGCTCGGCGTGCGCGAGGGCAGCGAGGTCGTCGTCCCCGCCTTCACCTTCATCTCCTCCTCGCAGGCCGCGCAGCGCCTGGGCGCGGTCGCGATACCGGTGGACGTCGACCCCCGGACGTACTGCCTGGACCCGGAGGCGGTGGCCGCCGCCGTCACCTCGCGCACCGCCGCGATCATGCCGGTGCACATGGCGGGGCACTTCGCCGACATGGACGCCCTCGGGAAGCTCTCCGCCGACACCGGGGTGCCGCTGATCCAGGACGCCGCCCACGCGCACGGCGCCGAGTGGCTGGGCCGCAAGGCCGGCGAACTCGGCTCGGTCGCCGCGTTCAGCTTCCAGAACGGCAAGCTGATGACGGCCGGCGAGGGCGGTCTGGTCACCTTCCCCGACGAGGCCTCCTACCAGGAGGGCTTCCTGCGGCACAGCTGCGGCCGGCCGCGCACCGACCGCAAGTACTACCACCAGACCTCGGGCTCGAACTTCCGGATGAACGAGTTCTCCGCGGCGGTGCTGCGGGCCCAGCTGGGCCGGCTCGACGAACAGATCGCCACCCGCGAGCAGCGCTCCCCGCTGCTGGCGGGACTGCTCGGACGTATCGACGGGGTGGTCCCGCAGAGCCGTGACGAGCGGGTCACCGCCCACCCGCACTACATGCAGATGTTCCGGATCCCGGGCATCACCGAGGAGGCCCGCAACGCGCTGGTGGACCGGCTCGTCGAGCGCGGTGTCCCGGCCTTCGTCGCGTTCCGCGCGATCTACCGCTCGGAGGGCTTCTGGGAGTACGCGCCGCCCGCCGCGACCGTCGCGGAGCTCGCCGAGCGCTGCCCGGTGACCGAGGCCATCAACGCCGACTGCGTCTGGCTGCACCACCGCACCCTGCTGGGCAGCGAGGAGCAGATGCACGCCGTCGCCGAAGTCGTCGCGGAGGAGGTCGCGCGCGCATGAACACCCGGGTGAGCGCACGGGGACCGGGGCAGCCCCCGATCCGCACGAGCGTGGTGGGTCTGGGGTGGGCGGCGAAGTCCATCTGGCTTCCGCGGCTGCGCCGGCACCCCTCCTTCAACGTGTCCTTCCTGGTGGACCCCAACCAGTCGGCCCGCGCCGACGTCCCGCAGGACCGCACCGAGACCCGGCTGCTGTCCGACGTCGCGGAACTCTCCGCCGACGAGGTCGACCTCGCGATCGTGGCCGTGCCGAACCATCTGCACTCGGCGGTGGCCTGCCGGATCCTGCGCATGGGCATCCCGGTGTTCCTGGAGAAGCCCGTCTGCCTCAACTCGGCGGAGGCCGAGCAGCTCGCCGCCGCCGAGCGCGAGGGGGGCGCGACGCTGCTCGCGGGCAGCGCGGCCCGCTACCGGGCCGACGTGCTGGCACTGCGCGAGGTCATCGACCGGGACCTGGGGCAGCTGCGGCACGTCGAGCTGTCCTGGGTGCGGGCCCGCGGGGTGCCGAACGCGGGCGGCTGGTTCACGCAGCGGCAGTTCGCCGGCGGCGGGGCCCTGGTCGACCTGGGCTGGCACCTGCTCGACACCGTCGGGCCGATCCTCGGTCCCGTCGGGTTCGACCAGGCGGTGGGCACGGTGTCCGACGACTTCGTCAACGACCAGTCCTCGGAGGCCGCCTGGCGCGACGACGCACCGCGCGACCCCGACGCCGAGGGCGACGTGGAGGACACCGCGCGTGGCTTCCTGGTGACCGAGAACGGGGTGTCGGTGGCGATCCGGGCCAGCTGGGCCTCGCACGAGCCGTACGACGCCACCCGGATCCGGGTCGACGGCAGCGCCGGCAGCGCGACGCTGGACTGCACGTTCGGCTTCAGCCCCAACCGCCGCAAGGGATCATGGCTTGAGGTGGTGCGGGACGGGGCGCGGACCGAGGTCCCGTTGCCGGAGGAGGAGATCGGCGCCGAGTACGTACGGCAGCTGGACGAGCTGCCGGGGCTGCTGGCGGACGCGGCAGCCCGGGGGCGGACCGTCGAGGAGGTCCGCCGCACCATCGCGGTGATCGAGCGCATCTACCGCTCGGCCCGCAGGGCACGGATCGGGGCGCGCTCCACAAGAGCCGCCCGGGTGGTGCCCCGATCGACGCTACTGAACTCGGAGAGGCTGCGGCATGCTTGACAGGCAAGGCAGTGGTGACGGGCAGACGGCGCACCAGGCCCACAAGGCCGCGCCGGGGCCCGGGGACGGGGTCCGGGCCGTCGTGTTCGACCTCGACGGGGTGCTCGTCGACAGCTTCGAGGTGATGCGGCAGGCGTTCAGCGTCGCCTACGCCGAGGTGGTGGGCGCCGGCGAGGCGCCGTTCGCCGAGTACAACCGCCATCTCGGCCGGTACTTCCCCGACATCATGCGGATCATGGGGCTGCCGGCGGCGATGGAGGGGCCGTTCGTGCGGGAGAGCCGCCGGCTCGCCTCGCAGGTCCAGGTGTTCGCGGGGATCCCCGAGCTGCTGGACTCGTTGCGCCGGCGCGGGGTGCCGATGGCGGTGGCCACCGGCAAGGCGGGTGAGCGGGCCCGCTCGCTGCTCACCCGGCTCGGGCTGCTGGACGCGTTCGAGGTGGTGATCGGCTCCGACGAGGTGGTACGGCCCAAGCCGGCGCCCGACATGGTGCGGCTGGCGGTCTCGGTGCTCGGGGCGCCGGCCGGGCGGACGGTGATGGTCGGGGACGCCGTCACCGACCTGCACAGTGCCCGCGGGGCGGGGGTGCGGGCGGCGGCCGCACTGTGGGCCGGGGTCGACCCGGAGCCGCTGCTGCGCGAGTCGCCGGACGCGGTGCTGCACTCCCCCGCCGCGTTGCTGGACCTCGTCGCCACGCCGGTGCCGGCCCCCTGAGGAACAGCACGAACCGAGAAGGCCCGGACGCATCGCCGTCCGGGCCTTCTCGGTGTGCTCGGTGTGCTCGTGCTCAGTGTGCTCGGTGCGCGTCGGATCAGCGGGGCGAGGCCGTCAGGGACGCGTGGGGGGCGGTGGTGCGGGGCATGGTGGCGAGGGTCGCGCGGACCAGGTCCTCGGGGACGTCCGGGACCAGTTCCGGGCCGGCGGGGCCGTCGAGGACGAAGGTCAGGGCGTGTCCCTCGGCCTTCTTGTCCCGGCGCATGTACGCCACCAGGTCGTCGTCCGCCACGTCGGCGGGCAGTTCGGTGGGCAGGCCGTACGAGGCCACCACGTCCCGGTGTTCGGCGACCCGGGCCGGCGGGATCCGGCCCAGGGCGCCGGCCAGCAGGCCGGCGAAGACGGTGCCGACGGCGACCGCCTCGCCGTGCCGCAGTGCGTACTCCGTGGCCCGTTCCAGCGCGTGCCCCAGGGTGTGGCCGTAGTTGAGGACGTGCCGCAGGCCCTGGTCGCGTTCGTCGCGGGCGACCACCGAGGCCTTCAGGGCGACGCTCCGCGCGATCTGGTCCACCAGCGGAAGGGCGGCGAGGCCGGGTGCGCCGATGAAGTGGCAGCGGGCCAGTTCCCCGTAGCCGTTGACGCGTTCGCGGGGCGGCAGGGTGTCGAGGAACTCCGTGTCGCACAGCACGGCGCGCGGCTGCCAGTAGGCCCCGACGAGGTTCTTCCCCTCGGGCAGGTTCACCCCGGTCTTGCCGCCGATGCTCGCGTCGACCTGCGCGAGCAGCGAGGTCGGCAGGTGGATGACGGGGGTGCCGCGGTGGTAGAGGGCGGCGGCGAGCCCGACCGTGTCGGTCGTGGTGCCGCCGCCGCAGGAGACCACCACGTCGGAGCGGGTGAGGCCGAACCGGGCGAAGTGCTCGCACAGTTCGGCCACCGTCGCGAGGTTCTTGTTCTCCTCACCGTCGCGGGCGGCGACCCACCGGACCGGGACGCCGAGCGACGGCAGCGCGTGCGCGGGGCGCGCCGACACGACGACGGCCCGCGCGGCCCCCGTCGCCGCGACCAGCCCCGGCAGCAGGGTCCGTACCCCGGGCCCGATGTGCACGGGGTAGGAGCGGTCGCCCAGCGCCACGTCCACCCGGTGGTGCGCGGGTTCAGTCATCGTCGGCTCCTGCCGTCGTCTGCTTCTGCCATCGGCTTCTCCTGTCATCTTCTGCGTCTGCACCGTCGCCGGCTGCTGCCGTCGACGGCTGCTGCCACCGGCGTCTCCGGACACCGGCCGCTCCCGCCGGGACTTCTCTAGGCCGTCTGCAGCACGGTCCTCGGTACCGCCAGTGGTGCCCGGTCGGCGCCGGACGGGGTGAGGGACGCGCGCAGGGTGCGGGCCGCCAGTGCCTCCACGGCCGACGGCACCCGCAGCCTGCGCAGGGTCAGGTGGGTGTGCTCGAAGAGCAGGTAGTTGACCGGGGCGTCCGCGGCCTGCCAGGCCTGCGCGGTGCGGCGCAGGCTCCGCAGGTAGCCCTCCCAGCCGCGTTCGGTGTCGGGGCTCATCGCCGGCAGCCCACCGGCGACCGAGCGGACGGCCTCGGCGGAACGGGCGCACAGGCCGGTGCGCTGGGCCGGGGTCAGCGCGGCCGTGCGGTGCTGCCAGATCCGGAACAGGAAGCCGCGGCGCGCGGGTTCCCCGAGGAGTGCGATGACGTGCCGCAGCTGCCAGACGGCCAGCACGAGTTGCGTGTGGTGGTCGAAGGCGGGCTCCCGGGTGACGGCCAGGGCGAGTTCACTCGACGCCATCGCGATCTCGTCGTCGAATTCGATGGGCAGCGCCGCTGGACCATGCACCGCGGCGGGGTGGAATTCACCGGGGGCAGGGGGGTTTTCGGGGGGTGCCCCGAGGGCCGGGCCGAGTTCGCGGCAATGCCGGGCGAATTCCTGGGAAACATCGCCACGGGCAGCGGCCCACAGGTCGACGGCGGCCGGGTGGGCCCCGTCGGACCAGTGGAAGAACCAGCGGGCGGCCGGGTCCGCGGCGCGCAGTCCGCGCAGCAGCCCGGACAGTTCCGCAGGCGGTTCAGGTCGGGATATTCCCCCTGGTCCGACGCGGTCGGGGGCGGGAATGCGCACATGGGTCCAGTGCAGGGTCATGGGGAGTGCCTCAGTTCTTCACGGGACGCTCGAAAGGCGTCGGAGCACGTACGACGGAATGGTTCGTACGGAACGGGCTGTGCCCCATGCTAAAGGCACCGACCCATCGCTCCCATGGGCCGTGGATGTGATATCCGAACGGCTCGAAAATAGGGCGGTGTTAGGGGGCGACCTGGGGTTACCGCAATGCGGCCGCGCCGCAGAATTGACGGTCGTACCGGACCCACCGCATTTCGTTGCCGCCGTGTTTTCCGAGAGGTGTATGGACATGCTGCGAACCGAGCTGATCCAACCGCTGCCCGAACTGCTCGCGGCGCATGCGAAGCGCTTCGGGGACAAGGTCGCCTACCGCGACCCGCGGCGCGCGGTCAGCCACGCCGACCTGGCGCGGCGGACCGCGCGGATAGCGGGCCACCTGGCGGCGCTGCGGCTGCAACCCGGCGACCGGGCGGCGATCCTGCTCGGCAACTGCGTCGAGAACGTGGAGAGTTACCTGGCGATCGTGCGGGCCGCCGCCATCGGCGTACCGCTCAACCCGCGCTCCACCGACGTGGAACTGAGCCATCTGCTCGGGCACAGCGGTGCCCGGGTCGTCATCACCGACCGCGCCCACCTGGACCAGGTGCGCCGGGTGCTCGGCTCCCTGCCGGTGGTGGGCGACCCGGTGCGGATCGTGGTGACCGGAGCCGAACACCCGGTCGGCACCGTCTCCTTCGAGAAGCTCGCCACCACCGAACCGCCGCTGCCCGCCCGGGACGACCTGGACCTCGACGACGTGGCGTGGATCCTGTACACGTCCGGGACCACGGGCCGCCCGAAGGGGGTCCGGTCGACCCAGCGCAACGCGCTGTGGTCGGTCGCGGCCGGCTATGTGCCGATCCCCGGGCTCGGCCCGGACGACCGCATGGTGTGGCCGCTGCCGCTGTTCCACAGCCTGTCGCACATCGTGTGCGTGGTCGCCGCCACCGCCGTGGGCGCGTCGGTCCGGCTCGTCGACGGTTTCGACGCGGACGACGTGCTGGCCGCGGTCACCGAGGAGAACGCGACGTTCCTGGCCGGCGTGCCCACGATGTACCACCACCTGGTGCGGGCCGCCGCCCGCGAGGACTTCACCGCGCCCCCGCTGCGGGTCTGCCTGGTCGGCGGCTCGGTGACCACGGCGTCCCTGCACACCGCCTTCGAACAGGCCTACGGCGCACCGCTGCTCGACGCCTACGGCTCCACCGAGACCTGCGGCTCGATCACCATGAGCTGGCCGTCGGGCGCCCGGGTGGACGGCTCGTGCGGTCTGCCGGTGCCCGGCGTCAACGTCCGGCTGGTGGACCCGGGCACCGGCTCGGACGTGCCGGCCGGCGAGGAGGGCGAGGTCTGGGTCAGCGGCCCGAACGTGATGGCCGGCTACCACAACGACCCCGAGGCCACCGAGGAGGCGCTGCGGGACGGCTGGTACCGCACCGGCGACCTGGCGGTCCGCGACGAGGCCGGATACTTCACGATCACCGGCCGGCTGAAGGAACTCATCATCCGCGGCGGCGAGAACATCCACCCCCGGGAGATCGAGGACGTGCTCCGCGAGGTGCCCGGGGTCGCCGACGCGGCCGTGGTCGCCAAGCCGCACGAGGTACTGGGCGAGGTGCCGGTGGCGTTCCTGGTGCCGGAGCCCGAGGGGCTGGATCCCGAGGCGCTGTACGCGGCCTGCCGGGAGCGGCTCGCGTACTACAAGGTGCCCGAGGAGCTGTACGAGACGCAGGCCATCCCGCGGACCCAGTCCGGGAAGATCGTCCGGCACCAGCTGCTGCACCGCCCGATGCGGCTGCGCGCCGCGAACAGCACCCACTTCGAGTCGCTGCTGCGGCTCGACTGGGTCCCCGCGGCGCTGCCGGACGGCCCCGCCGCCGAGCCGTGGACCCTGGCGGGACCCGACGCCCCGACGCTGGGGGCGCGGCTCGACGAACGGCTGAGCCGGGCCGCCGCGGCCGGTGAGGCGGTGCCCGCGGTCGTGGTGCTCGCCGTGGACGTGCCGAAGGCGGCCGCCGCCGCGGGCTTCGCCACCGGGGTACGGCGCACGGTGGCCGAACTCGCCGGCGAGCTGGCCGGTCTGCTCGCCGACCCCCGCCTGGCCGGCACCCGGATCGCCGTGGCCACCCGCGGCGCGGTCACCACCGGCCCCCGCGAGACCCTCCACAACATCGCGCACGCCCCCGTCTGGGGCCTGCTGCGCTCCCTGCAGAGCCGGCACCCGGGCCGCCTCACCCTGGCCGACCTGGACGAGACCCCCGCCTCCCTGGACGCGCTGCCCGCCGCGCTCGGCACCGGTGAACCGCAGTTCGCGCTGCGCACCGGCGTCCTGCTGCTGCCGCGCCTGGCCCGGGTGTCCGTCACCACCGACGGTCCCGCCCACCGGGCCCTCGACCCCGGCCGGACCGTCGTCGTCACCGGCGCCGACAGCGCCGAGGGCGCCGCGCTGGCCCGGCACCTGGTGGCCGGCCACGGGGCCCGGCACCTGCTGCTGATCGGCTCGTACGACGCCGAGGACGCGGCACTGGTCGCCCTGCGCGAGGAACTGACCGCGCTCGGCGCGACGGCGACCGCGACGGCCTGCGACCCGGCCGACCGGACCGCTCTGGCCACCGCGCTGGAGCGGGCGGAACGGCCGCTGACCGCGATCGTGCACACGCACGGCTGGGGCACGGCGCTCGCCCACCGCCCGGACCGGGCCCTGGAGTCGGCCGTCGGCGCCCTGCTCCATCTGCACGAACTCGCCCGCGCCCACGAGGACCTGGCCGCCTTCGTGGTGTGCTCCTCGGCCGCCGCCCTGCTCGGCGCCCCGGGCGAGGGCGATCGCGCGGCCTACGAGGCGTTCGCGGACGCCCTCGCCCAGCACCGCGCGGACCGCGGGCTGCCCGCGCAGTCCCTGGCCTGGGGTCCCTGGGAACCGGCGGCCGCGGCGGACCCGGCCGGTGAACCGGTCACCGGGGTCCGGGAACTGAGCCGCGCCGAGGGCCTGGCCATGTTCGACGCCGCCCAGCTGGCCGGGCCCGTGCACTGCCTGCCGCTGGCCCTGGACACCTCCGCGCTCACGGCGAGCGCCGGGCGCGTCCCCGGCTCCGCACGTCCGTCGGCGCTGCCGCCGCTGCTCAGCGGCCTCATCGACGTCTCCGCCGCCCCGGCACCGGCGGACAGCGCGGTCACCGAGGCCCTGCGGGAGCGGGTCGGGGAGCTGGCCCGGCCGGAACGGCTCCGGGTGCTGCTCGACCTGGTGCGCACCGAGACGGCCCGGGTGCGGGACGTCGGCGGCCTGTCCAAGGTCGGTCCCGGACGGTCGTTCAAGGATCTGGGCTTCACCTCGCTGGAGGCCGTCACCCTGCGCAACCGCCTCACCGAGTCCACGGGGCTGCCGCTGCCCGCCACGCTCGCCTTCGACCATCCCACCCCGCAGGCCGTGGCCGAGCTGCTGGACTCGCTGCTCACCGGCTTCGAGGCGCCGGTCGAGGAGATCCGGCCGGAGAGCGCGGGCTCCGGCGAGCCGATCGCGATCGTCGGCATGGCGTGCCGGCTGCCGGGCGGCGTGACCACCCCGGACGAGCTGTGGCGGCTGGTGGACGAGGGCCGCGACGCGGTCTCCGCCTTCCCCGGCGACCGGGGCTGGAACCTGGAGGAGCTGTACGACCCGGAGGGCTCCCGGGCGGGCAGCTGCTACGTCCGCGAGGGCGGGTTCCTGTACGACCTCGCCGACTTCGACGCGGAGTTCTTCGGCGTCTCACCGCGTGAGGCGACCGCCATGGATCCCCAGCAGCGGCTGCTCCTCGAAACCTCCTGGGAGGCCCTGGAGCGGTCCGGTCTCGACCCGGCGAAGCTGCGCGGCGAGCCGGTCGGGGTGTTCTCCGGCGTGATGTACCACGACTACGGCAGCCAGGTGTCGCGCATCCCGCAGGAGTTGGAGGGCTACCACGGCATCGGCACGGCCAGCAGCGTGGCCTCGGGCCGGGTGTCGTACACCCTCGGCCTCGAAGGCCCGGCGCTCACCGTGGACACGGCCTGCTCCTCCTCGCTGGTGGCCCTGCACCTGGCGGCGCAGTCGCTGCGCAACGGCGAGTGCACGCTGGCCCTCGCGGGCGGTGTGGCCCTGATGTCGCAGCCGACGTCGTTCGTGGAGTTCTCCCGGCAGCGGGCGCTCGCCGCGGACGGCCGCTGCAAGGCCTACGCCGAGGCCGCCGACGGCACCGGCTGGGCCGAGGGCGTGGGTGTCCTGGTCCTGGAACGGCTGTCGGACGCCGAGCGGCTCGGGCATCCGGTGCTCGCCGTGGTGCGGGGCTCGGCGATCAACCAGGACGGCGCCTCCAACGGCCTCACCGCACCCAGCGGCCCCGCCCAGCAACGCGTCATCCGCCAGGCCCTCGCCAACGCCGGCCTCACCCCCCAGGACGTCGACACCGTCGAAGGCCACGGCACCGGCACCACCCTCGGCGACCCCATCGAAGCCCAGGCCCTCCTCGCCACCTACGGCAAGGACCGCGAACAACCCCTGTGGCTCGGCTCCTTGAAATCCAACATCGGCCACGCCCAGTCCGCCGCCGGAGTCGCCGGAATCATCAAGATGGTCCAGGCCATGCGGCACGGCGTCCTGCCCAGGACCCTCCACGTCGACCAGCCCTCCACCAAGGTCGACTGGAACGCCGGCGCCGTCGAACTCCTCACCGAAGCCCGGCCCTGGCCCGACCTCGACCGCCCCCGCCGGGCCGCCGTCTCCTCCTTCGGCGTCAGCGGCACCAACGCCCACGTCATCCTCGAACAGGC
>NZ_JBFACN010000055.1:0-18528 GCF_040640875.1 Streptomyces sp. NPDC021562
TCCAAGCCCGCCCCACGCATGCCGCACCCCCGCTACACTCCCCACCGCCAGGCCGTTGACCAGCCGAAATACAGAAGTCCGGCTGGAGTACTAGTCCCGAATGAGCTGTGGGAGTTGTTCCAGCGGGTGGTGCCGGAGGCACCGACCCGACCGCAAGGCGGAGGCCGCCGTCGGCCATGGTGATCGGGAGGTGCTGGCTGCGATCGTGTTCGTGGCCACGTCGGGCTGCACGTGGCAGCAGCTACCGCCCGCCTCGTTCGGGCCATCAGGAGCAACAGCTCAAAGGGGGACCTGACAGGCCCGAATCCTGTGGACCGAGGCAAGTACGGCTCAAAGATCCACTTGATCACCGAGCGGACCGGTCTGCTCCTGTCCGTCGGCATCTCCGGCGCGAACACGCACGACAGCCAGGCCCTCATCCCGCTGGTTCAGGGGATTCCGCCGATCAGATCCCGGCGCGGCCGACGGCGACGCCGGCCCAGCAAGCTCCATGGCGACAAAGGCTACGACTACAACCACCTGCGGCGATGGTTACGCAGCCGCGGAATCACGCCTCGGATCGCACGCAAGGGCACAGACTCCAGCCAACGGATGGGCCGGCACCGCTGGACCATCGAACGCACCATGGCCTGGCTCGCCGGATGCCGACGCCTCCACCGCCGCTACGAACGCAAGACCAGCCACTTCCTGGCCTTCACCAGCATCGCCTGCACCCTCATCTGCCACCGACGACTCGCCCAAGCAGATGCCTGCTAGCTAGGAGGCGTCGGCGTAGGCGAGATGGGCACCGCAGACAGTGCAGCGGAATAGCATTGTGGTCGCCCCCTCGCCCAGGTTGGCGAGGAAGTGCTCAAGCTGGCTCTCGTCGTGCCAACCGCCCGTGCGCAGGTCGACCCGCAACTGTTCGAGGGCTTCGGGATGCGCCGCCAGTTCGGTATGGTCGACTTCGCCTACGAAGGCGGCCGCGTCCTGGCAGTGGACGAGCCAGTGCGGGTCCTGCCAGGCGTGGAAGCCAGGGGTGCGGCGGGTGACCTCATGCAAGACGTCCTCGCTGACACCGTCGAGTCCGTAGGAGTCGGTGAATTCGCCCGCGAAGCGTTCAGCAGCGCTCCCGTTTGCGATGCACCATGGGCAGAATCGCCCGCTGACGTCCTGAGCGGTGTAGAAGGTGGCCGTGTAGATCCAGCCCGTGTCGCGGTTGCAGCAGACACACGTCTCGGAGGCCGCCCGGATGGACCTACTTGCGAGGGGGTCTGGGTGATAGCGAAAGAAGGGCAGGCTGGCACTCATCGCCGGTTCCCGGTCTGTGCGCTGGTGGCCATGCCTGCTGATCTCATGGAGAGCAGTCTGTCCGCGAGCAGGTCCCTGATCAAGCGCGGTGTCGGACTCCTCGTGACTCAGCCAATTGAGACAGCTTGTAAGGCGATGTGCGGTGGCCGCCGGCCACGGGACCAAGCGGCTCGCGTACCGCCAGGGCCTTCGGCCCAGGCGCAGCAGATGCGCTTGGCGGCGTGATCGATACGAGACGAGCCCGGCCGGGAGAGGCACAGCCTCGGACTCGGTGCACCAGGCAGACAACAGGTTCCGGCACCCTGGGGGACAGGAGAACGGACTGGAGCATCGGCGTCTCCTGCACAGTTGCAAACAAACCGTTGCTGTGTCACCTGTGCCATCCCGGCACCTCTCAGCACTTTCTCCATTCCTGTAAATTCCGGCCCCTCGCATGGTTCGTTTTCGGCCAATCTATTCCCGCTGAATGCCGCAAGATTTCGGCAATATCGGTGAAGTTGCGTCTTTGTGAAACGGCTATCCTCCGTTGCAAGGCAGAAATCGGCGGCCATGCACGATCGCCGAGCTGCCGGAAGAAGTGAACTGAAATGGGGGATTAATCTTGAGCGCCGATATGCAAAATGGTGTGTTCGTCACCACGCACGGGCTGACGCTCGACGCTGTCATCGGACAAGTCAGGGCCGCAGCCCAGGCGGGCGTGAGCGCGGCGTGGTTGCCGCAGGTCTTCGGCGGCGACGCGTTGACCACTCTGGCCGTGACCGGGTGTGAAGTGCCGGGCATCAAGTTGGGCACCGCCGTTGTACCGACCTACCCGCGCCATCCGCTGACGCTGGCTGGCCAGGCCCTCACGGCGCAGAGTGCGACCGGCGGCCGGCTGACGTTGACTGTCGGCCCCAGTCACCGTGCCGTCATTGAGGGAGCTTACGGATACTCCTATGACCGGCCGGTACGGCATGTACGCGAATACCTCGCCGCGCTGGCGCCCCTGCTGCGAGGCGAATCTGTGGAGTACCGCGGCGAGACGTTGACCGCCGTCGGCGCGGTCAACGTGCCCGGCGCCACGCCCCCGTCGCTGATGCTGGCCGCACTCGGTCCGGCGATGCTGGGGCTGGCAGGAGAACTGACGGACGGCACCGTCACCCTCTTCACCGGTCCGCGCACCATCGCCGACCACGTGGTGCCAACGATCACCCGTGCCGCAAACCAGGCCGGCCGTCCGGCGCCACGCATCGTAGTCGGCCTGGCCGTCTGCGTCTCCGACGAGGTGCAGGCACGACGGGAACTGCTGAGTTCCATCTACACAGCCGTAGGCACCGGCAGCGAGCCGAGCTACCGGGCGATGCTCGAGCGTGAGGGCGTCGCCACGGCAGTCGATGTCGCGATCATCGGCGACGAGAAGACCGTGGTGCACAAGCTGCGGCAGTACGCCGACGCGGGGGCCACCGAGTTCATGGCGACGCTCTTCGGAACCGACGAGGAGAACACGCGGACGCTGGAGCTCATCGCGTCATTCGGCTGAGCGCCAGGTCGGCTCGCCAACGCCTGGTGGCGGGTCCTGCATACCGCCGGCCCGCCATCGCTGCGAAAGGCGACGGCGGCCGGTGGGCCCGCTCGTCCGCTTCTACAGATGGAGCGCATCCGCGGACAGTCACCCTTCCCGGCATGACCCCGTATGCGGTCGTCCTACGGAAGACGGACCTTGCGCAGGAACGGGGCGAGCAGCCAGGGGCGTCGCCCCCACACGCGCACAGCTCCGCTCAACGCCGCTTGGGTACGCGGAACACGGTGGAAGAGCACAAGGCTCAAGTCGGCGGGCTTGAAGTAGACGCGCACGTCGTTGTCGCGGCTCGGCTCTTCGACCCAGACGTTTCCGGTATCCAGAACCATCGCCACGGGTGATGTGTAGGCGGAGCGGAATTCCACGGCGATGCGCCCCTGATGCACACGCCTGTCGTCGTCCAGGATGTGACCGGCCCCGCTGCGGGCGATCTCGACGAGGAAGAGCTCGAAGAACTGCGCGGCGTACTCGTGCGGGATGTGCCAGGGGCGATCGACGGCGCGCGCAATATCGCGCCCGTGCAGGAGGAGTTCGTTGGTCAGGTGGGCCACCAGGCCGGCCAGCGGGATGCGCGCGCCGCCGAGCCAGCTCAGCGTCCTGGCGGGGTCCGCAGTAGCGGTTGCCCGCAGGATTTCGTCGATCGACGCGCGGAGTTTGCTCACGACCTTGTCCGGGTCGCGTTCTGGATAGGCCTGCAAGAGCGCGGGGTTCAAGCCGGTGTGGATGGTGTCGACGGTGGCCGCTGCGATGTGCTCGCGGATGCCCGGCATCGGCAGCGGCGCGTCATCGGAGACCACCGCAGAGGTGTTGAGCCAGGCGACGGAGGCGACATGGGCCGCGGTGTCCATCACGGTCCAGTCGGCCGTCGCCATCGCCTGCGGATCGGCGGACTCGACCAACGCGCCGAATCGGTCCACGACCTCCGTGAGCGCATTGCGCGCGGCGTGCCACTGGTCGGGGGTGATCCTCGTCGCCGCGAGGGTCCGGTGTGCCTGATACTTCCTTCCCATCACAACCCTGGCCTCTCCGGCCGTGTGAGACCCGCCCGTTCAAGAGGCCCAGTGTGGCCCAGTACCGGGCAGCGCAGTTCTTTCAGCTTGCTGCCCCTTCGAGTGCTGCAGCTGCACCCGGACGGCCGTCCAGCCAGGCCCGACCGGACGACGGGGCACGCTCGGAGTAGTCGCTCCCCTCCTCGCGCGCCGACGATTTCTCCTGTTGGCGATCAAAACGGGCGCGCCCCTTCGTGCGCCCTCCGTTGCCCATCGCAGGCGGGAGGGACAGGCATGGCACAAGCAGCCGGATTTCTCACGGAACTGCCCGGCACGGTGCTGCGCGTCGCCCGGGTCGGCGGCACCGTGTTCGGCTATGCCGTGGTCTACGGGCCCGCCGCGCTCGCCGCGCGCCTGCGCCGGCGGCCGTGGCGAGGCGCGGGCGCCTGTCTGTCCTCGCTGCTGACCTCCCTCGGGCCGTCGTACATCAAAATCGGTCAATTGCTCAGCACCCGACGCGATCTCCTGCCCGAGCAGGTATGTACCCAGCTGGGCCGGCTCGCCGACGCGACACCTGCGCCGCGGAGGAAACTCCTCGAAGGGGTTCTGCACCGCGCGTACCAGGACCAGCCCTGGCCGTTCGCCGAGTTCGAGCCGACGCCGGTGGCCACCGGAAGCATCGCAACGATCCACCGCGCCGTCACCCTCGACGGACGGCCGGTGGCGGTCAAGGTACGCAGGCCCGGTATCGGCCGCGTGATGCGCCGCGACTTCCAGCTGACCGGGATGGCCATGGGCGCCCTGCAACGGCTGCCGAGGCTGCGCTCGATGCCCCTCAAGATGATGCACGCGCAGGTGGGCGGAGCGATCCTGCACCAGCTGGACTTCACGGCGGAACGGGAGGCGCTCGGCCATCTGCGCGCCAACTTGAGGGAGTTCGCCTGGGTTCGCATCCCCGCGCCGCTGCCTGAGCTCTGCTCCGAGGACGTACTGGTGATGGAGTACGTAGAAGGGCTGGCCCGCAGGGCACCAAAGACACTGTCCGCGGACGCACGCAAGGCCGCGGCGCGCCGGGTGATGTCGACGGTGTACGAGATGCTCTTCGTGGACGGCCTGGTGCACTGCGATCTCCACCCGGGCAACCTCTACGTCAACAGCGACGGTTCCCTGGTCGTCCTCGACGCCGGCTTCGTGATCAAGCTGTCAGAGCCGGTACGCGCCTCCTTCGCGGACTTCTTCATCAACATGGCCCTGGGCAACGGCCCGCTCTGCGCCGAGATCATCATCGAGAGCGCGGCCAGTATCGCCGAGGGCTGCGATCTCGACGGCTTCCGGGCCAGCCTCACCGAACTCGTCAGTGAGTCGACCGGCACCCGGTCCCGTGAATTCAACCTGGCGAAATTCGCCGGACGGCTCTTCGATCTCCAACGGCGCTTCGGACTGTATCCGGTGCCCGAGTTTGCATTCCCCCTGCTGTCGCTTTTGGTGGTCGAGGGAATCGTGCAAGGCCTCGATCCGGAACTCGACTTCCAGGCAGAAGCGATGCCGGTCCTCCGCCGCAGGAACATGCCCCGTACGTCGATCACCTCATGACAAGAAAGGTATGCAGATGGATGTGAATTCCGGAGTCCGCGTCCCGTTGATCGATGAGGCGGACGCGACGGGCCGCCTGGCGGAGCTCTACGAGCGCGCCAAAAAAGTCACCTCCCTCGACTTCGTGCCCGACATGTTCCGACTGGTCTCATCCAAGCCGGAACTCCTCGAGACGATGCTCGCCGGCTACAACGGCGTCTTCAATCACGGGAATCTGCCCCGCCAGACCAGGGAACTGATCTCCGCCTGGACATCGAAGGTCAACCAGTGCCCCTACTGCGTCGGCACGCACAACTTCTTCCTGCAGGTCTTCGGAGGCAGCGAGGAACTGGCGCACGCGATCGAGGCCTCGGACTCGCCCGACGACCTGCCCGTGGACGAGCGCACCCGGGTGCTGCTGCGGCTGGTGACCAAGCTCAGCCACAGCGCCTACCGGATCACCGACAAGGACTGGCAGGTGGCGCTCGACGCCGGCTGGAGCACCGACGACCTGCTCGAGGCCTTCTTCTGCGCGGCGCTGTTCAACTTCATCACGCGCCTGGTGGACGGTCTCGGGCTGGGCACCACGGTCACCCGTAGCCGGATATCCCAGCAGGAACTGCCCGACGACTCCTCATCGGCCGCGGCCACCGCGGCCGACTGAGACGAGGCGGCCATGCCTGCATCCCGCGCGGTTTTGATCACCGGGGTCTCCTCGCTGAGCGGGCTCTCCTCGGGTACCGGACGGGCCCTCGCGCTGCGGCTGCACCGCGCGGGATGGCCTGTCTATGCCAGCGGCCGGAGCCTGGAGGGCCTCAAAGACCTGGCACAGGAAGGCATCACCACCCTGCAGGTCGACGTGACCGACGAGGAATCGATGACAGCGGCCGTCGACCGGATCACCGCCGAGCACGGCGCGGTCGGCGTTCTGGTCAACAACGCCGCCTACAGCCTCAACGGCACCATCGAGCAAACCCCCATGGATGAGGTCCGGCGCCAGTTCGAGACGAACGTCTTCGGGCTCTCCCGCATGACGCAGCTCGTCCTGCCGGGCATGCGGGAGCAGGGGGCGGGCCGCATCGTCCTCATGTCCTCGATCTTCGGGCTCTTTGCGACCCCGGGCCGCGGATACTACGAGGCCACCAAGCATGCGCTGGAGGCGATCGGCGACTCACTGCGGCTGGAGGTGCGTCGCTTCGGCATCAAGGTCGTCATCATCGAGCCCTCACCCATCCTCGGCGCGTTCGTCCCCACCACCGTCGGCGATCTCGGACTCGCCCCCGGTTCCACCGACAACGACCCCTACGGCGACTTCTGGGAACGCTTCGTCATCTGGCACGGCGCCTACCGCGAGGTCGAGCATCCCAAGGGCCGCGGCCGTCTCTCACTGCGCGCCAACGACGTCGCCGCCCTCATCGAAAAGGCGATCACCGTGCGCAATCCGCGGATCCGCTACCGCCTCGGCATACCGGTACGGCTGCTGCGCCCGCAACGCGTTATCTTCGGTGAGCGCGCCTGGGAGAAGTTCGTCCGCACGTTCTTTCCCACGCCGTAAGGCTGGGCGCGTCACCGCATCCAATTCTTATCGAATCGTGCGGATTTTGGGCACAACGGGAGAAGGCTGCCAGCCTCTTGGTGAGGAAACTGAAATACGGGCGGTCCGCCAGCAACCGGATCCGCACGTCATGACGGGAAAGAGGGTGGCTCGGAATGCGCAAAATACTGATCGTCGGCGCCGGGCAGTCCGGGCTGCAACTCGCACTCGGGCTGCAGCAGCACGGCTACGACGTCACCGTGATGTCGGCGCGGACAGCCGACGAGATAGAACACGGCAACATCATGTCGTCACAGTTCCAGTTCGACAGCACGCTCAAGTTCGAGCGCGATCTCGGCATCTACTTCTGGGACGGAAAGGCACCGCACACCCCCTTCACCCGTTTCATGGTGGGCGCCGACGGCCCCGCGCCGGTCGTCGACTGGACCAGCCCGCTGAAGAAGCCGGGGGCCGACGTCGACCAACGGGTCAAGATGTCGCGCTGGCTGCGGCTGTTCGCGGACAACGGCGGCAACCTCATCATCCGCAGCGCCACCCCCGCAGACCTCGACACCTTTGCCGGCGAGTACGACCTCGTCATCGTTGCCGCAGGGAAAGACGGCCTAGCCAAGGTGTTCGAGCGCGACACCTCCCGCTCGCCCTTCACCGCTCCCCAGCGGATGCTCTCGGTCGTCTACGTCAATGGCTACCAGCCTGACCCGGCCGCCCCCGGCGACCACACCGTCGAGTTCCACATGCTGCCGGGCAAGGGCGAGATGATCGTGATGCCCGCGCTCACCGTCTCCGGCCCCTGCCACATCCTGTTCTTCGAGGCCATACCCGGCGGTCCGCTGGACGTCTTCGGTGACATCCACTCGCCCCAGCAGCATCTGGAGCGCTTCACCGAACTGCTCGAAGAGCACGTACCGTGGGCACGCGAGCAGTACACCAAGCTCGAACTCACCGACGCCGGCGCCGCCCTGCGCGGCGGATTCACCCCCGTCGTGCGGCATCCGGTCGCGGCCCTGCCCTCCGGCGGCCGCGTCCTGGGCATGGGGGACGTCATCGTTGCCAACGACCCCATCACTGGGCAGGGATCGAACATGGCCGCCAAGTTCGCCGCCGTCTACCTCGACGCCATTCTCGAGCGGGGCGACCAGCCGTTCGACGGTGCCTTCATGCGACACACCTTCGAGACGTTCTGGACGCTGCACGGACGCGCGACCACGGAGTGGACGAACATCATGCTCCAGCCGCCGCCCCCGCACATGCTCGAGCTCCTGGGAGCCGCGAGCCAGTTCACCGCGATCGCGCACCGCTACACGGAGGCTTTCGACGACCCCAACGACTTCCTCGAATGGTTCACCGACCCGGACAAGGCCGCCGCCTACCTCGCCGAGGTCGTCGGCGCAGCGGCCGGATCAGGCCACTGAAACGCGGGCATCCTGGTGTCACGGCGGCAGAAACTGCAGCCTGCGGGAACCCGTGCCGCCCGTCTGAGCGCTTCTAGGCGCTTAAACGTAACGGAGTTATGGTAAAACCATGGAAAAGAAGCGCAGCTACAACGAAGGATGTCCCGTCTCCCACGCGCTGGACCTCGTGGGGGAGCGCTGGGCCCTTCTGGTGGTGCGCGAGCTGCTGCTCGGCCCCAAGCGCTTCCGGGACCTCAGGGACGGCCTGTGCGGCGCCAGCTCCAACATCCTCACCATGCGCCTGCGTGACCTCGAGGAGATCGGCGTGGTGCGCAAGTACCGCGCCGGTGCCCCGGTGAGCGGGCCGGTCTACGAGCTGACCGACTGGGGCCGGTCCCTGGAGCCTGTCCTGTTCGCGCTGGGCAACTGGGCGGTCAGCTCGCCGTTCTGGGACCGCCACGCGCCTTCGACGGTGGACTCACTCCTGCTGTCGCTGCGCTCCCAGGCCATGTTCGTCTTCGCCGCAGGCGCGCCGGTGTCCGGGACCTGCGACATGCGTGTCGACGACGACCACTACATCCTGCGTTTCGGCGACGCCGGGCTGGACATCACCCGTGCCGTCGCCTACCAGCCGGACGCGACCGTCCAGCTCGACGCGGCCACCCTCAAAGTGCTGATCACCGGTGACGAAACGCTCGACGACGCCATCGACGCCGGGCGGGTGTCGCTCCACGGCGATGAGCGGCTGATCAGGTCCCTGATCAAGTAGTGACGGCTGCGGATGCCCCGGCTGACCAGCAGGTGAAGCTTCCCATCCGCATACCGCCGTTCGAGTGAACAGGTTGTGCCTCACTCCGCCGCACCCCTAGGCTCATGGTGCAAAAATTGAAGCAACTGCTTCAACGAAATAGAGTGATGTACGGCTGTCACCGCGGGCTGCAAAGCCTCCGGAAGGAGTGAGCGCACCATGCAATCCACCGAATCCGAGGCACTCGCACCCCACAAGGGCTGGACACTGGCCCTCAGCTCGGTGGGCGTCTTCATGGCCGCCCTGGACGCCCTCGTCGTCACCACCGCCCTGCCCGTCCTGCGCACAAGCCTCAGCGCCAACGTCGGCGACCTCGAGTGGACCATCAACGCCTACGTCCTCACCTTCGCCTGCCTCCTGCTGCCTGCGGCCGCCCTCGCCGACCGGTTCGGACGCCGCCGGGCCTTCGCGGCTGGTCTCGTCATCTTCGCGGCAGCCTCTGCCCTGGCGGCCCTCGCTCCCAGCGTCGGCGTGCTGATCGCCGCCCGCGCCGGCGAAGGCCTCGGCGCCGCCGTCATCATGCCGATCTCGCTGACCCTGATCAGCGACGCCTTCCCGGTCGAAAAGCGCGGCGCAGCCATCGGCATGTGGGGCGCCGTCTCCGGCTTCGCGGTCGCCATCGGCCCCGTCATCGGCGGAGCGGTCGTCGACGGACTCAGCTGGCACTGGATCTTCTGGTTCAACGTCCCCATCGGCGTGGTCGCCGGCCTGCTCTCCCTGCTGCGGCTGACGGAAAGCTACGGACCCCGCCAGCCCCTTGACCTGTACGGACTGGCCCTGGCCTGCGCCGGCTTCTTCCTGCTGGCCTGGGGCCTGGTACGCGTCAGCAGCGTCGGCTGGGCCAACTCCCAGGTCGTCGTCTCCCTGATCGCCGGAGCCGTCGTCGTGGCCGTCTTCCTGCTGGTCGAAGGGCGCAGGAACCAGCCGATGGTGCGCCTCGACCTGTTCCGCAACCGCGCCTTCAACACGGCCAGCTGGGTCACCTTCTTCATGTACGCAGCACTGTTCGGCGCGCTGTTCCTGATGTCGCAGTTCCTGCAGTCCGGGCTCGGCGACAGCCCCCTCAGGGCCGGCCTGCACCTGCTGGCTTGGACCGCCGTGTCCATGTTCATCGCTCCGGTCGTCGGCCCCCTCGCCGACAAATACGGCAACCGTCCGTTCATGGCCCTGGGCATGGCCCTGCAGGCGATCGGCTTCGGCTGGGTCGCCCTGGCCGCCAAGCCCGGCATCGGCTTCAGCGACGTCCTTGGAGGACTGCTCGTCGCCGGAGTCGGCATCGGCATCGTCTTCCCCACCGTGGCCAACGGAGTGATGACGTCGGTGGGACCGGACGAGACAGGTATCGCCTCGGGCACCAGTGCCACGCTGCGCGAACTGGGCGGCGTCTTCGGAGTCGCATTCACCGCGACCGTCTTCGCCCATGCCGGCAACTACACCTCCCACCAGACGCTCATCACCAACTTCAGCCACGCGCTGGGGCTGTGTGCAGGCTTCTCGGCGGCCGGCATCTTCGTCTCGCTCGCCTATCCGCCGCACCGCGCCCCCGCCCAAGACCCCGCCCTGGCCATGCAGCCTGCCGAAACGGCGGTCCCGGTGGCCAACGACTGACTCCTGCAGGAAGGAGACGAAGCCCGACCTTCCCACACCGGCGGTGCACGGCTTGTTTCCGTCGCTCACCGCTACGCACCGCCCCGCTTTCTACGTCAGCGAAGCCGCGACCTGTTCCCGCGAGGCCAGCGACCGCGGTCATCCGGAAGACACCATCGAAACGAGGTAAAAATCTTGACTACCGAAGCTCAGAAGCAGGACGAGGCCGCCATTCTCGACGTCGTCAAGGGCGTCTACCAGGCTTGGAACGACGCCGACCCTGACGCGTTCGTCGCCGAGTACTTCGACAACGCCAGCGCGATCCTGCCCGGCTCGTACCTGAAGTCGCGCCAGGAGATCCACGGTGCCATGGCGTTCTCCTTCAGCGGACCGCTGAAGGGCACCCGCGCATCTGACAAGATCCTCGACGTCCGCTTCCTCAACGACGAGGCGGCCGTGGTCATCAGTGAGACCGGCGTCCTCCTTCCTGGGGAGACCGAGGCCCCGCCCGAGCGGACCGTGTACGCGACCTGGGTGCTCGCCAAGAAGGACGGCAAGTGGCAGCTCGCGGCCTACAGCAACAGCCCTTCGGTCGCACCCGGCCAGCCGTAAGCCTCGCCATCGCTTGTGCCCCGCCCCCCTGGGGCGGGGCACAAGACGTCTCGCGGTCGGCAACACTGCGGCGCATTCGGCCTGTCCGCCCGCCACCTCGATAGCGGCACAGGCGTGCGTGGCGTGCCCTAGGCCAGGCGTTCCTTGAGGAGCAGACGTTGCAGCGTGGTGTAGGTGCGGTGCTTCGGCGAAGCAGGACGGGCGATTGAGGAATGATTTCCGGGCAGCGCTGCCGCGTCCGGGTAGACGTCCTGCGCAGAGGCCGCCGGCACGATGCTGTCGCTCTCGCCTGCGTATACATTATGGGCCGTCGGCATCCTCAGGAGCGTCAGTTACGCCCCCTGGACGAGAAGGTCGCATTGACCCGCGGTGTCCTCATACGTGATGTGGTCCATGCCTCCAGGGTCAACGAGCGCACATGCCCGATCCCGTTCACAGATTTTGCAGTCTCTGCTCCGTGGTGCAGGTCGAAAGGGAAGCGCACTCCGTGGGAGGGCACCTCAGGGGGCCAGCGCCAGCGGGTGACGTCGTGCACGTCCGTCCAGGCATCGGTGAGAGTTCGCGGTACTGCGCCGTCGCGTCGCGCGCGCGTGCCAGGAGCACCACGGTGCCCACGTATCCACAGCTTTCTGCTGCTGAAAGCGGGGACTTGGGAAACATGTCGATCAATAGGGGGTGGTGAACCAGCGCCACTTCTCCTGCCGCCGCGGGGAGGCTGCACCGAAGACGAACTCTTACGGACAGTGTGCAGCCTTACGGTCGAGTCCCTTCTTTGCGAAGCAGGCAAGCCCCGGCAGTGGCTCGGGTCGCCGCGTTGCGTGCGGCATCGGTGTTTCTTCACAGGCTGCGACGACGTGCGCGCGGCGTGAGGAAGCGGCGATCGATGACAACCCCGCCAGGCGCACCTCCGGCTCGACGAGCTCCGCAGAAGGAGCGCGGGTGCAAGGTCTCCGGCATGACCCGCCGGACGGTCAGCCCAGCTTCAATTCGGGGTGATAGGTGTCCAGCCACACCGCCAGGTCGAGCGCCCGCTCCAGGCCCAGCCGTGTCAGCCGGTCCATGGCGGATAGTTCGCGTTCTGTCGCCGCCCGAAGCCAGTCCCGGTCCACCAGCGCGAAGACCTCGTGACCCGTGCGCGCCAGCAATTCCTTTCCCTGGTGCTGGAGTTCCTGGCTGTAATAGGGGTCCTGGGTCGACGGATAGGGGCTCTTGGGCCGCCAGGCAACCGACGCCGGCAGCATCTCCTTGGCTGCTCCGCGCAGCAGGCTCTTCTCCCTACCGTCGTACGTCTTCAAGGACCAGGGGGCGCTGTAGACGTAGTCGACGAGCCGGTGGTCGCAGAACGGTACCCGCACCTCCAACCCGACCGCCATGCTCAAGCGGTCCTTGCGGTCGAGCATGGACTGCATGAAGCGAGTGAGGTGCAGATAGATCATGACTCGCATGCGGTACTCGAAGTCACTTTCGGAGTCGAGGCGCTCAACCTCCCCCACAGCACTGTCGTACCGGTCGAGGCGGTACTCCTCCAGCTTGAGCTGTGCTAACAGGTGCGGGTGCAGGCCGGTGGCGTCTTTGTCGAACGGGCCGACACTGACTGCGATCCACGGAAACGCGCGTGCGCTTTGGATGGCGGGGATGTGCATGTGTTTGTACCCGCCGAACAGCTCGTCCGCCGACTCGCCGGACAGGGCGACAGTTGACTTCTCCCGTATCGCCTTGAACAGCAGATACAGCGAGAAGTCCATGTCGCCGACGCCCATCGGCACGTCGCGGGCGATGAGTGCGGCACGGCGGACGGCGGGGTCGGCGAGCGTCTTCGGGTCGAGCACGATGTCGGTGTGCTCGGAGCCGACATGCTCGGCGACGTCGTGGATGAAGGGGGTGTCCGGGGTGTCGCGCAGGTCGTCCGGCGTGAAGTTGTCGGCCTGTCCCATGAAGTCGACCGCAAACGTCGGCACCCGCTCGCCGGTGAGATGAGCCGCGGCCAGGGCGGTGAGCGTGCCGGAGTCCAGTCCGCCGGACAGCAGCAGGCAGCGCGGCACGTCGGCGACGAGCTGCCGGCGCACGATGTCGTCCAGGAGCTCACGAACCCGCGCGACGGAGGTTTCCGCGTCGTCGGTGTGGAGCCGGCTCTCCAGCCGCCAGTAGGTGCGTTCCCGCACACCATCGGCGTCGACAGTGACGATGGTTCCGGGCCTGACCTGCTGCATGCCGGCCCAGATCGCGTGGCCCGGCGTGAAGGCGTACGAGAGCGTCTCGCGCAGTCCGTCGGCGTCCACGACCCGCTGGGCCAGGGAATTGGCCAAGATGGCCTTCTGCTCCGAGCCGAAGAGCACACCGTCGGGCGTCGGGTAGTAGAACAGCGGCTTGATCCCCATCCGGTCGCGGATCATCACCAATTTCTGCTCGCGGGCATCCCAGATGGCGAAGGCATACATGCCATTGAGCCGGTCGGCCAGCGCCGCTCCCCAGCGCAGGTATCCGCGCAAGACCACCTCGGTGTCGCTGGCGGTGGCGAAACGCTCCCCGTGCCCCTGCAGCTCCTCGCGCAGTTCGACGAAGTTGTAGACCTCCCCGCTGTAGACGAGCGCTACATCGCCGCGCTCGGTGTGCACGGTCATCGGCTGAGCCCCGCCCGCCGGATCGATCACGGCCAGCCTCCGGTGGCCGAGAGCGGCGTGCCGGTCAATCCACGTGCCGCGAGCGTCCGGTCCGCGACACGCCATGGTCTCGGTCATCGCGTCCAGGACTGGCTGCTCGTGCGCGAGGTCGCGTCCGAACGAGACCCAGCCGGTGATTCCGCACATCTGCCTGCCTCCGATCACATAGGTTCGGTCGCCTGGCGATTCACGCGGCGCCGCGCAGCAGGGCGGCTACCCGTTCGCCGATCATGACAACGGTCAGGTGTGTGTTGGCGCAGACCATGCTCGGCATGACGGACG
The DNA here is from genome assembly GCF_040640875.1 of Streptomyces sp. NPDC021562. Classification (NCBI taxonomy): domain Bacteria; kingdom Bacillati; phylum Actinomycetota; class Actinomycetes; order Kitasatosporales; family Streptomycetaceae; genus Streptomyces; species Streptomyces sp. NPDC021562. The sequence goes on from NZ_JBFACN010000055.1 coordinate 14,305, forward strand.
CGTCGACGACATGGAGGCTCTCCACTCCATGCACCGCGCATCGCTGGTCCACGACTGCCCGCGGGTCCTCGGCCGGCCCCATGCGTGCCGTCCCGACCGGGTTGTAGGCGCTGTCGACCGCGCGCTCGATGTAGTCCCGCAGGGCCTCGTCGTCGTCCATGACGCGCTCGTCCAGCGCAACCAGCTGCTCGCCCTTGTTGAAGATCTTCGGTGAACTCGCCAGTTCCCAGCAGCCCCTGACACCGTCCGCGAGCAGGCGGTAGTCCCGCTCGTCGGAGAGGTAGCCCAAGTCGACGCGGGGAGCGGCGTAGGGGTCGGACGCGGCGAGGGTGACCCGGCCCCGCGAGTGCTGTCGGCGCAGTACGACCATCACGCCGAACACCGCCCTGGCCCCGGCGAGCTTGCGCAGTTCGGGAAAGTGCAGCGTGAGATCGAAGCGGTTAACCATCGCGTAGTACTGGTCGTTGAACCGGCTGCCGGAGGTGCGGGTGACGATCTGCCCGGTCGACTTGCCCTCGTTCTCGTAGCCGGGCTTCGGCGTCATGAACACCCCGATGCGGGGCTGGTCCGTCAGGCCCGCGCCCACGCCGGCCAGGTCCGCCCGCACGGGCACGCCCAGCGCCCGCAAATCCTCCGCAGGGCCGATCCCGGAGCGCAGCAGGATCGCCGGGGAGGCGATCGCCCCTGCCGACAAAATCACCCGCCGCGCGCGGATCGTCTCGAACGGGCCGCCGTCCACCGACAGCACCACGCCCGCCGCGCGGTCGCCCTCGAACACGACCCGGTCGACGAGGGCGTGCGGCAGGATCGACAGGTTTTCCCGTGCGCTCGCCGGCCACAGGTACGACATCGCCGTCGACACGCGGATCCTGGGATCGCGCCGATTCGACGGGATCGGTCCCACGCCGGTCGACTCGGGGTCGTTGTGGTCTTCGGCCCAGGGATGTCCCTCCGTGAGGCAGACCTCGAGGAACGCCTGCTGAACCTCCGTCAGTTCCTCCGGCCGCCACCGTCGCACCGGTACCGGGCCGCCGCGCCCGTGGACGTCACGGTCGCCGAAGTCCAGATCGTCCTCGAGGGAGCGAAAGACCGGGAGCACGTGCTGCCAGTCCCACAACGGGTTGCCGGCATGGGCCCACTCGTCGTAGTCCTGCGGTGTCCCCCTGATCACGACCGTGTTCCCCACGGCCGAGGAGCCGCCAGTGACCTTGCCCAGCGGGAACATGACCCGACGCTGGCGCGTGAGCTGCGTGGTGAACCCCCAACTGTGCTTCACCAGCGACATCGCGTTGGCGTCCAGGAGGTCGTCGGGGGTCGTGGTCTGTGTCGGGTAGTGCCGGCCGGCCTCGACCAGCAGCACGCGCCGGCCAGGGTCCTCGCTCAGGCGGGCGGCCAGCACCGCACCGGCGCTGCCCGCCCCCACGACGATGTCGTCATAGCTGTCTGCTGCCGACATGCCAGCCCCTCACCGCTTGCGGGCGAGGCCGCACCACATGGGCAGCGGCTGGGGACCGGAGGCGTCCTGCGGCGGCCGCCACAGCTGGGTCTCCACCACACCGGGCGATACGACGTCCAGGCCGTCGAAGAACCGCTCGACCTCGGAACGGGTGCGGCGCACCACGGAATCGCCGGTCTGCTTGTCCATCTCCGTGAGCATCGCGTTCAGGGCCGTGTCCTCGTCGTCCTTCGCGAAGTGGGACAGCGCCACGTAACTGCCCGCGGGGACGGCGGCGAGCAGATCGGAAAGGATCCGTTCGGGACCGTCGGCGTCGTCGACGAAGTGAAGCACGCCGAACAGGATGAGCCCGACGGGCTGGGAGAAGTCGAGCGTCGCCGCGGCCCTGCGCAGGATGTCCTTCGGATCGCGAAAGTCCGCGTCGAGGAAGACGGTGTCCGGATCGGCGGCGAGCAGGGACTGCCCGTGGGCCGCCACGGAGGGCTCGTTGTCGACGTAGACGACGCGGCAGCCGGGCGCCACCGCGCGGGCGGCCTCGTGTGTATTGCCCATGGTCGGCAGTCCGCTGGCCAGGTCGAGGAACTGCCGTATCTGGCACTCGCCCGCAAGGTATCGGACGATGCGTCCGAGGGCGTCGCGTGCTGCGTGCAGGTCGACGCGCACGCTCTCGACACCGCCGGGGTCGCCCGGCCAGTTGACGAACGCGGTGTCGCCGACGGCACGATCGGATGCGAAGTTGGCGCTCCCGCCGAGCAGATAATCCATGATCCGCGCTGTGTTCGGAATCATGGCGTTCACGCCGACCGGCGCCTCCTCGAGACTCGTCGTCGATGAGTTGTCAGACATACGGCAGCCTCCCTCGGGCCGCGGCACCCAAGCTCGCGGCATTCAGGACACCAGCGTGACGCGGCAGGCAACGCCGGGGCTTCTCACTCCGTGCCCGGCACGCACCAGGCGCCGGGCAACGCCGGAGTAGTCCGCCGCGTCCGCTGCCGCAACGCTTGGCATCAGGGACTCACAACTCCGCTGCGTCCCCGGCGACGTGTGCCCCTGTCGCGTCGCGCTTCCCGCAGCCCATGTCAGCGAGGGTGATGTATGACGGCTCAATACGATGACATTGTCGTCGGCGCCGGCTCGGCCGGAGCTGTGCTCGCCGCGCGACTGAGTGAGGACGCCTCGCGCCGCGTGCTTCTCCTCGAGGCGGGGCCCGACTACCTGACCCCGCAGGAGACACCGCCCGACATCCGCAGCGGCAACGCGATGTCCTTCCACGACCACGACTGGCAGTTCAAGGCAGACATCCACGACGGGCGCCGCATCCGCTACCCGCGCGGCAAAGTGACCGGCGGTTCGTCGGCCGTCGGTGCCACGGTCGCCCTGCGCGGTGTCCCCGGGGACTACGACGAGTGGGCGCAGGCCGGGAACCCGTCATGGTCCTGGCAGGAGGTGCTCCCGTACTTCCGGCGCATGGAGGACGACCTCGACTTCGGCGGCGAATACCACGGCCAGGGCGGCCCGTACCCGATCCGCCGCTGGCGCCCGGACGAACTGGTGCCCGGGCAGGTCGCCTTCACCGAGGCCTGCCTCGAGGCGGGCTTCCCCGAAGCCAAAGACCACAACCACCCCGAGGCGACCGGCATCGGACCCATTCCGTCGAACCGGCGTGACGGAACGCCCCGCGTCACCACAGCGATGGCCTACCTGACACCGGCACGGGAGCGGCCCAACCTGGACATCAGGCCCCATACGGTCGTGGACCAGATCGTCTTCGACGGCTCGCGCGCGGTCGGCGTGACGGCCTCGGTGGCAGGCGGCACGTTCGAGACGATCAGCGCCCACCGCGTGATCCTGGCGGCCGGGGCCGTGGCCTCGCCGATGATCCTCATGCGGTCGGGCATCGGCCCCGCCGCGGACCTGCGGCGCCTCGGCATCGACAGCCGCGCCGACCTGCCGGGCGTCGGCGCCAACCTCGTCGACCACCAGCGCACCGGTGCCTTCCTCGTGCCGCACCCCGGTTCCTGCGACCCGTCGGGCCCGTTCCTGCAGCAGATCCTGCGCACCACCGCGCCCGGCTCCGACGAAACCAACGACCTGCAGTACTACATGGTCAACCACTTCGACCTCGCGCACTTCCCCGAGCTGCAGATGCTCTCGGGCACCACGATGATCATGGGCGTGATGGTCGTGTCGCAGCGTCCCCGCTCCCGCGGCACGCTCGTGCTGACCTCCCCGGACCCGCTGGCACCGCCGCAGATCGACCTGAACTTCCTCGCCGACGACGGCCGCGAGCTCGACCTGCTCGTGGAGGGCGTTCGCACCTCCTGGCGCCTGGCCAACCACCCAGGCATCCGCGGCCTGGGACAGGGCTTCATCATCCTGCGCGAGGCGGTGATCGAGAACGACGACATGATCCGGCAGTACGTCAAGACCAGCCTCGACAGCGCCTACCACCCGGTCGGCACGGTACGGATGGGGCCGGCGGAGGATCCCACGACCGTCGTCGACGAGCGGTGCGCCGTGCACGGCCTGGAGTCCCTCTATGTCTGCGACGCCTCGGTCATGCCCAACACGGTGCGGGCGAACACCAACCTCACCTCCATCATGATCGGTGAGCGCACGGCCGACTGGCTGCGCGCCTAGCCAGCGGGCATGGAACCGGCCGGGGCGGCTGATCCGCCCCCCCCCGGGGCCATGGCGCGGCGGCGTGTTGGCTGGGCCGGGGCGCCCCCAAGGGGCGACCCCCCCCCGAGCGCCCGGGGCCGCGCGCC
>NZ_JBFACN010000056.1:0-17881 GCF_040640875.1 Streptomyces sp. NPDC021562
CATTCCGAACCCGGAAGCTAAGCCTCACAGCGCCGATGGTACTGCAGGGGGGACCCTGTGGGAGAGTAGGACGCCGCCGAACAAATATTGGGAAAGGCCCACGCCATATGGCGTGGGCCTTTTCGCGTTTATGCTCGACCCCATGCGCTATGACCTGGTCATCTTCGACAACGACGGCGTCCTCGTGGACAGCGAGCCCATCTCCAATCGGCTGCTCGCCGGGTATCTCACCGAGCTGGGACACCCCACCTCCTACGAGGACTCCATACGGGACTACATGGGGTCCGCGATGCACCGCGTCCATGAGCTCGTCGAGGAGCGCACCGGACGGCGTCTGCCGGACGACTTCGACGACGTCTTCCACGCCCGGGTGTTCGCCGCCTTCGAGCGGGAGTTGAAGCCCGTCGCCGGGGCGGCGGAACTGCTGGAGCGACTGGCGGCGGACGGGGTGCCGTACTGCGTGGCGTCGTCCGGGAGTCATGAGCGGATCCGGGTGGGGCACCGTACGACCGGGCTGGACCGGTGGTTCGACGCGGCACGGGTCTTCAGTTCGCAGGACGTGGGCCGGGGGAAGCCGGCGCCGGACCTCTTCCTGTACGCGGCCGAGCGGATGGGGGTCGCGCCGGGGCGCTGTGCCGTCGTGGAGGACAGCCCGCTGGGGGTGCGGGCGGCGGTCGCGGCCGGGATGGACGTGTACGGGTTCACCGCCATGACACCGGCCGACCGGCTGCGGGGTGCGACCCGCCTCTTCTCCGACCTGGGGCACTTGGCCGACCTGCTGGAATGACCGAGGGCATCGCGCCGGCGCTGACAATTGTCATGCCGACCTCCGGACGTTCGTTCCTACTGCGGGACCCCGTCCGGACGCGAAGCTGAGGGCATGACGAAGACGACGAGCACCGGGTCCCTGAACAAGCGGCGGCCCAGCGTGCTGGAGAACCTCCGGCCGCTGCTCGTGGACGTGGCGGTACCCCTCGGGTCGTACTACTTCCTCAAGGGGGCCTTCGGGATGAGCACCTTCGCGGCGCTCGCCTGGAGCAGCGTGGTGCCGGCCGTGCGGACGGTGTGGGGTGTGGTCAGGGAGCGCAGGACCAACGGACTGGCGGCGCTGATCCTGGTCGTGAACGTGGTCGGGCTGGCACTCAGCTTCGTCTCCGGAGACCCGAGGCTGATGCTCGCCAAGGACGGCGCGGTGAGCAGCACGGTCGGCATCGGGATCCTGGTGTCGGTGGCCCTGGGGAAGCCGATGATGACGGCGGGGCTGAGGCCCTTCCTGCTGAAGGGGGACCCGGCCCGGGAGGCGGCCTGGGAGCGGCTGGCGGCCGGTGCCGCGGCCCGGTCGGCGGAGTTCCTGCGCAAGGAGCGGGTGTTCTCCGTCATCTGGGGCGTGGTCCTGGTCGTGGAGTGCGTCGCCCGGGTCGTCGGCGCCTACACGATCCCCGTGGCCACGATGGTCTGGCTGGGCTCGGTCTTCCTGGTCGGTGCCATCACCCTCGGGATGGTGGTCTGCGGCGGCGCGGCCGCCGAGCCGATGGCCCGCCTGATCACCGACGAGGTGAAGCGCCAGGAGGCCGCGGAGGAGCGGGAACTCGCGGTCGCCGCCTGAACGGGAGCCACCGGGGAGCGCCGAAGCTGAAGGAAATTCATCTTTGGTTGGATCTACCCACGAGTACGCCGGGGCCCTACGCTCGCCGCCATGACAGATGTGCTGCGGCGCGGTAGGGCCTCGTTGGCGTTCAGTTTCTTCACTCAGGGCGCCACCTTCGCGCTGCTGGTGACGCGCATCCCCGCCATCCAGGACCGGTACGGCGTCTCCGACGCGCTGCTGCCGGTCTTTCTCGCCGCCGTGCCGATCCTGGCCGGGGTCGGCAGTGTCACCACCGAGCAGCTGGTGAAGCGCATACGCCCCAGCAGGCTGCTGCGCTGGGCCCAGCCCGTGGTGATGCTGGCGCTGCTCGGCGTCGGGTCCGGCGGGCACCTGGCCGAGCTGGCCGTGGCGCTGGGCGTGTTCGGGCTCGCCGTGGGGGCGCTGGACGCGTCCATGAACATGCTCGGGGTGAGTCTGCAGCGGACGTACGGCCGGAGCATCATGCTCAGCTTCCACGCCGCATACAGCCTGGGCGGGATCCTGGGGGCCTCGCTGGCCTGGGCGGGGGCGCACTGGCACCTGGCGCTGTGGGTGTCGTATCTGCCGGTCGTGGCGGTGCTGTTGCCGGCGACGCTGGTGGGGAGCCGGTGGTACGTGGACGGCGAGCCCGCGCCGGTGGCGGACGGGGCGGCCGGGGGCGCCGGTGGGGGTGTCGTGTTCAGGGTGCTGCTGCCGCTGTGCCTGGTGATGACGTTCGCCTACATCGGGGACTCGACCGTCTCCAACTGGAGTGCGAAGTACCTGAAGGACGTGCTGGGCAGCAGTGAGCAGCTGGCGACCGTGCCGTACAACGTGTACATGGTGACCACGCTGGTCGGGCGGGCCATCGGGGACTTCGGGGTGCGGCGGTTCGGGGCGGTGACCGTCGTACGGCTGGGGGTGCTGGTGGCGGCCGTCGGGTTCGCGGTGGTGGCGGTCGCGCCCGGGGCGTGGGTCGGGATGGCCGGGTTCACTCTGCTGGGGCTGGGGTTGTGCGTGCTGGTGCCGCAGACCTTCGCGGCGGCGGGGAGGTTGTTCCCGGGGGCTTCGGATGCGGCCATCGCCCGGTTGAACATCTTCAACTACGTCGGCTTCCTGATCGGTTCGCCGTTGGTGGGTGCGCTGGGCGACGCGTGGAGTTATCGCGGGGCGATGCTCGTGCCGATGGTGTTGGTGCTGGTGACGTTGGTGTACGCCCGTTCGTTCGCGACCAGGCCGGACCGATACGGTGGCGGTCATGAGCGGCCGCGCACAGCTGATGTGGGACGAGGCAGTAACGGGCTATGACTTCGGTCCGGGCCATCCGATGGATCCGGTCCGGCTGGCGTTGACCCGGAGTCTGGTCGGCGCCTTCGGGCTCGACCGGGCGGTGGAGGTCGTCGCGGCGAAGCCGGCCGGGGAGTCGACGCTGCGGCTGGTGCACAGGGAGGACTACGTCGAGGCCGTGAAGGCGGCTTCGACGGACCCCGCGGAAGCCGACCAGTCGTACGGTCTCGGGACCGTGGACGATCCCGCCTTCGCCGGGATGCACGAGGTGTCCGCGCTGATCGCGGGGCAGTCGGTGGCGGCCGCGGAGGCGGTGTGGCGGGGGGACGCCGAGCACGCGGTGAACTTCGCGGGCGGGCTGCACCACGCGATGCCGGGGGCCGCGTCAGGGTTCTGCGTCTACAACGATCCCGCGCTGGCGATCGCGCGGCTGCTGGAACTCGGCGCCGAGCGGGTCGCCTACGTGGATGTCGACGTGCACCACGGGGACGGGGTGCAGGCCGCGTTCTGGGAGGATCCGCGGGTCCTGACGATCTCGCTGCACGAGCACCCCCGGACCCTGTTCCCGCAGACCGGGTGGCCCGCCGAGGTGGGCGCCGGGGCGGGGGAGGGGGCCGCGGTGAACGTGGCGTTGCCGGCCGGGACCGGGGACGCGGGGTGGGTGCGGGCGTTCCACGCCGTGGTGCCGGAGCTGCTCGCCGACTTCCGGCCGCAGGTGCTGGTGACGCAGCACGGCGCCGACACGCACTTCGAGGATCCGCTGGCCCACCTGGCCGTCTCGCTGGACGCGCAGCGGGCCGTGCAGGTGGCCTGCCATGAGCTGGCGCACGAGTACGCCGGCGGGAAGTGGGTCGCCCTGGGGGGCGGGGGGTACGAGGTGGTGGACGTCGTGCCGCGGTCCTGGACGCATCTGGTGGCGATCGCGGCGGGGCGGGAGATCGAGCCGGAGACGCTGGTGCCGGAGGAATGGCGCCAGGAGGTGTTCGCCCGGACCCGGCAGTTGGGGCCGGGGCGGATGACGGACGGGCGGTGGCCGGTGGGGTGGGCGTCGTGGGACGCCGGGTACGACCCCGCGGACCGGCTGGACCAGGCGGTGCTGGCCACACGCCGCGCCGCATTCCCGCTGCGCGGCCTACTGGCGTAGGGGCGTCCCGCCGCCGCGGGGGGCGTTGGGCGCCGGGCAACGAGCGGCGGCCGTTGGGCGGCGGGCGGCGAGCGTTGGGCGGCGGGCGGCGAGCGGCGAGCGCCGGGCTTTGGGCCGTTGGGCGGCGGGCGTTGGCCGGCGAGCACCGAGCGGTGAGCGCTGGGCGGCGGGTGGTGAGCCGCTGGTGTTGGGCATTGGGCCATGCGTGGGGTGTTCTGTCGTTTTGGGGTACTTCCGGGGGTGGGTGCGTCACCATCTCAGCCGTGTCGGATGTCGGTGAGCTTCGTGCGTATCTGGTGGCTGTCGGGCTTGCCGGGGCGGTGGCCGGCTCCCGGGAGCGCAGTCTGCGCCGGTACCGGTTGTTCGCGGCTCGGGACCCCCGGGCACTGATCGGGATCGATCCCCAAGGGGTCTGGACCGAGCGCGAGTTGGTTCGGCTGATGGCGGGCAAGTGCGGGGTTTCGGACGATCCCGAGTTCGTTTCAGGGCATGATGTGATCGACCCGGAACGCACGGTGGCTGCTCTGGACGCTTTCGCCGAGCGGGTGGGGGCTGCCGCCCGGCGTCGCGCGCCCGTGCTGTTCGGGACCGGGCACCCGCACCGGCTGATCGGTTTCTACGCAGCTCTGGCGGACGCGCTGTCGGCGGTGGGATGTGAGATCCTCACCCCTGCGCAGGGTCGCCGTGTCGACATAACGACCCGGTTCGGTCTACGTACGTGCACCCTCGATTACGTACAAGGTGTCGGGTTGGTGCGGGAACCGGGAGGTGAACGCCCCGGTTGTGCGCCGGGGACGCACACGCACTCGCCGCTGCCGGTTCGGCTGGCGCTGGACGCCGCCGCCGGGGGTGGCGGGCCGCTGCCCGAGCTCGTGGTAGGGGACCATGGATGGGTCTGCGGTGCAGGTCAGCTCGGGTTTGAGGCCATTGGTCTGGCGGATACGGATGACCCCGCGGTCTTCGTGGGCGAGGCCGAGGGGGTGGTGTCAGTGGCCGTTCCGGTTGACGACGGCGTGCGGTCCGACTACTACATGCCTCTCACCCGCTACGTACTCAATCGAGCCTGTCTGTCACAGTAGGCCGCCGATGGGTGCACCTCTTCCCCACTCGCATCACCCGCCCCTACATTGGGGAGTGAGCACGCAACGACGAAGAGTCACCGGAAGGGGAAGCCGGTGGCCCGTCGAGTGCGGAAGGTTCGGGTGTGTGACATGGCTGCAGACCAGAGGCCTCTGAACGAGGTCGTGTTCCTTACCGTGGCGGAGGTCGCCGCGGTGATGCGAGTGTCGAAGATGACCGTGTACCGGCTGGTGCACAGCGGTCATCTGCCCGCGATCCGGGTGGGGCGGTCCTTCCGCGTCCCCGAGCAAGCGGTACACGAGTACCTTCGCGAGAGCTATGTGGGGGTCGAGACCGCCTGACGACGGTTCCGGGACCTCCCCGGAACACCTCGATTACGACCTCAGCGCTCGGGCGGGTAGGCTAGCCCCTCGTAGGTCGTATGGGCCCATGGCGCCCAGCACCGAGTGATGAGAAGTGAGCGAGGGTAGTCGTGGGCTCTGTTATCAAGAAGCGGCGCAAGCGGATGGCCAAGAAGAAGCACCGCAAGCTGCTCAAGCGCACGCGCGTTCAGCGTCGTAACAAGAAGTAATTACGGCGCCGAGCCGCGGAAGCTTGTGTGTGACCCCCCACCAGTACGGTGGGGGGTCACACGCATTTTCCGGCCGTCGCGGCTCGTCGTGGCCTGTCGGGGGTCATGCCGCGGCACCGCCGAGCCGCTAAGTTGGCCGCGTACGGGAACACGGAAGAAAGGCGCTGATCTTGGGAAAGGTCGTGCTCGTGACCGGAGTGGCCCGTCAGCTCGGGGGCCGGTTCGTACGGCGCGTGCAGCGTGACCCCGAAGTGGAGCGGGTCGTCGCCGTGGACGCGGTGCCGCCGGAGCACCACCTGGGCGGGGCGGACTTCATCCAGACGGACATCCGGCAGCCCTCCATCGCCCGGGTGCTGGCCGAGAGCGGTGCCGACACCGTCGTCCACATGGACGTGACGGGGACACCGCTCGGCAGCGGCAGCCGGACCAGCGTCAAAGAGACCAACGTCATCGGGACGATGCAGCTGCTCGGCGCCTGTCAGAAGGCGCCGAACGTGAAGCGGCTGGTGATCAAGTCCAGTACGAACGTGTACGGCTCCGCGCCCAAGGACCCGGCCGTCTTCACGGAGACGACCCCGCCGAAGTCGCTGCCCAGCGGCGGGTTCGCGAAGGACACCGTGGAGGTGGAGGGGTATGTGCGCGGGTTCGCCAGGAGGCGGCCCGACGTGGCGGTGTGCGTGCTGCGGTTCGCCAACATCCTCGGTCCGACGGCGGACACCCCGCTCGCGTCCTACTTCTCGCTGCCCGTGCTGCCCACCGTCTTCGGCTACGACCCCCGGCTGCAGTTCGTGCACGAGGACGATGTCATCGACGTGCTGCGGATCGCCTCGCACGAGCCCGCGCGCGGGACGCTCAACAGCGGCACGTTCAACATCGCCGGTGACGGTGTGCTGCTGCTCTCGCAGTGCTCGAGGCGGCTGGGACGGCCCACCGTGCCGCTGCTGCTGCCCGCGGTCACCTGGGCCGGCTCGCTGGTGCGGACGCTCGGCATGAGCGACTTCTCGCCCGAGCAGATCCGGCTGCTGACGCACGGCCGGGTGGTGGACACCGTCCAGATGCGCGAGACGCTCGGGTTCCGGCCGAAGTACACGACGGCGCAGACGTTCGCGGATTTCGTGCGCGCCCAGGACCCGGGGCTGCTGCCGCCCGAGGCCGTGGCCGCGGTCGTCGACCGGATCGCCGCGTTGCCCGCGCTGCACGGCGGGAACCCGGTGACGAGGACCCCGGCGAAGTCCTCGACGAAGACCCCGACCCAGAGCGCCAACTGAGGAGCGCAACAACGATGGCGGACGCCAAGGTCATTCCGTTCGACGACGACCGGTCCCGCGGGGCTGCCGCCCAGCGGCCGGCCCGGCGCCGGGGCGCGGGCGGCCGGCGCAAGAGCGGCGGTGAGCAGGCGGGGACGCGTGAGTCCGGGGCGGGACGCGAGCCGGGGGCGGTCCGTGAGGTCCAGCCCCTCGCGGGGCGGATCCCCGCGCAGGAGGATGTGCAGGTGACCCGGGAGAACCCTGAGGCGGGTGCGGAGCGGACAGGTGCGGAGCAGCCGCCGCACGACGAGTCCGGCCTGGAGCGGCGTGTCGCGCGCGGGCTGGCGTTCCTGCGGCGGCGGCTCACCGGGGACTACGAGGTCGACGACTTCGGCTACGACGAGGAACTGACCGACCAGGTCCTGATGTCCCTGCTGCGGCCGGTGTACGAGAAGTACTTCCGCGTCGACGTGAAGGGCCTGGAGAACATCCCGGCCGAGGGCGGTGCGCTGATCGTCGCCAACCACTCGGGGACGCTGCCGTTGGACGGCCTGATGATGCAGGTGGCCGTGCACGACCACCATCCGGCGAATCGTCACCTCAGGCTGCTCGCGGCGGATCTGGTGTTCGTGCTGCCGGTGGTGAACGAGCTGGCGCGCAAGCTCGGGCACACGCTCGCGTGCGCGGAGGACGCCGAGCGGCTGCTGGGGCAGGGCGAGCTGGTCGGGGTGATGCCGGAGGGGTTCAAGGGCATCGGGAAGCCGTTCAGCGAGCGGTACAAGCTCCAGCGGTTCGGGCGGGGCGGGTTCGTGTCGACCGCGTTGCGGCAGGGGGTGCCGATCATTCCCTGCTCGATCGTGGGGGCGGAGGAGATCTACCCGATGATCGGCAACGCGAAGACGCTGGCTCGGGTGCTGGGAATTCCCTACTTCCCGCTGACGCCGACGTTTCCCTGGCTGGGGCCGGTCGGGGCGGTGCCGTTGCCGACGAAGTGGACGATCCAGTTCGGGGAGCCGATTCCGACCGACGGGTACCCGCCCGAGGCGGCCGAGGATCCGATGCTGATGTTCAACCTGACGGATCAGGTGCGGGAGCAGATCCAGCACACGCTGTACAAACTGCTCGTGCAGCGGAGGTCGGTCTTCTTCTGAGGCGTCGCGACAGAGCCCCGCGCCCCTGAACGGGGGCGCGGGGAACCGGTGTTTCTCAGTTGCCGGTGTTCTCGCCGTCGATGCCCAGGCCCGGCAGCAGGCCGGGGAGGAGCGGGGGCAGGGTGACGTCCGGGGCACCGGACGCGGTCTTCGACGGAGTCGGCGTGCTCGTGCCTGTCTTCGGCGGGTCCAGGAGGCCGCCGGTGGCACCGCCGATCAGCCCGTCGTCGCTGCTGCTGCCGGAGGCCGAGCCGCTGGGGGTGCCGTGGCCGGACTCGTGGCCCGTGGAGGAGCTGCCGGAGGACGACGGGGCCGTCGACCGGTGGCGGCCGGGGGAACCGGTGGACGTCGTGCCCGAGCCCTGGCTGCCGGTGCTGCCGCCGGTGTGCTGGGGCGGCTGGGGGAGCAGGGACTGCAGCGGGCCGACCTCTTCGTCTATGGCGGCGAAGACCGACGTCACCTGCTGGCTGACGTCGCCGAGCTGGACCGGGAGCCGCTCGCGCAGGGCACCCCAGGCCTGGCGGTGGGACTGCGCGAAGGCGGACAGGGCCTGGATGGGTCCCAGCGAGTCCGGGTCGCGTTCGTAGGCCTCGTGGAGCAGGCGGTGGCCCTCGGTGACGTCGTGCTGCATGCCGGACAGCGTGCGCCGGATCTCGCCGATCGACTCGTGGTCGAGCTGGCCGCCGCGGTCCCGCTCCATCAGTCGGCGGGCCTCCATCAGCCGGGTCGAGGCCTGGTCGAGGTAGGTCTGACCGCGCTGGTCGTCACCGTCGGACAGGTAGTTGAGCTTGAAGTCCTCGATGCCGCGTTTGAGGCCGTACAGCGAGTCGCCGGGAAGGGCGTCGGAACTGGCCGCGGCCACCCCGCCGAAGGCTCCGGCGGCCACGCCGACGCTCAGGCCGCCGGCCGCGAGCCCCTTCGTGAGCCGGGTACGCGGTCGCAACCTGCCCAGCGGACTGGCCCGATGGGCGCCCTTCGAACTGCCGGAGCGCTGTCCGGGCACCGCGGTGTCCGCCGCCCCACCCAGGGTGCCCTCCGCCAGCATGGCCTCCATCGCGGCCACCAGCCGGGCCCGCTGCACGACCTTGACCTCAGGGTCGAGCTCCGGTTTGGGCAGTGCGGCGAGCCCCGTCGCCAGGGCCAGCAGTTCGCCCTGCTCGGTCGGTTCAGCCCGGTCCGGTGTGGCCGGTGCGTCGCCCACCGGTCCCTCGGACCGCTCGGCCGCCGGGTCCCGGTCGGGCTGCTCCTCCAGGGCCTGGGCGAAGGCGTTCGCCCGCCGGTGTGCCGATACGTTCGCGATCACTGGCGGCACCTCCTCTCGTCATGACGGTCGACTCCCCAGGGGGTCCTGAGGGTTGCACGCCCTCGACCGGACCACACGATCGTGTGATCAGGGACTTGCTGGACGTGACCACAGGGAGCCTGTATCCCGCACAACGAGCGGCTCGGCACTTGGGTTACGGACGAGCGGAGATCGGCTGAGAAAGGCAACGGGCTTTGACGGAACGTGAGTTGGCCGTCGCCGAGGGTGGCCGTCTCAGCGCGCGTCCTCCGGGAGGAGCCGGGCGAGAGTGCGCACGGCACGGTACTGGAGGGTCTTGATGGCGCCCTCGTTCTTGCCCATCACCCGGGCGGTCTCGGCCACCGAGAGGCCCTGGAGGAAGCGGAGCGTCACGCACTCCTGCTGCTGGGGGTTGAGGCGTCGTACGGCGTCGAGCAGCGCGGCGTTGGAGAGGGACTCCAGGACGGAGTCCTCCGGGGAGCGCTCGACCTCGTTGGCGTCGAGCATCTCGCCGGTGGTGACCTCCAGGCGGAAGCGGCTCGACTTGAAGTGGTCGGCGACCAGGTTGCGGGCGATGGTGACCAGCCAGGCGCCGAAGTCGCGGCCCTGCCAGGTGAAGGTGCCGATCCGGCGGAGCGCGCGCAGGAACGTCTCGCTGGTGAGGTCCTCGGCGGTCGCCTTGCCGCCCACGCGGTAGTAGATGTAGCGGTAGACGGTGTCGCTGTACTGGTCGTAGAGGCGGCCGAAGGCGTCGGACTCGCCGGCCTGGGCGCGCTCCACGAGGTCCATCATCCGGGCGCTGTCGCTGTCCGCGGCCGGACGGCGGGCGGGGGCGGCGGTGCCGGTCGAACGGCCGCGTCTGCCGACCGCGGCGCCGCCGTCGGCCAGTGCGTAGCAGGGGCCGACGGGGGCGGTGGAGGCGAAGGCGGGGACGGCGTACGCGGTGGGGACGAGGCCGCGCAGCGTCTCTTTGACCGTCGCGACTGTTGCGCGCAGCGTAGCCAGGCCCGAGGCGTCAACCCCGACGTGTGGGTACACGGGACTCCCAGAGGCAGAGCTTTCATCACGTGCAGTGCGGAACCGTTCACCCGTCGTGGCGACGGAGGGGTACCGGTGTGCGTCTGAGGAGAATAACGCTTCGTGCAGGCACTGCTACACCGAGTTGCTCAAATCGCCGATTGCGTCGCTTCTCTTACCGATTTGAGCCGGTTCAAGTGCCGCAGAGTGACTGATTGTTGATCAGAAAGGTGCGTGTTCAGGCGGAGTCGAGGGCGTGTTGGGGCAGCCGCGCGATAATTCGGGCGCGCGAGGGCCGACACCCCTGCCGGGCCGCGGCGAACGACGCGAACACGCCCCCGCACACGGGCCACCTGTCCCTCCCGCCCCCGCCCGGCGGCCCGCCCCGGCGCCACCCGGACCGAGGCCCTCGCCGACTGTCCGAGACCACGCGAAAGGCCCGGCAAGGCAGGAGACCTCGGCCGGTCGCGATGCACAGGGACGTTTTTGCCGGGCGGGTGGGCGGGGGGTGTCAGCGGCGGCGGCGGCTCAGGGCGATGGCTGCTGCTGTGCCGCCTGCTACCGCGCCCACCCCGGCCGCCGCCGGGATGCCCACCTTGGCCGCCTTGCGGCCCGTCCGGTAGTCGCGCAGGCGCCAGTCCATCTCACGGGCGTGCTTGCGCAGCTTCGTGTCCGGGTTGATGGCGTACGGGTGACCGACCAGGGACAGCATCGGGATGTCGTTGTGGGAGTCGCTGTAGGCCGCGCACCGGGAGAGGTCGAGGCCCTCGGCCGCGGCCAGCGCGCGCACCGCCTCCGCCTTCGCCGGCCCGTGCAGGGGCTCGCCGACCAGCTTGCCGGTGTAGACGCCGCCGACCGACTCGGCCACCGTCCCGAGGGCGCCGGTCAGCCCGAGGCGGCGGGCGATCACGCCGGCGATCTCCACCGGCGCCGCCGTGACGAGCCACACCTTCTGGCCCGCGTCCAGGTGAGCCTGGGCGAGGGCGCGGGTGCCGGGCCAGATGCGCTCGGCCATGTACTCGTCGTAGATCTCCTCGCCGATGGTCTGGAGTTCCGCCACCCGGTGGCCCTTGACGATCGACAGGGCCGAGTCGCGGGCGTCCTGCATGTGCTCGGGGTCCTCGACGCCGGCCAGCCGGAACCACGCCTGCTGCCAGGCGAACCTGGCGAGGTCGCGGGTCTCGAAGAACTTCCGTTTGTACAGGCCGCGGCCGAAGTGGAAGATGGCGGCGCCCTGCATCACCGTGTTGTCCAGGTCGAAGAACGCGGCTGCCTTCTCGTCGCCGAGCACCGGGAACTGGGGTTCCTCGGCCTCTGCGACGGGCGCCGGCGCTTCCTGGTTCTTGCGCGCGGCCTCTGCCGAGGCCTCGCCTGCCAACACGCTCCGCGCCGTGGCGGAGCGCCTACGGGGAGTGAGCCATCCGAGAGCGGCCATGTCGTGAGCATAGCCAGTCCGCCCGGTGGTTCCGGAGTCACGGGAGTTGGATGGGTGTGAACTCTCCGCGACCGTGCCGTGAAGCAGGGCGAGGAAGGTGCCCAGGAGGCGGCGGATCCGCCCTGCCGGGGGCGGGACAATGGACGACATGAGTCCCCTCTTCGGCCGGAAGGCGCCCGCGCCCCGTGTGCGGCTGGTCACCCTCATCCGTAAGCCCGGCTGCCATCTGTGTGATGACGCACAGGCCGTGGTCGAGAAGGTGTGCGGCGACCTCGACGTGCCCTGGGAGCACCAGGACGTCACCCAGGACCAGCGGCTGTACGACCTGTACTGGGAGCAGATTCCGGTGGTACTCGTCGACGGTGAACAGCACACCTTCTGGCGCGTGAACGAAGAGCGGCTCCGCAAGGCACTGACCGACTAGTCCAAACCGGCTGCGAAGTCGCTTAGGATCGACGGCGGCTTGGTCTCGGGGGGCGGGATTCGTAAGGAGTGTGTGCGGTTTTGCCCCCGACGGAGAGGGAGCGTGCGCGTGTGTGCGCCGGTTCCGTACGGCCGCGCCGGGGGCGCGTGACCCCGGTCACGTTCGCCGGACAAATCGGACACAATCTTTGTGCACGCGTTCACAAAGACATAGCCTGCTGTCGACGGGGCGGTCTGGGTACGAGTGACCGTCCGCAGCCCCGCTCAACCTGTTGGAGCACCGTGGCAACTGGCCGAACTCACCGACCGGCGACCCGCAGCCGAGGGATCCCCGAGGCCACCGTCGCCAGGCTTCCGCTGTACCTCCGGGCGCTGACCGCACTGTCGGAGCGCTCGGTCCCCACGGTCTCCTCCGAGGAACTGGCCGCCGCCGCGGGGGTCAACTCCGCGAAGCTGCGCAAGGACTTCTCCTACCTGGGTTCGTACGGCACGCGCGGTGTCGGCTACGACGTCGAATATCTCGTCTACCAGATCTCCCGTGAGCTGGGCCTGACCCAGGACTGGCCCGTGGTGATCGTCGGTATCGGTAACCTCGGCGCCGCCCTCGCCAACTACGGCGGGTTCGCCTCCCGCGGCTTCCGGGTCGCCGCCCTGATAGACGCCGACCCCGCGATGGCCGGGAAGCCGGTGGCCGGTATCCCCGTGCAGCACACCGACGACCTGGAGAAGATCATCCAGGACAACGGCGTCAGCATCGGCGTGATCGCCACCCCCGCGGGCGCCGCCCAGCAGGTCTGCGACCGGCTGGTGGCCGCCGGCGTCACTTCCATCCTGAACTTCGCGCCGACCGTGCTGACCGTCCCGGACGGCGTCGACGTGCGCAAGGTCGACCTCTCCATCGAGCTGCAGATCCTCGCCTTCCACGAGCAGCGCAAGGCCGGCGAGGACCACGAGGGAGCGGTGCCGCCCGTGGTCACCCACCAGGAGGCCGGCGAGCAGGGGCCCGACGGGGACGTACCCGCCGTGATGCCGGCATGAGTCTCCTCGTCGTCGGGCTGAGCCACCGCAGCGCCCCGGTCAGCGTCCTGGAACGGGCCGCGCTCTCCGCGGACGCCCAGGTCAAGCTGGTCCAGGACACGGTCGCCGCCGAGCCGGCCACCGAGGCCGCGGTGCTCGCCACCTGCAACCGCATCGAGCTGTATGCCGACGTCGACAAGTTCCACGCCGGGGTCGCCGAGCTGTCCACGCTGCTCGCCCAGCACAGCGGGGTCGGGCTGGACGAGCTCACTCCCTATCTCTACGTGCACTACGAGGACCGCGCCGTCCACCACCTGTTCTCGGTGGCCTGCGGGCTCGACTCGATGGTCGTCGGCGAGGGGCAGATCCTCGGCCAGATAAAGGACTCGCTGGCCCGCGCGCAGGAGCTGCACAGCGCCGGCCGGCTGATGAACGACCTGTTCCAGCAGGGCCTCCGGGTGGGCAAGCGCGCCCACTCCGAGACCGGCATCGACCGGGCCGGGCAGTCGCTGGTGACCTTCGGCCTGGAGCAGCTGGCCGCGGGTGCGGACGTGGAGACCTGGGCCACCGGCAAGAAGGCGCTGGTCATCGGCGCGGGCTCGATGTCCTCGCTGGCCGCCGCCACGCTGGCGCGGGCCGGGGTCGCCGAGATCGTGGTGGCCAACCGGACGTTCGACCGCGCCGAGCGGCTCGCAGGGATCCTCTCCGAGGGCGACGACACGGACGTGGCCGCCCGCGCGGTACCGATGGAAGCGGTGCCGGGCGAGCTGACACGTGCCGACGTCGTGGTGTCCTGCACCGGGGCGACGGGGCTGGTGCTGACCGCGGACGCGGTTGCGGCCGCCGTCGCCGGGCGGGTACAGGACGCCGATGCGGGCCGGGCGCCGGTCGCGCAGCCCGGCGCCGACGGGGTGCAGCCCTCCGCCGACGGAGTGCCGTCCGCGGCCACCCTGCCGCAGTCCCGGCTTCGCCCGACCGGGGGTACCCCCGTCGCCCCGGGCGGCACGCATGCCCGCGGTCTGACGGACGCCGACGAGAACTGTCCGCTCGACCTCGCCGCCGAGCAGAGTGGTTTCTCCGTGCTGGGGGAGGCCGCCGTCGCCGGTATGGCCGCCGCCGAGCTGGAGCAGCACGCGGCCTGGGTGGACAACGGGACGGTGGACATCCGGGAGGCCGGGCGCCGTACCCCGGAGGCCGAGGTGGAGGCCGAGGCCGAGCTGATCGGCGCGCTCGCCGCGACCGCGGCCCGCGTCGGCCGGATCCCCGAGCGGCGCAGGCCGGAGCCGGTCGCCGGGTTCGCACGGCCCGCCCCTGCGCTGTTCCTCCTCGACCTCGCCATGCCCCGGGACATCGACGCCGCCGCGCACCGGCTGGCCGGGGTGCGGCTGGTGGACATCGAGTCGCTGGCCGAGGCGTCGGCCGACGCCCCGATGGCCGCCGACGTGGACCAGGTCCGCCGTATCGTCTCCGACGAGGTGGCCGCGTTCGGCGCCGCGCAGCGGGCCGCGCACATCACGCCCACCGTGGTGGCGCTGCGGACCATGGCCGCCGACGTCGTCGCGGGCGAGATCGCCCGCCTGGACGGGCGCCTGCCCGACCTGGACGAACGCCAGCGCGGGGAGATCCGCCAGGCGGTGCACCGGGTCGTCGACAAGCTGCTGCACGCGCCGACCGTACGGGTCAAGCAGCTCGCGGCCGAGCCCGGCGGCGCCGGGTACGCGGACGCGCTGCGGACCCTGTTCGACCTCGACCCGGAGACGGTGGCCGCCGTCTCCCGGGCCGTGGACAGCACGACCGAGAAGGACCGACCGGCATGAGTGACATTCCACTGAGACTGGGGACCAGGCGATCCCGACTCGCCATGGCCCAGTCCGGGCAAGTGGCCGAGGCCGTGAGCCAGGTGACCGGACGGCCCGTCGAGCTCGTCGAGATCACCACCTACGGCGACACCTCCCGCGAGCACCTCGCACAGATCGGCGGCACGGGTGTCTTCGTGACCGCCCTGCGGGACGCGCTGCTGCGCGGCGAGGTCGACTTCGCGGTTCACTCGCTGAAGGACCTCCCGACCACCCAGCCCGCCGACCTGGTGCTGGCCGCCGTGCCGGTGCGCGAGGACCCGCGGGACGTGATCGTCGCCCGGGACGCGCTGAAGTTCACCGACCTGCCGCGCGGGGCGCGCATCGGCACCGGTTCGCCGCGCCGTACGGCCCAGCTCAACGCGTACGCCCGTGCGCACGCGCTGGACATAACGACCGTCCCGATCCGGGGGAACGTCGACACCCGGATCGGATACGTGCACGCCGGCGAACTCGACGCCGTGGTGCTGGCCGCGGCCGGACTCAGCCGCATCGGCCGCATCGACGAGGTGACCGACTTCCTGTCGGTCGACACGGTTCTGCCCGCCCCCGGCCAGGGGGCACTGGCGATCGAGTGCGCCGCGGACAACGCGTCGCTGATCGCCGCGCTCGGGGCACTCGACGACCCGTTCACGCGGGTCGCCGTGACCGCCGAGCGGTCACTGCTCGCCGCCCTGGAGGCCGGCTGCTCCGCCCCTGTGGGCGCGCTGGCCGACCTTCTGGCCGACGGGCAGACTGTCAAGGAATTGCGCCTGCGGGCAGTCGTCGGCACGACCGACGGCACCCGGATGGTGCAGTTGTCCACCACCGGTCCCGTGCCCGAGACATACGACCAGGCGACGGCGCTCGGTCGCGAACTCGCCACCGAGATGCTTGCCCAGGGCGCGGCCGGTCTGATGGGGGAGCGAGCACAGTGAGCCCCACCAACCTTCCCGCCGGCCTCGATCACGGGCACGTCACCTTCCTGGGTGCCGGACCCGGGGATCCGGGACTGCTGACCTTGCGTGCCGTGGAGGCACTGTCCAGCGCGGACGTCCTGGTCGCCGAGCACGACGTGCTCGACGTGATCAGGAGCCACGCCAGGCAGGGCGTCTCCGTCGTGCCCACGAATCCGGATCCGTCGTCGGACCCGTATCCGGGCACGGGCGCGCCTCAACTCACGGTTGTTGACGGAGCGTCAACGACCGCTTCCCTCCCGCCCGCGCGGGATGCGGCTCATCTTGTCATGGAGGCCGCGCGGGGTGGCAGGCGGGTCGTCCGTGCGGTGTCCGGGGACCCGGGACTTGATACGTACGCGACCGAGGAAATGCTCGCCTGCGTCGCCGCCGGTGTGCCCTTCGAGGTCGTGCCCGGTGTCGCGGCGGCGGTGGGTGTGCCGGCGTACGCCGGTGTGCCGCTGCGGGACGCGCAGGGCGCGGACGTCCGCTTCGTGGACGCCCGGACCGCCTCCGACCGGTGCTGGACCGAGGTCGGCGCCTCGGACGGCACGGTCGTGGTCTCCACGACGCTCGACTCGGTGGCCGCGGCCGCCGGTGAGCTGGTGGCCGCCGGACGCAAGCCGGACACCCCGCTGACGGTCACCGTCGCCGGTACGACGACCCGGCAGCGGACCTGGACCGCCACCCTCGGCACCATCGCGCAGACGCTGAAGCAGGCGAAGGTGCTGCCCTCGCCGGACGGCGGGCGGCCGGTGATAGCCGTGGTGGGTGAGCGGTCCGCCGCCGCGCAGCGCGACCAGCTGTCGTGGTTCGAGTCCAAGCCGCTGTTCGGCTGGAAGGTGCTTGTACCGCGGACGAAGGAACAGGCGGTGTCGCTCTCCGACCAGCTGCGGTCGTACGGGGCGGTGCCGCACGAGGTGCCGACGATCGCCGTCGAACCGCCGCGCACGCCCCAGCAGATGGAGCGGGCGGTGAAGGGGCTCGTCACCGGACGGTACGAGTGGATCGCGTTCACCTCGGTCAACGCCGTCAAGGCGGTCCGGGAGAAGTTCGAGGAGTACGGGCTCGACGCGCGCGCCTTCGCGGGCATCAAGGTGGCCGCGGTCGGCGAGCAGACCGCCAAGGCGCTGGTCGCCTTCGGCGTGAAGCCGGACCTGGTGCCGAGCGGGGAGCAGTCGGCCGCCGGACTCCTCGAGGACTGGCCGCCGTACGACCCGGTGTTCGACCCGATCGACCGCGTCTTCCTGCCGCGCGCCGACATCGCCACCGAGACCCTGGTCGCCGGGCTGATCGAGCTGGGCTGGGAAGTCGACGACGTCACGGCGTACCGCACCGTGCGGGCGTCGCCGCCGCCGGCGGAGACCCGCGAGGCGATCAAGGGCGGCGGTTTCGACGCCGTGCTGTTCACGTCGTCCTCGACCGTGCGGAACCTGGTGGGTATCGCCGGCAAGCCGCACAACGTCACGGTCATCGCCTGCATCGGTCCGGCCACGGCCAAGACCGCCGAGGAGCACGGGCTGCGGGTGGACGTGATGGCTCCGGAGCCGTCCGTCGCCAAGCTGGCGGAGGCGCTGGCCGAGTTCGGGCTGCGCCGCCGGGCGAGCGCCCGCGAGGCCGGGGACCCGGTGACCCGCCCGAGCGAGCGGCGGCCGGGGGCGCGGCGCCGGCGCACGACGACCTGACGCGAAGACGCGCGAAGACACGAGAGACGCAGAAGACGGACACGGGCGGGGGCGCGCCGACGGGGGCGCCCCCCCCCCGCCCGGGTTGCGGGGGGGGGGGTTTTAGGTAGGGAGAGCGGGGGGGGGGGGAGGGGGGTTAGAAGAG
>NZ_JBFACN010000057.1:0-17801 GCF_040640875.1 Streptomyces sp. NPDC021562
GGGCGCCCTGGCGTGTGCCGGGCCCCCTGTCCGTCTGGCGGGGGGGCGCCGGGGCCCCGGCACCGCACGGACCCGGCTCTCCTGTCCACCGACCAGTCCGTCGGCATGCCCTGCCGCATGCCGCTCCCAACCACGAAGGTCTCATGCATCCCGCCGCGCCCGAGCAGGCCCCGCCGTCCCGCTCCCGGTGCACCTCAGGACCAGCACCGGGAGGAGCTCGACGGCGCGCCCCGAACGGTGCCTTCGATCCCTCCCAACTCGTCAGCTCCCTCCCCGAGGCAATGCGCAAGCCCCGAGAGCGCTGGTCAGGAACCCAGTGCTCTTCGTGGTGTCCGTGGGGGCCGCCCTGACCACCCTGTCCGCGCTGCTGCACCCGGCCGTGTTCACCTGGGTCATCAGCGCCTGGCTGTGGCTGACCGTGGTCTTCGCCAACCTCGCCGAGGCCGTCGCGGAGGGCCGGGGCAGCTCTCCTCTCGTACCGTCCTGGTCACCGGCGGCACCTCCGGCATCGGCTACGAGACCGCAAGGCAGCTCGCCGAGCGCGGTGCCACCGTGCTGGTGCACGGCCGTACCACCGAGGAGGCACAGGCGGCCACGGACCGCCTGGTCGCCACGGCAGGCATCCAGACCGCCCAACTGCATCCGTACGGCGCGGACTTTTCCCACCTCGTCGAGGTCGAGACACTCGCCCGCAGCGTCGTCTCCGTCCGCCCGCATCTGGACGTCCTGGTCAACAACGCGGGCATGGCCGCCCCCGAGTGGCACACCGTCACCGCGGACGGCAACGAGATCGCCTTCCAGGTCAACTTCCTCGCCCACTACCTGCTGACCTGCCTGCTGGAGCCGGCCCTGACCAGCGACCCGGGCGGCCGCGTCGTCAACGTCTCGTCGGCCCTGCACCGCACGGCCTCCATCCAGTGGTCCGACCCCAACCGTGCCCGTAACTACTCCCGGCTGGCCGCGTACGCGCAGTCCCAGCTGGCTCTCACGGTGTTCGCCGCCGACCCGCGCGTCACCGCGGTCTCCGTGCACCCGGGGGTATGTGACACAGCACTGCTCGCCCTGTACGCCCACGAGGGCGTCTCCCCCGCCGAGGGCGCCGCGCACGTGGTCCGCCTGTGTGACCCGGCCGTCGAGATCGTCAACGGCGCCTACTACGACCGGGACGCGCGCATCGCGCCTGCCCCGGCCGCCACGGAGGACCGCACCGTCAAGCGTCTGAACAAGCTGGCGGACCTGCTGGTCGGTCGCAGCGCTTGAAGGCCCCCCACCAGCAGCGGAGTTGCCGTCCATGTCAAAGCGCACCCGCAAGAAGAAGGCCCGCCGGAAGAAGAAGGCCAACCACGGCCGCAAGGCCCGTCAGAACTGATCGAACGCCACGCGCCACCGGGGCGGGCGACGAGGACCAGCGAATCCTCCGTCGCCCACCGACGGCCCGCTGGCGGACCACGGCGACGACGGCATCGACGCCGCTGTACGACATGACGCACGCAACCAGCCGCTCTTGACGGAGCCTTGACGCCTTCGAAGCGCGCTCCCATGGGCCCTGGCGTCACTCTCTGCTTACGCTGGTGCGGCCGTCCGCGTGATGGCCTGTCCCCCAACGGAGCAGCGCACCGGGAGCACGCCGATGGCCACCACCGAACGCCCCCGCCCAGTCGCCTGCGCGCCTGGATGCTGGAGGGGCTTTCCGACATGGGCAAGGGCGGCGGGCACACCGGCCCCCATGCGCAGCCCGAACCGCCGCACCAGGGCCAGCGCTGGTGGCGGGTGATGTGCCTGACCGGCGTCGACTACTTCACGACCCTCGGCTACCAGCCCGGCATCGCCGCCCTCGCGGCCGGCCTTCTGCCGCCGATCGCGACCATCGTGCTGGTCATCGTCACCCTGGCCGGCGCCCTGCCGGTCTACCGCCGCGTCGCCGAGGAGAGCCCGCACGGCGAGGGCTCCATCGCCATGCTGGAGCGGGTGCTCTCCTTCTGGCAGGGCAAGCTCTTCGTGCTCACCATGCTGGGCTTCGCCGCCACCGACTTCCTGACCACCATCACCCTGTCGGCCGCCGACGCCTCCACCCACCTGGTCGAGAACCCCCATCTGACCGACTTCCTGCACGGCAAGCAGATGATCATCACGCTGTTCCCGGTGGCTCTGCTCGGCGCGGTCTTCCTCAAGGGCTTCCTGGAGGCGATCGGCGTCGCGGTGGCCCTGGTGGGCATCTACCTCGCGCTCAACGTCGTCGTCGTGATCGTCGGCCTCTACCACGTCGCCACGGCCGAGCACGTGATCACCGACTGGACCAGCGCCCTGACCAGGGAATACGGCAACATCTTCGCGATGATCGGCGTCGCCCTCATCGTCTTCCCGAAACTCGCCCTCGGCCTCTCCGGCTTCGAGACCGGCGTCGCGGTCATGCCCCACGTGAAGGGCGACGACAGCGACACGGAGGAGAGTCCGAAAGGCCGCATCCGGGACACCAAGAAGTTGTTGACCGCCGCGGCGGTCAACATGAGCTGCTTCCTGATCGCCACCAGCTTCATCACCACGCTGCTGATCCCGGAGAAGGAGTTCAAGTCCGGCGGCCAGACCAACGGCCGCGCGCTCGCCTACCTCGCCCACGAGTACCTCGGCAACGCCTTCGGCACGGTCTACGACATCTCGACCATCGCCATCCTGTGGTTCGCCGGCGCCTCCGCGATGGCCGGCCTGCTCAGCCTGATGCCGCGCTACCTGCCCCGCTACGGCATGGCCCCGCACTGGGCGCGCGACGTGCGCCCGATGGTCATCAGCCACTTCACCACCGCGTCCCCACACTCGGCCGCGAACAAGTGGCGTGGTACGTGGCCGAGAACACGGGTGCGCTCTCGTCGCCTCGGCGGACCAGGGGTCTGTTCTTGCGCCGGATCAGTCCCCGCTGGCGAGTTCGTAGTCGCCGATCAGGTCGCCGAGCCGCGAGATCCTCGGCCTCGACGTCGCCACCGCCGAGGACGGCGCCCCCTGGCTCACCCTTCCTGAGCTCGCTGACCGCCCGCTGCCGGGGTCCAGCGATCGTCTCCGACGCCCACACCGGCCTGGCGAACGCGATCGGCGCGGTTCTGCCCGGCGCTTCATGGCAGCGATGCCGCAGGCCCTGACGGAGTCCTACCAGTACTTGCCGGCCCGTATGCTTTTCCGGGCGAAGGGACATGGAACGGCAGCACTCACCTGGTTCCACACGTTCCGTCTCCTCCCAGCCACGCACTCGTACGGGGACCCCGCTTTGGATCGTTTTCAGCAGCCGTTCCCCACTGACGGACCCGGTGGCGTGCAGCCACCTGTGCGGGGCCGGGAAGAGGAGCTGGACTTCATCGGTGCGCGGTTCGACGCGCTGACTCAGGGCCGCGGCGGCATCGTGTGTGTCGAAGGCGCGCCCGGCAGCGGCAAGAGCCGTCTTCTGTCGGAGGCGCAGGCCGTCGCGGTGCGCCGTGGGCTGAGGGTGTTCCGCGGAGGCGCGGATCCCGACGGCCAGTTCGTTCCGCTGGGCCCGCTGTTGGACGGTCTGCTCACAGGTCCCGAGCCCTTGTTCGACATGGACAAGCTGCGTGACCTCGCAGCGGCGCCCGAGCAGCGGTTCTGGCTGTTGCAGGAGTTGCAGGACAGGCTGGAACAGGCGGCGCTCAACACACCGCTGATCATCGTCCTGGACGACGTCCAGTGGCTGGACGACGTGACACTCCTCGCGCTGCGTACGCTGTCAGCCCGCCTGTCCTCCCACGCCATCCTGTGGCTGGTGGCTGTCCGCAGCGGCACGAGGACACTCGGCGTGCGCACGACGTTGGACCAGCTGGATCAGGCCGGTGCCCATCGACTCCACCTCGGACCGCTGGCCGACGCTGCGGTCGCCCAGATCACCAAGGACGTGCTGGGAGCGTCACCGGATCCGGCGACGCTGAGTGCCGCCCGCCGGGCGGAGGGCGTGCCCCTGCTCCTGGTGGAGCTGCTCCGTGGCATGCGTGACGAGCGATCGGTGATTGTCGAGCACGACGTGGCGCGGTTGACCGGCGAACGCCTTCCCGCCCGTTTCCAGACCTCCGTGCGACAGCGTCTCGACCAGCTCTCCGAACCGACCCGGGAGATCGTGCAGACCGCGTCCGCCATCGGCCGCACGGTCACCGTCGACCTCCTGGCCGAGCTGCTCGACAAGCCGACGGCGACGCTGATCGCACCGGTGGAGGAGGCCCTCGACTCTCATCTGCTCGTCGAACGGAACGACCGGTTGCTGTTCCGCCACGACCTGATCCGCGAGGCCGTCGAGGGCAGCCTGCCCGTGTCCGTACGCCGGGCTCTGCGGTGCCATGCCGCCGACGTCCTGGTGGCGCGCGGAGCACCGGTCACCGAGGCAGCCGCCCTGCTTCTGGACAGTGCGGGGCCAGGCAACCGCCGAGCCGTGGAGCTGCTGAGAGCCGCCGCGGCGGAACTCTCGACGTCCGCGCCGTCGTCAGCGGTGGAACTCAGCCGACAGGCGCTGGAACTCACCGCCGAGCAAGCCCCTGAGCGGCCGGCCATCATCGCCGAGACGATGCTGCTGCTCTGGCAGGCCGGGCAGCCGGCGGAGGCCCAGGGGCTCGCCGCTGCGGTCCCGCCTGGCAGCATGGAACCCGAGGCCGAAGCGCAGGTGCGGCTCGGCCTGGCGCGGGTGTCCGGCCAGTACGACTTCACGGAGGCGGCCCGGCAGGCCGAGATCGGAGCCGCTCTTCCCGGTGTCCCGGCCTCGCTGCGGGCACAGTTGCTTGCGCTGCGGGCCCTCGACCTGTCGATGGTGGGAGACTTCGAGGCGACCGCCCACGCCGTGTCCGATGCCCTGCAGGCCGCGGCCGAGGCCCAGGACAAGGCCGCCGAGGCCACCGCGGTCGCCGTCGACTCTGTCGTGCGGTTCTACCGGATGGACTGGAGTGCCGCCTTCGAATGCGCGGACCGGGCTTCGGCCCTGGCGGCGGAAGTCGGGTTCGCTCATTCGCTGTGGGTTCCGGAGGCTCTTTGGACGGCGTTCCTGCTGAGCGCGGCGGGCCGCTCGGCCGAGGCACTCGCCGAGTCCGAGGCCGGGGTCCGCGAGACTCAGCGGCAGGGCCAGGCCGCGGCCATGGGCTTGTGGATCATGAACAGGTCGCGGGTGCTGCTGGACGCGGGGCGACTGGAGGACGCGCGGGCCGAGGCCGAGGCCGCGTCCGCGCTGGCCGACGAACTGGGCATGGGCAACTTCGCCGACGCCACCCTCCTGTACACGCTGGTACGTGTCTCCCTGCACACCAACGACCTGACGGCGGCGCGTGCCTACGCCGCCGACATGAGGCGGATGCTCGACGACCCGGCGATCCTGGTGCGCAACGTCGGCTCGTGGCTGCTGGCACTGGTGGCGGACGCTGAAGATGATCCTGGCCGGGCCATGACTCTGCTCGACGAGTCCTTCGGGACGTTCGACCTGGAGGGCCCTTCCCTGGCCAGCCCGGACGATCCGGCCGACGCTCCCGTCTTTGTCCGCATGGCCTTGCGGGCCGGGGCACTGGAACGTGCCGCGGCCGCGGTCGCCGTGGCGGAGCGGCGGGCAGTCCTCAACCCGCAATTCCCGGTCCTGGCCGCGGCAGCCGCGCATGCCCGGGGGCTGCTCGACAACGACCTCGTCCTCCTCCTTCGCGCCGTCGAGTTGTACGAGGGTCTCCCTCGGCTGATTCCGCGGGCTTCGGCGCTTGAGGACACTGGGCGCAAGCTGGCCGCACGGGGCGTCGTCCACGCCGTGCCTCACCTCGACCAGGCACTGGACCTCTACACCCAGGCCGGGGCGGAGCGGGACGCCGCACGCGTCCGCCGTCGCCTGCGGGCCTTGGGGGCACCCAGGCGGCGTACAGCGTCCAAGGGGTCCGTCACCGTGTGGCCGGAGCTGACCGCCTCGGAGGTCGGAGTGATCCGGCTGGTGGCTCAAGGTCTGACGAACCGGCAGGCCGCGGAGAGTCTTGCTATTTCGCCGCATACGGTGAGCTCGCACCTGCGGCACGCCTTCAGCAAGCTCGGCATCTCCTCCCGGGTCGAACTCGCCCGCCTGGCATCCGTCCGCGAACACACAGAGTGACTGGTTCGTATCCCACACCCTCTCCCGTCATCTTCCGGGCCCGTGTGATGCGCGCGTCCACGGTCCATCGGCAGAATCACCACTGCGAGGACGTGATGTGCTGCAGACAGGTGCGGTCACTCGTCCGCATGGGCTGAGCCCGGCTTCGGCAGGTGAGTACGGGCCGGAAGGGGCGTACGTGGTGGGGTCAGGCGGATTGCTGACCCGTAGTGGTCTGCGCGGTCGAGAGGCCGAACTCGAAAAACTTCAAGCACTGATCGCCTCGGTGGCCCGCACCGGCGGTGGCGGGTTGGCCCTGATCCGGGGAGAACCGGGCATCGGCAAGACCACGCTGCTCGCCGAGGCTGTCGCCATGGCCAAGGCAGCGGGATTCTCCGTGGGCCTCGGCAAGGCCGATGAGCTGCATCGCATAGTGCCACTCTCGTCGTTGGCGGCCTGCGTCCTGCAGGGCGACCAGCCGCTGCTGTCCGGGGACACCTTCGCCGATCTCGAATGGAACCAGGATCAGCGGATCTGGCTGGTGGAGCGGCTCGCGGAGGCGATCGAAGCCAGAGCCAGCGGTGCGCCGGTGTTCATCGGCCTGGATGACGTGCAGTGGGCCGACCCGCTCAGCCGGTTTGCCCTGAAGCAGCTTCCGGTACGTCTGCGGACCTCGCCGGTTCTGTGGGTGCTGGCCGGGCGACTGGACCCCGCCGGGCCGACGGAAGAGATTCTTGCGGCAGCTACAGACGGGCTTCCGACGTTCACCGTGCCCTTGGGACCGCTGTCCGTCGCGGCCATCCGCCAACTCGCCGACGACACCCTGGGGGCAGCCGTTGACGAACGGGTGCAGGACCTGCTCGACGGGGCCGGCGGGAATCCGTTTCTCGCGGTCGAGATGCTCGCGGGGCTGGGGTCCGCCGAGACCTCGGGGGATCTCGTGCCCTCGACGCTCGTGGTGGGTGTGCGTGGCAGGCTCAGATCCCTGCAGCCCGGCACACTGCGTTTTCTCCAGATGGGAGCCGTGCTGGGACGTCGGTTCGGCTTCTACGACGCCGCCGCGCTGTGCGGCCAGCCGCCCGCCGCGTTGATCTCGGCGCTGGAGGAGGCGGTCCGTGCCGGACTCCTTCGCGATGAGGGCGACCAGCTGGTCTTCCGGCATGATCTGCTGCGCCAGGCCGTCTACGTCGACATCACACCGTCAGCCCGGAAGGCCCTGCACCGGGAAGCTGCCGGCCACCTCGTCGCCGCCGGCCGCCGGCCGGTCGACGCGGTGCCGCACATCCTCAGGGGCGCCCTGCCCGGAGACGAGGAGGCCGTGGCGCTGCTGCGACAAGCCGCTGAGGACGTGTTGCCGGTTACGCCGGGACTCGCGGCCGACCTGATGACGCGTGCCCTGGACCTGGTGCCGTCCGCACGGCCGCTGATGTTCGAGGTGGGTGAGCAGGCGATCGTCTGCCTGACTCGGGCCGGCAGGAGTCGAGAAGCGCTGTCGACCGGAGACCGGCTTCTGGCCTGCCGACCACCCCTGGAGGTGTTCAGCCGGCTGCAGGCCGCCCTGGCCGGGACGCTGTGGAACATGGATCTCGCCGAGGAGTTGCGCCGTCGGGCCGAATCGGCCCTCGCGGTCGGAGGCGCCGCTCCGGAGGCCGGGGTGAGGCTGGCCGCCCTGCGGGCGCTGGCGCTGTCCCGCGGGCAGGATCTTGTCGCGGCGCGTGAGGCCGGCGAGGCGGCGCTGCAGGCCGCCACCGCGCTCGGGGACCGGGAAGCACAGGTGCTGGCCGTGTCGGCGCTCGGCGAGATCGCGCAGAACGCGGGAGAGAACGCCACCGCGCTGGAGCGCTTTGCCACGCTCAGCACCATCGATTCCGCTTTCCTTCCCGAAGAGATCGTTGCGCACCTGCACGTGGACGACTTCGCGGCCGGCGGACGGCTGCTCCTGCAAGCAGCGGACAATGCCGGGCCGGTGCGTCAGGCGATGATGCTGTGGGCACAGGGCCAGCACGACCTGGGGCTCGGCCGTCTCGACGACGCCGACGCCAGCTTCGTGACCATGGAGCGCCTGGAAGACGACATACAGGTACCCGTCCAGCAGGTGAACGCCCGGGTGATCCGCTCCCGGATCGCCCTGCTGCGCGGCGACCGGGAAGCAGCGCGGGAGCACCTGGCCGCAGCCCAGGAGAGACTGGCGGTCAAACCGAACCCGGGCAACACAGCCGCGGTGCGTTTCCTGGAAGCCGTCCACGCCGAGACCGAAGGGGACCTCGGGCTTGCCGTCGACAAGATCCGACAGGTACAGCAGGAAGGTTTCTTCATGCGCTGGCGGCTACTGCGCGACTGGGTCGACCGCGCCATACGCATCGCTCTACGCGGCGCGGATCACGAGCTCGCCGAGGACCTGGCCGCACAAGCCGAGGCCCACGCCGAACGCAACCCTGCCGTGCCGACCGCCAGGGGCATCGCGGTCCAGGCTCGCGGGCTCGCCAAGAACGATCCCGCCCTGCTCGAAGACTCTGTAGCACTGCTCAAGGCAAGTCCGCGCCCGCTGGTCCGGGCCGCCGCCTGCGCCGATCTCGGACAGGCGCTCCTCGCAGCGGGCCGGAGACCTCAGGCAGTGGCCGCCCTGACGCAGGCCAAGGCCGTGTTCGCCGAGTCAGGCGCTCACGCGGCAGCGGCCCGTCTGCAGCGTGACCTGGACGGTGCGGGGGCCGTCGGCGGCAGGGCCGTAACCAAGCATCGCCCCGTCCAGGGATGGGGCGCCCTGACGGCCTCGGAGAAGAAGGTCGCGCGACTGATCGCCGACGGCCATACCAACCGGTCGGCCGCCGACCTCCTCGTCATCTCCCCGCACACCGTCAACACGCACCTGACCTCCGCCTTCCGCAAGCTGGCGGTGAACTCCCGGGTCCAACTCGCTCACCTGGTCATGACCTTGCCCGACGCCGAGCGAACGTGCGAATGAAATTGGTACGTTCACGCGATGCCGCTCCGGGCTGGAACCCACTTGGCTGGGACCGCGAACTCAATCGGAGGGCACGCCATGCCATCTCACCCCCCACGGCCGACCATCGTGCTTGTGCACGGGGCGTTCACCGATGCCTCATCCTGGGCCGGGGTCATCAGACTCCTTCACTCTGCCGGCTTGACCGTGCGTGCCCCGACGAACCCACTGCGCGGCCTGACCCATGACGCTGCCTACATCAAAAAGGTGCTGCGCGACATCGACGCCCCTGTCGTTCTGGTCGGCCACGGTTACGGCGGCGCGGTCATCACGCAAGCCGCCACCGACGCCGACAACGTCGTGGCGTTGTGCTACGTCGCAGCGTTCGGCCTCGACGCCGGCGAGTGCATCCTGGACATCACCAGCCGGTTTCCCCCCATGCCGGCGGCCGACGCCACCGTCACCGCCGACCTTCCCGAGCAGTTTCCCGGCGGCCCGGACAGCGAGCTCTACATCAGTGAGGAACGGTTCCCGCCGGTGTACGCCGGAGACCTTCCACCCCACGTGAACAAGGTGATGTCTGTGGCGCAGCGCCCGATCGTCCACAGCGCACTGACAAGCAGATCAGGGCCGCCCGCCTGGGCCTCCAAGCCGTCCTGGTACGCCATCGCAACCGCCGACCGGATGCTCAGCCCCACCGCTCAGCGCTTCATGGCACAACGCATGGCGGCCACCGAATACCTGCTGGACGGCTCACACGCCGTTGTGCTGTCGCAGCCCGACGCCGTGGTGGCAATGATCCAGGAAGCCGCCGAACAGAACACCGGTCGCGGCGACGGCGACGAAGGCAGACAGCCCTTATGAGCAGGGGAAAGAAATGATCAACGTCATCATGTAGAGCCCTATAGCATGCATGGGAACGGAAGACGCCGGTGTGGGCCACCTTGCGGGCACCCCCGGAATCCGAAGTCGGCCACCCCAGCGACGCCGATGCCGGTCACAGACGTCCATCGATGAAGGCACCAGCATGATCTCACCGGCCAGACTGCCGGCGCGGCGTCCAGCAACTCTCCTGAGCGGAGCCGTCGCCCTGGCACTGGCCGTCGCCGGCTGTAGTGGCGGAAGCAGCGACGGGCCCGCCACCAGCAAGGTCACGTCCATCACGGCGCTCGACTACTACACCGACGAACCCGAACACAGTCAATGGGGCGAGATGCTCACCGCCTGCGGCAAGACCGCCGGCGTCAAGGTCGAGCAGACGAGCGTTCCGGGGGCGTCCCTCCTGCCCAAGGTCCTGCAGCAGGCGTCGTCGCGGACACTTCCCGACCTGTTGATGCTGGACAACCCGGACCTGCAGCAGATCGCGCAGACCGGCGCGCTGACCCCGCTGGAGCAGTACGGCATCGACTCCGGCGGCTTCGCCAAGGGCATCCTGTCGGCGGGCACCTACAAGGGCAAGTTGTACGGTCTGGCCCCCTACGTCAGCACGATCGCCCTCTTCTACAACAGGGACATGCTCGCCAACGCCGGTGTCGCCGTACCGAGGACCTGGGACGAGCTGGAGACGGCGGCGGCCAGGCTGACCCGTCCTGGGCGCTACGGCATGGCGGTGGACGCGAACCCCACGTTCGAGGGCACCTGGCAGTTCCTGCCCTTCCTGTGGTCCAACGGCGGCGACGAGAAGCGGCTGGACACTCCGCAGGCAGCGCAGGCACTGCAGTTGTGGGTCGACCTGGTCAAGAGCGGATCCATGTCGAAGTCGGTCCTGAACTGGACACAGGCCGACGTCCACGATCAGTTCGTGGCCGGCAGGACGGCCATGATGATCAACGGGCCCTGGCGGATTCCGGCTTTGAACAAGGACAAGAACCTGCACTGGGGGGTGGCGCCCATCCCCGTCCCCCGAACGGGACAGACTCCGGTCACACCGCTCGGCGGTGAGGTGTGGACGGTCCCGCAGAACGCTTCCGAGTCCCGGCAGGAGAAGGCCGCCCAGGTCCTCGCCTGTCTGAACAGCTCCCCGAACCAGCTCGCCCTGGCCGAGCAGCACTTCACCGTGCCGTCCCGCACAGCCATGGCCTCCCAGTACGCCGGGCAGGTCCCGTCAATGGCCGCCTTCGTCAAGAGCGTGGAAGCCGCGCGCGCCCGTACGAGCGAACTCGGCGTCAAGTGGCCCAAGGCAGCGACCGGGATATACACCGCGATCCAGTCCGCGCTGACGGGCGAGCAGGCACCACAGGAAGCCCTCAGGCATGCTCAGCAGATCGCGACCGGTGACTGACCCGGCCCGGGCGCGGCGCTGGGAGCTGCTGGCCCAGTGGATGTACATCGTGCCCGCCGCGGCGTACCTGCTGCTGTTCTTCGGCTATCCGATCGCCAAGAACATCGAGATGAGCTTCCAGCAGTACACGATCACGACGTTCTACACGGGTGCCGCGCCGTTCGTGGGCCTGCAGAACTACTCGAAGATCCTTGCGTCGGACCTGTTCTCCAAGGCTCTGCTGACCACGGTCTTGTTCACCGCCGGGTCGATCGTCGGGCAGTTCGCACTCGGCCTGGCCTTCGCCTTGTTCTTTCAGCGCCGATTCCCGCTCAACGGTGTCCTGCGCTCGCTCCTGTTGCTGCCGTGGCTGCTGCCGCTGGTCGTCTCCGGAACCGCGTGGAGGTGGATGCTCGACCCCGACACAGGAGTCGTCAACGCGGCACTGCGCGCCCTGCGTCTCTCGTCGTCCGGCATCCCCTGGCTCACCGGCACCTCGCAGGCGCTGGTGTCGGTGATCCTCATCAACATCTGGGTCGGAATCCCCTTCAACACCGCGATCCTGTACGGCGGCCTGCAGGACATCCCCCGGCAGCTGTACGAGGCGGCGAAGCTGGACGGAGCCGGCCCGCTGGCTTCGTTCCGTCATGTGACCTGGCCACTGATGCGGCCCGTGGTGAACGTCGTGCTGGTGCTGGGCGTGGTCTACACGGTCAAGGTGCTGGACATCATCCTCGTAGTGACGGGCGGAGGACCGGCGGGCGCCACGGAGACTCTCGCCACCCAGTCCTACGAGCTGTCGTTTCAGCAGTTCGAGTTCGGGCGCGGTGCCGCAATGAGCAACGTGCTCATCGTCATCTCTCTCGCCTTCGCCATCGTCTACCTGCGTGCCAACCGTCGCGCCCGGCACGTGTGAGAGGGGACCGTGGCCCCGTGAAGCGCGCACCGGCCCGTGGGTGGCCGTCCACCATCGTCGGCATCGCCTTGCTCGCGCTGATGCTGTTTCCCGTTTACTGGATCGTGAACGCCTCCCTCCAGCCGACGGGGAACACACTGCGGGGAGGCTGGTTCCCCATCCACCCGGACCTCAGTGGTTACGTCACCGCGCTGCGCGATCAGGGAGACAACCTCGTCACGAGCCTCGTCGTAGCCCTCGGCAGCGTCGCCCTCAGCCTGGGGCTCGCCGCGCCGGCGGCCTACGCGCTGTCTCAGTTCCGCCTCCGCGGAACCAACGTCGTGCTCCTCGGCATCCTGGTCACACAGATGGTGCCGGGCATCGTCGTGGCCAACGCGCTCTACAGCGCCTACAACGGCCTGGGACTCCTGAATTCCTACCTCGGCCTGATCCTCGCCGACTCCACCGCCGGGGTCCCCTTCGCGATCATCATCCTGCGTTCGTGCATGCAGAGCATCCCCCGGGAGATCACCGAGGCCGCGCGGGTGGACGGTGCCGGGCGGCTGCGTGTTTTCCGCTCCGTGGTGCTCCCGATGAGCAGGAACGCGTTGATCACTGCCGCCGTCTTCACCTTCCTCTTCACCTGGAGCGACTTCCTCTTCGCCCTCACACTGACCACCACGCAGACCGTGCGGCCGATCACCCTGGGCATCTACCAGTACATCGGTACCCACACAAGCCAGTGGAACGCCGTCATGGCCACCACAGTCTTGGCGTCCGTCCCCGCCGCTCTCCTGCTCGTCGTCGCTCAGCGCCACCTCGCCGCTGGTGCCACCAGCGGAGCCGTCAAATGAAGTCGTCCTGGCCCGGAACCTGGATCTAGCGGATTCACGCGATGTGCCCGACCGAGGCCGACTGGCACGGTCTTCTGGAAGGCACACCGCCTCTTCGGTGACCGGGCCATCCGGTGACCGGATCCGAACCGCCTGTCGATCAGGATGCCAAGGGGGGCATGATGTCCGTCGTCCTTTCCACCGCGACACTGTCCGCAGCCGACCGGATAGAGCGCTGGCATGAAGCGGTGACCCAGGCGTTCATACCGCTCGATGTCAATATCCTGGAGGAAGATCCGTCGCCGGGAAGAATCGTCACCCACCAATTGGGCGCCATCCAGGTGTCGGACGTCCAGACCGGCCCTCAAGAGGTGACGCGCAGTAAGCGCCTGATAGCCCGGGACCAGAAAGAATTCCTCATCCTCACGCTTCAGCGCAGAGGTAGCGCCGTCAAGGAGCAGGACGGGAGAGAGTGCCTGATACAGTCGGGAGATTTCTCCATTTCTGATTCGTCTCGCGTGTTCAGAAAAAGGGTGGAGGGCAAGGTCTGCTTCACCTCCTTTCAGTTCCCTCGAAAGGAGCTTCGCGTGCGGGACGAGGACCTGCGGGCGTTGACTGCGACTGCCTTCTCGGGTCGTGGCGGAAGTGCCGCAATGGTGGCGACCTACTTCACGCGCATGGCGCGCGAAGTAACAGGTTTCGACGACTTCGTCGGCCGTCAGTTCGTCGCCACCGGGCTCGACCTGCTGGCACTGTTCATCAACGAGCGGCGCGGCCGCTTCAGGCCTCAGGCCCCTGAAACTGCCCCGGCCATGATCCTGCGAGTCAAGGATCACATCTTGCAAAACCTCTCCGACCCGGATCTGTCACCCACCGACATCGCAGCCGCTCACTTCATTTCGGCGCGCTACCTGCACAAGTTGTTCCAGACGGAGGGAACCACCGTCGGGGAGTGGATCCGGATACAGCGACTGGAACGGTGCCGTCGGGACCTTCTGCGATCCCCGGCTCTAGGACTCGGGGTGGCGACCGTCGCCCGACGCTGGGGTTTCGCGAACCCCAGCCATTTCAGCCGGGTTTTCCGTGCCACTTATGGCATAGCGCCTCGCGACTGGCAGCTTCACGGCCTGTCCGGTGGACAGCGCACGGCCGAGTGACGTGCCTCGGCGGAAGGACGGTCTGCCACCGCTGATCGGCATCGGCCCCTTCCTGGCTGAGCCATCTGGCAGGCAGGGTTGAACCGCCTTGTCGAGCGGACCGGCTTCCAATCGCGTCACCCCAACATGTTCCTCGCGTCGGCCGTCCCCTCCGTCTTCGACACCACAGGAGCCGCGGCGGCGTCGAATGCATGGGTCACCTCTGCTGCCGTGACGTTCACCATCAGGCGAAGGCCCGCGGGCCCGTCTCCCGAGGGCGGCCCGACAGGCCACGGAGGTGGAGAGGCGCGACACCCAGGGCATCGCGCCGTGGCCCCGTCACCCGCGTGGTCTTGCAATACCTGAAACCGCCGCTTGGTTCTTTCTCGTGCCACGTTCCGTGCATTCCTCGACAAGATACTACGGCCCGGGATTTTAGAGTCATTCAAAGGAAACCCGCTCCTGCAGCCCGTGTTGGGGAATGAAATGATCCAGCCGCCAGCGTCGGTCATGTGCATGGTGACCGTGCACGTCAGTGTCCCGGACGAACTGCCAGCCCCGCTGTCTGCGGAACTGCACTACGACATGTCCGACCCCTACGCCGTTCGACTCTCCCTCGGCGCACCTGGGGCAAGGCCCGTCCAGTGGGTGTTCGCCCGCTCGCTGCTCATGGAAGGCCTGCGCCGGCCTACTGGCACCGGGGACGTGCTGGTGATTCCTCAGCACCGTTGCCATCCGAACTCGGTCCGCATCATCCTGCGGTCCGCCGCCGGCGCGGCCCTGATCGACATCGCCGAGTCAGCGGTCACCACGTTCGTGAAGCGGACGGTCTCGCTCGTGCCTCCGGACACGGAGAGCCTTCACCTCGACATCGACCGCGCCCTTGCCGAGCTCACTGGCAGGCGGGACTGAACCGGCCTGGGGCGAGGAAGCCGGAGGCGGGGGGATCCCTTGATGCAGCGGACAGCACGTACAGTTTTCGGCCGCCCTTACCAATAGGTCCGCAAAAATAACGTCAAATGGAACATCGAGCGGAGGTTTTCGTGAAGACCCGAACCAAACCCCTTCTTGAAATGTGGAAGTGGCAAGCCGACGCCGCGTGCCGCGGCATGGACAGTTCCGTCTTCTTCTCGCCCAACGGTGAGCGGGGCCTTGCACGTCGACGGCGGGAAGAGGCGGCACGTGCGATCTGCCGAACCTGCCCGGTCAGCTCCCCTTGTGCTCTCTTTGCCAAGGCCTCTCGCGAGCCTTACGGAGTCTGGGGCGGCCACACGGAAGCGGAACGCCGCGCGGACATTGTCAGGCACCGCGCCGCAGGAAATCCCGCACGATGGTGAGCCCAGGGGTATTGCGGATCTCGCCCGATCGGTGAGGTCTTTCAGCGCTGCCGCTCCAGCGTGAGGACTGCTGCAGCGATTGACATCATTCGATTCGGACTGCACCGTGCTCGTCTGATGATGTGCCAGGACTTCAGACGGGCGACTCCACTCTCAGCTGGGGCCCGCGCCCTCGACAGCGCCAGGATGACGGTCTGTTAGGTGAGTGACAGCTCACCTCCCGCGGGTCGTCTGAGCGGTGTGGTCACCCACACGCCGGCACCGATGTAAGCGCGGTCGGCCAGGCTTGGTATCCCTTGACGCTCGCAGATCCTAATGATCCGGTGGGCACGGGCCGCGGTCAGGTCATGACAGCGCCCGGCAGGGCAGGTGACCACCACAGCACCTCGCCATGTGGATCGGTGACCACCTGCACGTTCGCCCCGTTCCGACGGTGCTGGGCCGCGGAGATGAGGGCCGACTGCCTGCCTCCGCATGCCACGAGTTTCCGGCACACCGACTACGCGGCCATCGCCACGGCCGCCGGTGCGCGCGGCATCCGGGTGGAGAAGCCTGCCCAGGTGCGAGACGCGCTGCGCGCGGCCTTCGCGCATGAGGGGCCCGCGCTGGTCGACGTGGTCACTAATCCCCCCGCACTCGCCATGCCACCGAAGATCGCCGCCGAGCAGATCAGTGGCTTCGTGCTCTCGGCGAGCCGGACGGTCCTGACTGGAGGGGGTGGGCTCAGGCGTATCCCGGTGCGCATCCCGTGGGGCAGGCGCTGCCTGCTCTCAGGACAGTGGCCGCGTCCACGCGGGGTCGCCGGCCGAGAGGCGGTGGGTGGTCGCGGAGGTGAGGGCGAGGAGCATCAGGGCCAGGCTCAGCGTGAGCACGAGGTGGCCGTGCAGAACCAGCTGGGCTCCGACGAAGGCGCCGAGGAGCACCGCCAGCACGGACAGGATGCGCCGGCCGGGCCGCGGCGCCGCACCGCCGGCCAGGGTGGAATCCGCGGCCAGCCCGGTCAGGGTCAAGGTCAGTACGGTCGTGGTGAGGTCCGGGACGCCGAGGCGTCGGGCGACCGCGTTCTGAAGGCCCATGCTGAGGCCGAGGAACACGATCAGGGTGTATTGGACCCCGGTGGTGATCCGGCCGCCGGTGACCGCAACGGCAGCCACGGTGACGGCGACCAGCACCGTCTGCACTGCGGTGGCCGTCTTCAGCAGGTTTCCGCGGTGCGTCGCGAAGCGGGTGCCGAGCCTCCCCCCGGCGAGTGCGCCGAGGAGGAACGCCGCCAGCGCGACGACGGAAGCGAGCGCGGACAGATTCGCGGTGCCCACCAACGCGAACCCCAAGAACACCACGTTGCCGGTCATGTTGGCTACGAAGACGTGTCCGAGCGCCAGATAACTCACTGCGTCGACCAGACCGGTGACCACCGTCAGTGTCAGCATCAGGGGAGGCAGCGGGCCATGACGGTCCTCTCCGGGCGGTACCAGCGTGCGTACCGCGTCGTTCAGCAGCCTGCGCATACGGCTTCCTTTCCGTTGTGACGGGCGGGAGGTGCGATGAGGGAGTTCGTAGCGCTCGGTGATGTGGTGCGGATGCCAAGGCGTCACCCCCCGCGGACTGCGCCCATACGGGATCAGCCACCTCGATGGCCACGCGCGACGTGGTTTGGGTCCGGGCGGGATCGGACAGCGCGGCGCACAGCCACGACGCGGCCGAAGCACAGGTCGAAGAAATGCCTCTCCTCGTTCCGCCGGCTCTCCGGCATGGACTGACCTGCTGACGCTAGAGCGGCCCGACAACGAGCCTGAGTCCGCCGACGCACGGGGGCTTGCTCGAGAGCGAACAACGGAAGACAGGGACCGGCACAGTGGGGATGCCGAGCGCCGCACCCGAGCCGGTGTGCCCCACCATGTGGACGCGACCGGCCAAGCATCTGGTCGACACATCACTCAGACGGTCTGCACCGCGGATGTCCGCAAGCGATCGGCACGAGTCCCCGCCCTGTCCCACAGGCTCATGACCCACATCGTGGGAGGTGCCGTACGCAGTGCGTCGCCGCAACATCGCCGGTGCACTGACGGACAAGCGCCACCGGTGCACCGATTCTAGGTTTGCGGCATCCGAAGAATCCGAATGAGGGTGGTCGAACTGGCAGTGTCCGGTCGGCCATGACCTGCACAAACCGGCCCGGCACCAGCCGTGGCCCCCACAGAGGGAAACACATCATGAGTGATGCGAAGAAGGTCCTGACCGATCTGGTGCTGTCCGCCTCGACGGAGCACGCTCCGCTCGACGCGCCCTGGGAGGCGATCGACATCGCCGACTGGCTGCT
>NZ_JBFACN010000058.1:0-12473 GCF_040640875.1 Streptomyces sp. NPDC021562
CCCAAAGCCGCATCGCCGACCAGCTCGGCATCTCCCAGATGCACGTCTCCCGCCTCATCAGCCGCAGCTGCGCCCGCGTCCGCGCCGAAGCGATGGGACGGTCCGCCGACCCGTCGTCCTGAACCAGGGTCAGCCGGTGCGCGGTACGACCGGTACCTTCAGCGGCCGGGCCAGGCCCACCACGGCCTCGTCCAGCCGCTGCAGATGCCGCAGCACCCGGTCGGTCACCCGGCCGTAGCGCGGGGCGCGCAGGGTGCCCGGTTCCAGCATCGCCGCGATGCTGGAACCGGTCTCGACCGCGGGGGCCGGCTGCCGGCCGGCCACGTGGGCGGCGATCGCCTCGATGTTGTGCACGATCCGGCGGGCGGCCCCGCGCAGCCGGGGATCCGCCGCGATCGCCGGATGCGAGGGCAGCAGCTCCGCCGTCGCCGCCAGCGAACGCGCGTGGTAGGCACAGGTCTCCAGGAGCGCCACCACGTACCGGGCGGTGTCCCGGCGGGACCGCAACGGGGCGATCGGATGCGTCAGCGGCTCGGTGGCCGCCCGCAGGTCGGCCAGCGCCTGGTCCAGGTCGCGGGCCTTCTCCACGAGGTCCACCGGCGGCGCCCCGCTCAGCTGCTCGGCGGCGGCCCGGGTGACGTCCGCCAGCCGGTCCAGCGTCCCCGCCAGCAGCTCGTCGGTGCGGTGGCCGGTGTGCACGGGCAGCACCACCGCGGCCGCGATCACCCCGCACACCGCGCCCAGCGCGGTCTCCTCCACCCGCAGCACCAGCACGTCCAGGCTGTAGGTGTTGAGCAGGGTGTAGAGCAGTCCCAGCATCGCCGTCACGAAGAACGACATCAGGGTGTACGACAGCGGAGCCGAGTAGAACATCGCGAAGACGAACAGCAGCACCAGCCCGAACGCCGTCCAGGTGTGGTGCCCCACCAGCCCCGCCAGGCCGATGCCGGCCACCACGCCCAGCACGGTGCCCAGCAGCCGTCGGTAGCCCTTGACCAGGATCTCGCCGGTGGACGCGGTGTTGATGAACACGATCCAGCAGGTCAGCACCGCCCAGTACCAGCGCTGCGCGGACAGGAACTCGCCGCCCACGATGGCCAGCGAGGAGCCCACCGCCACCTGCACCGCCGCCCGCGTGGTGGGCCGGCGCAGCCCGGTGGCCTTCTCGGGCTCGGGTTCGCTCTCCTCGGCGCCCTCGATGGCCGCGTCCTCGGCGTCCAGTTCCTCGCGGGAGCGGGAGGTCGCCGGGGTGTCGTCGGACTCGTCCTGCGGCCCGTCCATGGCGATGCGCAGCCCCAGCACCGCCCGTGCCGTCTCACCGACGCCTCGGAAGACGTCCTGGACGGCGGGCGCGGCCGGCGGCAGGTGGTCCTCCTCGCGGTAGCCGAGCAGCCGGTTGCGCAGCTGGGCCAGCGCGGTCCCGGAGCGCGGTCCGGCCGGACGCAGCACCAGCAGCCGCAGCGCCTCCAGGTCCCGGCGCAGCCGCTCCGACGACTCGTCCCGCACCGGCTCCCGAGCGGCCGACGGCAGCGCGGCCCCCGGCAGATGCAGGGTGAGGGTGTCGGCCCGGCCGGCGCCGCGGGCGGTGAGCAGCAGCAGACCGAGCCGCTCGGCGGCGATCTCGGCGTCCGCGATGCGGCGCTGCACCAGCCTGGCGACCGACTCGTCGGAGGTGCCGTCCGCGAGCCGCCCCTGGATCAGCAGCGCCGTCTCGTGCAGCCGGGCCGTCCGTACCCTGACCTCCTCCACGGCCTTGTCCAGTTCGTCCGGGCCGGCGTCCAGCAAGTCCGCCTGCGCGGCGACCAACTGGGCGAACCGGGCCCGGAAGGCACGCCGCAGCCGGTCCAGGATGCCCGCCGGTGTCTGCCGTACGAGCAGGAAACGCGCCACGGCGGCGCAGCCGAACGCCACCGTGATGGCGACGTACAGGCCGGGCAGAGCGGGCACGGTCGCGTGCACGAACAGCGAGACGAAGTAGATCTGGAAGCCGATCAGACCCAGCGCGGTGCCCCGGTCGCCGAAGCGGCGGCCGTACACCGCGCAGAAGATGAGCGCGACGAAGAACAGGTCGCCGAGCACCACCCGCTGGTTGAGCAACGCGCCCAGCGACACGGATGCCAGCGCCACCGGCAGGCCGAGGGCGAGCGTGACGGCCTGCTGCGGGAGCTGCTTCTCGCGGATCGCGAAGGTGGCCACCATCGCCGTGATGGCCGCGGCCACCAGATGGAACACGTCCACCCGCAGGGCCGCGAGGACGGCGAGCGCGAGGGCGATCGAGGTGACCGTGCGCAGACCGGCGGTGAAGCGGAGCAGGCCGGGGTCGACCGCCGCGAGCCGGCCCCAGACCTCCGCCCACAACGGCCGCCCCACCGCACCCGCCCGGCCGTGCCCCGCGTCATGCGGCGACGTCACGCGGGGGCGTCGCCGGGACCCTCGGCGCGCTCCCGTACCTGCTCCGGGGTCAGATACGTGTCCGTGTACTCGAAGTCCTTGAGCCGGGCGGGTTTGCGGGCCTGGAAGCCGGTGCGGACGAAATCGTCGCCGCCCAGCGCGTTCAGCACCCAGTTGGTCGCGACCCGGGTCTTGGCCACGTTGGTGCGCAGCGCCGACCAGTGGTAGCCGCGGGCCACCGCCTGCGCGGGCAGCCCGCGCAGCTCGATGCCCAGCGGCTTGGAGACCGCGTCGGTGCCGCCCAGGTCCACCACCAGTCCCAGGTCCTTGTGGACGTACGGACGCAGGGCCTGGCCCCGCAGGGTGGCGATGACGTTGTCGGCGACCACCTTGCCCTGCCGCATGGCGTGCTGCGCGGTCGGCGGGCACACCGCGCCCTCCTCGCCCTTCGCCTTGTCCGGCACGGCCGCCGCGTCGCCGAGCGCGAACACCCCGTCGTGGCCCGGCAGGCTCATCTCGGCGTTCACCGCGAGCCGCCCCCGTACCGTCTCCGCGCCCAGCGCGGCGATCAGCGGGCTGGCGACCACCCCCGCCGTCCAGATCAGCGTGTGGGTGGGCACCACCCGCCCGTCGGTGAAGGTGACCTCCTCGGGACCGGCCTTGGCGATCGACACCCCGAGGGACACCTCGATGCCGCGCCGGCCCAGGATCTCCTGGGCGCTGCGGCCGAGTTTGTCGCCCAGCTCCGGCATCAACTTCGGCGCGATGTCGATGAGATGCCACTTGATCAGCTTGGGGTCGAGGTTCGGGTAGCGCTGCAACGCGGCATGGGTGAGCTTCTGCAGGCAGGCCGCCGTCTCGGTGCCCGCGTAACCGCCGCCCACCACCACGAACTGCAGCCGGGCCGCCCGCTCGACAGGGTCGTCGCTGGCGTCGGCCAGGTCGAGCTGCGAGATGACGTGGTCGCGGATGTAGGCGGCCTCCGCCAGGGTCTTCATGCCGAAGGCGTGTTCGGTCAGGCCCGGGATGTCGAAGGTGCGGGTGACACTGCCGGGAGCCAGCACGATGTAGTCGTAGCGCTCGTTGACGAGCTTGTCGGTGATGGTGCGCACCACGCACACCTTGGACTTCAGGTCCACGCCGATCGCACCGCCCGGGATGATCCGGGTGCGGTACTTCTTGCTGCGGCGCAGCGAGACGGCGATCGACTGGGGGGTCAGCACGCCCGAGGCGACCTGGGGCAGCAGGGGCAGATAGAGCTGGTAGGAGAACGGGGTCACCAGGGTGATGTCGGCCTCGTCGGGGGCGAGTTTCCGCTCCAGGCGGCGTACGCACCCCACTCCGGCGAAGCCGGCGCCCACCACCAGGATCCTGGGTCGTGTCACGGTGTCCATCCCTTTCCGCTGCTCCAGAGACCCGGATTCACGCCCTTCGGATGCCCCGGAACGCTTGCTTCGCACCACTTCGATCCCACCGTGCCCGACGCCGTTCCGCCAGCCGGGCGGCGCAGGCAGACGAACGCGTGGGCTCCAGCATGCCCCCTCGATCGTCCGGAGTAACCGACTGACGTACATGTATGCGCCGCACTTCCGTTCGTTCCGTGACCGCCCCACGGCGCCGCGGACGCCAGTAGGGTGTCCCGCATGGCGCAGACCCGGCCCGGTACGGCCTTCCAGAAGCGGCACATCGACCCCGACCGGGTGGCCCCGCTGGTGGGCGCCCTGGACTCGCAGGACGCCAATCCGGGGGTCCGGCGGCTGCGCGCCTGGGCCGAGGAGGCGCTGGCGGTACGGCCCGGCGAGCGAGTCGTCGACGTCGGCTCCGGCACCGGCTCCCAGACCCGGGCCCTGGCCGCCGCCGTCGGCCCGGACGGGGTGGCGATCGGTGTCGAACCCAACGGCGGGCTGCGCGCGGTCGCCGAGGAACGGTCGGCGGACAGCCGCGCGCGCTTCACCGACGGCGACGCGCTCGCCCTGCCGATGCCCGACGGTTCGATGGACGTCGTGTGGTGCGAGCGAGTGCTCCAGCACCTGACCGAACCGGACCGGGCGGTCGCCGAGATGGCCCGGGTGCTGCGCCCCGGCGGCCGGGTGGCGCTCCTGGACACCGACTGGGGCACCACCCTCCTGCACCCCGCCGAGCCGGACGTCGTGAGCGCGCTGATGTCCACCGTCCTCGGCGGTGCCAACCCCTACGCCGGGCGCCGTCTGCTCGGCCAGCTCGGCGCGGCCGGGTTCGTCGTGGACGACCGCGGCTCCCAGGCCCTGCTCCAGGACCACCGCACGGTCGCCTGGCCGCTGATCCGCATGCTCGGCGAGTCCGCGGTCCGCAGCGGCGCGCTCACCGAGGAGCAGCGCGACACCCTGTACGCCGACCTGACCGAGGCCGCCGGGCGGGGCGCCCTGCACATGTCGGTGACGATGTTCGGGGTGGTCGCCCACCGGCCCGCCTGACCCGGCCGAGCTCACCAGGGCAGGAAGGCGTGGATGTCCTTGCCCGACTCGGTGACGACCACGCTGACCTGGTCGCACAGGGTGTGCAGCAGATGCCAGCCGACGCCGCCCCCGCC
This sequence comes from Streptomyces sp. NPDC021562, assembly GCF_040640875.1. Lineage (NCBI taxonomy): Bacteria > Bacillati > Actinomycetota > Actinomycetes > Kitasatosporales > Streptomycetaceae > Streptomyces > Streptomyces sp. NPDC021562. Next base: position 4,961 of record NZ_JBFACN010000058.1, read on the forward strand.
GCTGTGCGGATGGAAGGGCCGCGGCTCGGGCCGGACCTGGCTGGTGTCGTGCATGGTGACGTGCACACCGTCGTAGGTTCGGCGCATCCGCAGCTCGAAGGGGCCCGGCGCGTACTGCACGACGTTGGCGGCCAGCTCCGTCACGGCCAGCAGGATGTCGTCCCAGCACTCCGGCGCGGTGGGCGGCGCGACCCGTGCGAGGTCGGCCAGATACCCGTCCGCGGCGAGCCGGGCGCCGGTCACGTTGCTCAGCTCGCCGGGAAAGGAGACCGTACGGTCGAGGGTCTCCCCCCCAGCTGGTCTGCGGTCCCGTGGCCCGGTCGGCATCTCGTCTCTCCCGGCCCGCGAGGGGGCGTGGTCAGGGTGCTGATCTCTTCCTTCTTCGCGGCGAGTGCCCGCAGGAGGGCAGGCTACGCGTGATCCGCTCAGCGGAACACGTCGTCGCCGTCGTCCCAGTCGGCCGGCTCCTGCGAGCCCGGTCGCCGCACCGCCCGCGAGCGGGCCTGGTACATGGCGTCGATCTCGGCCGCGTAGTGCTGCGCTATGGCGTCCCGGCGCAGCTTCATCGACGGGGTCAGCATGCCGTTGCCCGGCGCGAACGGTTCCTGGAGCACCCGGTAGACCCGGATCGACTCGGAGCGGGACACCACGCTGTTGGCGGACGCGATGGCCCGGGCGATCTCCTCGCGCAGCGCGTTCTCCTCCCGCGCCTCGCGCTGCGGCGAGTCGCCCGGCACCGCCAGCGCCCCCCGCCAGTGGGCGAGGAAGTCCGGGTCCAGGGTGATCAGCGCGCCCACGCAGGGCCGGTCGTCGCCGACGACCACCGCCTGGTGCACCAGCGGGTGCATCCGCAGCCGCTGCTCCAGCGGCGCCGGAGCCACACTCTTGCCGCTGCTGGTGATGATGATGTCCTTCTTGCGGCCGGTGATGGTCAGGTAACCCTCCGGGTCCAGCCGCCCGATGTCCCCGGTGGCCAGCCAGCCGCCGCGCAGCGCGGCCCGGGTCGCGTAGTCGTCCCCGACGTACCCCTGGAACACGGACGGTCCGCGCACCAGGATCTCGCCGTCGTCGGCCACCTGGATCTGGGTGCCCGGCAGGGCCTGGCCGACCGTGCCCGACTTCTCCCGGCCCAGTGGCTGCATGGTGATCCCGCCGCTGGACTCGGTCAGCCCGTACCCGTCGTGCACCGGGATGCCGATGCCCTCGTAGAACAGGGTGAGTTCACGGCTGAGCGAGGAGCCGCCGGACGTGGCCCGCAGCACCCGGCCGCCGAGCGCCGCCCGCAGTTTGCGGTACACGGTCCGCTCGTAGAGGGCGTGTTGCAGCCGCAGGTCGAAGCCGGGGCCCGCGCCCGTGCCCAGCCGCTGCCGCTCCTCGGCGGTGGCGAAGTCCCGCGCGGTCTCCACCGCCCGCTCGAACAGGGCACCGCGGCCCGACTGCTGGGCGGTCCTCAGGAACGTCTTGTACAGCTTCTCCAGCACCGACGGCACCGCGTACAGATAGGTCGGCCGGAAGGTGCCGAGCGCCGAGGCCAGCGCCGTCTCGGACATCTCCGGCTCGTGGCCCATCAGGATCCCGCCGCGCAGGCATATCACCATGATCATCAGCCCGTACACGTGCGAGAACGGCAGGTAGGCCAGGACGGAGGCCTGTTCGCCGGGGCGCGCGGCGGTGTGCCCCCAGCCGGCCAGCAGGGTGTCGCACGGGTAGGCGAGACCGCGGTGGCTGAGCGCGCAGCCGAGCGGCCGGCCGGAGGTGCCGGAGGTGTAGGTGATGGCCGCCGTGGAGTCCGGCATGACGATCCGGCGCAGCGACTCCACGGTGGTCAGCGGGACGAACCTGCCCCGCTGCACCAGATCCGGCAGCGCCCCGGAGTCCAGCTGCCACACGTGCCTGAGCCCGGGCAGGTGCTCGCAGACGGTGCCCACGGTCATGACCGCCTGCTCGTCCTCGACCACCACGGCCACACAGCGGGCGTCCCGCAGGATCCACTCGACCTGGTCCCGGGAGGACGTCGGGTGGATCGGCACGACCTCCGCGCCCACCGACCACAGCGCCACGCACAGCACCGTCCACTCGTAGCGCGTACGCGCCATCATGGCCACGCGCTGCCCGGGCGAGATCCCCGAAGCGATCAGTCCCTTGGCCAGATCGACCACTTCGTCGCGCAGTTCGACCGCGCTGACCTCCTCCCAGCCCGTGGCCGGTTCGTCGGGCCGGCGCGCCAGCACCGGCAGGGTCGGGTTCCGGTCCGCCGTCTCGAAGATGCTGTCGGCGAGCCCGCCGGTCAGGGTCGAAGCGGTCGTCGGAGCGAGGGCGTAGTCGCGCATGCGCTGCTCCTGGTTGTACGGAGGGTGACCCTCCCGATCGGTACTGTCGTCGACGCGGGTCGAATCTAGCCCAGGGGAGCGCGCCCCGTGCCAGGAACGGTCAACTCGTGTCCGCCCGATGACATGCGCTCACCCCTGCGTACGGCGCACACACTCCACGACGACGTCCCGCAGGCTCCCGGTGCGCTCCAGGAACGACCGCTGCTCGCGGGCCCCGGTCCCCCTGTGCAGCAGTTGTGCCAGGCCCTCCTCGACCCCGCTGGTGTCGCCGCTGTCGGCCAGCGCGGCCGCGGTGTGCGCCAGCAGCGCCCGCAGCACCTCGTCCGCGGGACGCGGCCGCATGGTCACCGGATGCAGGAGCTCCGCCTCCAGGCCGGTGCGGGCGGCCTGCCAGGAGGCCATCCTGAGCATGCTCACGCTGTGGTCGAGCGGCGGCCGCCCGGCCCGCCAGTCGCGCGCGGCCGTCTCCACGAGCGCGCGGGTCAGCGCGGCGACCAGGACGGTGGTGTCGGCGCGCAGGCAGACGTCGGCCACCCGGATCTCCACCGTCGGGTAGTGCTCGGACAGGCGCGCGTCGAAGTACACCATCCCCGTGTCCAGGATGACCCCGCTGGCCACCATGTCCGCGACCCGCCGCCGGTACCCCTGCGGCGTACCGAACAGCTCGGTCGGCCCCGCCGACGGACCGCGCGCCCACAGCCGGCTGCGGAAGCTGGCGTAACCGGAGTCCCGGCCCTGCCAGAACGGCGAGTTGACACTGATCGCGCGCAGCACCGGAAGCCACGGCCGCAACCGGTCGAGGACGGCGACGCCCTCCTCGTCGGACTCCACCGACACATGCACGTGGCAGCCGCAGACGAACCAGTCCGTGGTGGCGGTCCCGAACCGTCCCGCCATCCAGTGGTAGCGGTCGTGCCGGGTGAGCGCGGGCGCCACGGGCACCGGGCAGGTGGCGAGTGCGGCGACCGCGCAGCCGATCTCCCCGGCGAGCCGGGCCGCCTCCTTGCGGCAGCGGGCGATCTCGGCGCCGAGGCCGGCCATGTCCCGTTGCGGACTGGTCGCCAACTCCAGCATCTGACCGAAGAGTTCCTTCTGGAACACCAACTGCCCGGGATCGTCCTGGGCGGCGCGGTCCAGGACGGCGGCCGACTGGGGCATCGGCTCGCCACTGTCCGGGTGGACCAGCAGGAGTTCTTCCTCCACTCCGACGGTACGCAGCAAGGGGAACCGCCCTCCGGCCGGGCCGCGACCGGGCGCGGCGGGGTCTTTCACCCGAACTGCCCCGCCCCGGCGCGGGAAACACGTGCGGGCGCCGTCCGCGGGCTAGGGGGCGACAGGCTCAAGCCACACGGTGCCCAGTGGCGGCAGCGTCAGCCGCAGCGCCCCCTCGTCGGCGAGCAACGGGCCCCTGCTGACGACGTCCCCGCCGCCGTAGCGCGCGCTGTCCGTGTTGAGGATCTCCCGCCAGACGGGCGTGCCCTCGGGCACCGCCAGACGGTAGCCGGGCCGGACGACGGGGGAGAGGTTGGAGACCGCCAGCAGCGGCCGGGCCTCGGCGTCGAACCTCAGGAACGCGAAGACGTTGTCCTCCGCCGCGTCCCCGAGGACCCACTGGAAGCCCACCGGATCCGTGTCGCGCTGCCACAGGGCGGGCCGGGTGCGGTACACGGAGTTGAGATCGCGGACCAGATCCCGGACACCCCGGTGATCGGCCTCGGCCGCGTACCCGGGGTCCAGCAGCCACCAGTGCGGCCCCTCGGCCTCCGACCACTCGCCGCCCTGGGCGAACTCCTGCCCCATGAACAGCAGCTGTTTGCCGGGATGGGCCCACATGAAGCCGAGATAGGCGCGGTGATTGGCGCGTTGCTGCCACCAGTCGCCCGGCATCTTCGACACCAGGGACTGCTTGCCGTGCACCACCTCGTCGTGGGAGATGGGCAGGACGTAGTTCTCGCTGTACGCGTAGACCATCGAGAAGGTCATCTCGTGGTGGTGGTACTTGCGGTGGACCGGCTCGTGCCGGATGTACTCCAGCGAGTCGTGCATCCACCCCATGTTCCACTTCAGCCCGAAGCCCAGGCCGCCGCTGTCGGTCGGCCGGGTCACCCCGTCCCACGCGGTGGACTCCTCGGCGATGGTCACCACACCCGGCGCGCGCCGGTACACGGTCGCGTTCATCTCCTGGAGGAACGCCACCGCGTCCAGGTCCTCGCGCCCGCCGAACACGTTCGGCGTCCACTGCCCGGAGTCCCGCGAGTAGTCGAGGTAGAGCATCGACGCGACCGCGTCCACCCGCAGCCCGTCGATGTGGAACTCCTCGCACCAGTAGACCGCGTTGGCGACCAGGAAGTTGCGCACCTCCACCCGGCCCAGGTCGAACTCGTAGGTCCCCCAGTCCGGGTGCTCGGCCCGCCGGTCGTCCCCGGGCTCGTACAGCGGGTCCCCGTCGAAGCGGGCCAGCGCCCAGTCGTCCTTGGGGAAGTGGGCCGGCACCCAGTCCATGATCACGCCGATGCCGGCCCGGTGCAGGGCGTCGACCAGGTACCTGAAGTCGTCGGGGGTGCCGAGCCGGGAGGTCGGCGCGTAGAAGCCGGTGACCTGGTAGCCCCAGGAGCCGCCGAAGGGGTGCTCGGCGACCGGCATGAACTCGACATGGGTGAAGCCCAGGTCGTTGACGTAGGCGGGCAGTTGCTCCGCGAGGTCGCGGTAGGTAAGGCCCTGGCGCCAGGAGGGCAGATGGACCTCGTACACCGAGAACGGGGCCTCGTGCACGGGGGTGTCGCCCCGGTGCGCCATCCACTCGGCGTCGGTCCACTCGTGCCGCGCGACCGTCACGATCGAGGCGGTCGCGGGCGGCACCTCCGTCCGCCGGGCCATCGGATCGGCCTTCAGGAACCGGCCGCCGTACCGGGAGGTGATCTCGAACTTGTACCGGGCGCCGTCGCCCACCCCCGGCAGGAACAGCTCCCACACCCCGGCCGCGCCCAGCGAGCGCATCGGGTACTGCGTGCCGTCCCAGCAGGTGAAGTCCCCCGCGACCCGCACGCCCTGGGCGTTCGGCGCCCACACCGTGAACCGGGTCCCGGCCACCCCGTCATGAGTCATCGGCTCGGCGCCGAGCGCCTTCCACAGCTGCTCGTGGCGCCCCTCCCGGATCAGGTGCAGATCCAGCTCACCGAGGGCGGGCAGGAACCGGTACGGGTCGTGCACCTCGTGCTCGCCGTCCTCGTACGCGACGAGCAGCGTGTACGACGGCACCTCGGCGTACGGCAGCACGGCGGCGAAGAGCCCGTCGCCCTCCGACTCCAGGGGGCTGCGCACCCCGTGGGCCAGCACGCTCACGGCGCGGGCGTGCGGGCGCAGCGCACGGAAGAGGGTGCCGCCGTCCACCGGGTGGGCGCCGAGCAGCGCGTGGGGGTCGTGGTGGGCGCCCGCCAGCAGCCGCCCGCGGTCGGCCGCGTCCAGCGGCGGAGCCGTGGGACGGGAGGGCCCCGAGGGCTCGGGGAGCGTGGAGTCGCGCAATGCCATGAGGTCAGCCTCCCCAGCGGGCGAGCCGCTCGATCGCGGCCATCGGAACCGGAAGCCAGGCCGGCCGGTGCCGGGCCTCGTACACCACTTCGTACACCGCGCGGTCCGTCTCGTGGGCGCGCAGCAACGCGTGCTTCTTGCGCGGGTCCCAGCCCGCCCGGGCAGCGTAGCCCGCGCAGTAGGCCTCCCGGCAGCGGCCGGCCCACTCCGGGCGCCAGGGACGGCGCTGGCGGGCCGCGTAGTCGAAGGACCGCAGCATGCCGGCCACGTCGCGGACCGGGGACTGCAGGCCGCGGCGCTCGGCGAGCGGCCGGGACGGTTCGCCCTCGAAGTCGATGACGAACCACTCGCGGTCCGCCCGCAGCACCTGCCCGAGATGGAGGTCGCCGTGGATCCGCTGGGCGCTCGGGCCGCCGTCACAGGCGGCGAGCGCCTCGAAGGCGCCCCGCAGTCCGGGCACGAACGGCCGCAGCGCGGGCACCGCGTGCGCCGCCGCCTCCAGCCGCGCGGACATGGCCTCGGCCGTGCGGCTGTGTTCGTCGCGGCCCGCGGACGGGAAGGCGCCGGCCAGCGCGAGGTGCACCTCGGCGGTGGCCCGCCCCAGCTCGTGCGCCTCGGTGGTGAACTCGTCCCCCGTCGCGAGCGCGCGCAGGGCCAGGGTCCAGCCGTCGGCCGCGTCGGGCAGGAACGGCTGGAGCACCCCGAGGGTCGCGGGACTCGGCTCGGTGGTGCGGAACCAGGCCACCGGGGCCGGCACCCGGGTACAGCCCTGGGCCGCCAGCGCGCCGGGCACCTCGAGATCCGGGTTGATGCCTGGCTGGATCCGCCGGAACACCTTCAGGATGTAGGCGTCGCCGTAGACCAGCGAGGAGTTGGACTGCTCGGCGGTCAGCAGCCGCGGGGCGAGGCCACCGGGTATCCGGGCGTCGCGGGCGGTCTCGAAACGCAGCGGACCGGCGGTGCCGGGGACGCGCAGCCGTTCCAGCAGCAGCTCGGCGGCGTGCGGGTCGTGCAGGGCGTCGTAGATCGCGAACCCGGCCAGCGGGCCCTGTTCGGCCCGGCCGATGTACGCCCGCTCCAGCCGGGGCGTCCGGTGCGGGCGCACGCCGAGCAGCAGCTGGTAGCAGTCGCCCGACGGGGAGGCGTCCCCGCCCGCGGAGTGGTCGGCGTGGACGAGCAGATGCAGGCAGCCGGGGAGGAGTTCGGTCACGGACAGCACGGAAAGCTCCGTGACGGGCCGGTCCTTGCCCGCGAACCAGCGCTGCCGGGGCAGCCAGTCCCGCAGCAGTGCACCCAGCGAGGCCAGCGGCCCGTCGAGGTCGAGGCCCGCGGCCGTGCTGCGGGGCAGGTCGACGGTCTTCGTCATGGTGACGCGTCCTTTCCTCGGCTCCGCACGCTCAGCGCCGACGGCCGGTGCGGGAGGCGACTCGGGAGAGCCGGAACCAGTAGAAGCCGTGTCCCGCGAGGGTGAGCAGATACGGCAGTTCACCGATGGCGGGGAAGCGCACCCCGCCGATCAGCTCGACCGGGTGCCGGCCGTCGTAGGCCCGCAGATCGAGTTCGGTGGGCTGGGCGAACCTGGAGAAGTTGTGCACGCACAGGACCAGGTCGTCCTCGTACTCCCGCAGGAACGCGATCACCGCCGGGTTGGACGA
>NZ_JBFACN010000059.1:0-12057 GCF_040640875.1 Streptomyces sp. NPDC021562
CCCAAAGCCGCATCGCCGACCAGCTCGGCATCTCCCAGATGCACGTCTCCCGCCTCATCAGCCGCAGCTGCGCCCGCGTCCGCGCCGAAGCGATGCGCGGGTGACCCGTCCACCGCAGTCCGCAAGCCGTACCGCCGTACCCGTCCCGATCCGAGGAGACCGTCCCATGCTGATGCCCCACCCCGCGACCCTGCGCAGACTCGTCAAGGAGTACGAAGCACTCCTCGTGACCGAGACACTCGTCGACGACGCCTCGGTGGGCACCCGCCTGCAGGACCTGGCCTACACCCTCTGCGTGTCCACCGGGACCCGGGAGGTCACGGACGCCCTGCGCGTGGCGCACGACTACCTCGACCGCACCATGGACAGTGCCGACACGGCGGACGCCGCGCCCGCCGCGGGCCCGGCACGGACCATTGTCAGCCGCCAGGTGTCCCGGACGCCCGCCCGCAGCGTGCTGTCCCAGGGCTGACGGACGACGCCCGGCGACATCCGTCCCGGTCCCGGCCCGACGCCACGGGCCGGGACCGGCCGCGCTCAGACATCGGCGTCGGAGCCGGCTTCCGACCGGCGGCCGCCACCGTCCGGGCCGTGCCAGTCCAGGCACAGGACGGTGGCGTCGTCCGCGAGGCGGCCGGCGCAGGCGGCGGTGACGGCGGCGGTGAGGGTCCGTACGACCTCGCGCGGGTGGTCGCCGGCCGTGTCGTGCAGCAGACCCGGCAGGTCGATCCTCTCGGCATGGCGCTCCTGCATGCCGTCGGTGTACAGCAGCAGGCGGTCCCGGGGCCGCAGGTCGATGCTCTGGACCTGGTAGGCGCCCTGCCCGGTCACTCCGAACGGCAGATCGACGTCGAGGGGCACCTCGCTGACCGCGCCCTCGCGCAGGCACAGGGGCCGCGGATGGCCGGCGTTGACCAGGTGGGCGCCGCCGCCGTCGAGGTCGATCCGCAGCAGCTGGCCGGTGGCGAAGGCGCTGCGCCCGTGGTCGAGGAGCGCCTGGTGCGCCTGGCGGGCCTGCTCGGCCAGCCCCGTGCCGGCCCGGCGGGCCCCGCGGGAGGCGTTGACCAGGAGGGTCGCGATGAGGGAGGCGTCGACGTCGTGGCCCATGGCGTCGGTGACGGACAGGTGCAGGGTGTCGTACTCGAGGGCGTAGTCGTAGGTGTCCCCGGCGATGTGGTCCGCCGGGACCAGGGCCGCGGCGAGGGCGAACTCCGCGGCTTCGCAGGCGGCGGCCGAGGGCAGCAACTGGAGCTGGATCTCGGAGGCCAGGCTGAGCGGGGTGGTGCGCCGGCCCCAGTGGTACATGTCGGTGAAGCGCCGGTCGGTGACGATGATGTAGGCCAGCGCGTGGGCGGCCTGCGCGACCTGGTCCAGCTCGTCCTCCGTCGCCTCGGTCGCACGGGGCAGGCTGAGCTCCAGGATGCCGATGGTGTCGCCGCGGTTGGTCACCGGGGCGAGTATCCGCTGCCCGTTGTCGCCGTCGTCCCAGGCCACCGGCTGCTGGGTCCGCAGAACCCGGTCGTGGACGCTGCCGGCCAGCGGGATCCGGTCGGCGCGCCCCTCGTGCGGGCCGGCCGTCCGGTCGGCGACGCGCACCATCTGGCGGCCGACGATGTCCACGAACAGAAACGACACCTGGCGGGCGCCGAAGCGGTCCCGCAGATTGCGGGCCACCACGTCCAGCGACTCCACCGGCGCCGCGTTCTCCGCCGCTGCCAGCACCTCGGCCAGCCCCATCCGGTCACGTGCCATGAGAGCCTCCCTGCTTGCCTCCCCAGGTACCTCGGCCGTCCTCCGCCACACTCCTCACCCCGGATCGCCGGACGGGCGGTGTTCCGGTGCGGCTGCCGGGAAACCCGTGGGCCCATGAACGACACTGCGGAACATCGGGAAACTGCCGGGAACGACGTCTGCCCGCCCTGGGTGCTACGGGAGTACGCGATCCTCGCCGACGGGGAACGCGCGGCCGTGGTGGATCCGCAGGGCCGGATCGTGTGGCTGTGCGCACCCCGGTGGCACAGTGACGCGGTGTTCTCCGCCCTCGTGGGCGGCGGTGGCTTCTTCGGCGTCGAGCCGGAGGACGCCCGGCACGTGTGGGGCGGCTATTACGAGGACTCCACCCTGATCTGGGTGAACCGCTGGGTGACCACCGACGCGGTGATCGAGTGCCGGGACGCTCTGGCGATGCCGGCGTCCGCCGACCGTCTGGTGCTGCTGCGGCGCATGCGAGTGGAGAAGGGTGAGGCCCGGCTGCGGGTCACCCTCGCGCCGCGGCCCGGATTCGGCGCGGACCGCCTGTCGGCCCCCCGGCTGGAGGAGGGGCTGTGGACCGCCGGGGCGGGCGGGCTGCGGATGCGGCTCACGGGCGCGGCGCGGGCCCGGTGGATTCCCGGGCCCACGCTGCGGGACGGTTTCCGGTTGCGCGAGGGGGAACAGCACGACCTCGTCCTCGAACTGTCCACCGCGGAGCTGGGCCCCCCGCCCGACCCCCGGTCCCTCTGGGCGGACACCGAAAAGGCGTGGCGGCGGTCGGTACCGGACTGCTCCGCGCTGGCCGCTCCCCGCGACGCCCGGCACGCCTACGCGGTCCTGCGCGGGCTGACCAGTTCCGCCGGCGGCATGGTCGCCGCGGCCACCACGTCGCTGCCCGAACGCGCCGACACCGGACGCAACTACGACTACCGGTTCGCCTGGGTGCGCGACCAGTGCTACGCGGGTCTGGCCGTCGCCGCGCACGGCCCGCACGAGCTGCTCGACACCGCGGTGCGCTTCACCGCGGAACGCGTCCTCGCCGACGGCCGGGACCTGCACCCGGCGTACACCGTCGACGGCGGACCGGTGCCGCGGGAACGCCGGCTCGCGCTGCCCGGCTACCCGGGCGGTACCGACCGGATCGGCAACAAGGCGGCCGAGCAGTTCCAGCTCGACGCGTTCGGGGAGGCCCTCCAGCTGTTCGCGGCGGCCGCCCACCACGACCGGCTCACGCCGGAGGCCGAACGGGCCGTGACCGTGGCGGTGGACGCCGTGGAACGCAACTGGACGCTGCCGGACGCCGGGCTGTGGGAGCTGGACAACCACTGGTGGACCCAGTCCCGGCTCAGTGTCGTGTGCGGGCTGCGCCGCGTGGCCCAGGCGCTGCCGGACGGTCCGACGGCGCGGCGCTGTGCCGGGACCGCCGAGGTGGTCCTCGCCGAGACCCGGCGCCGTTGCCTGCGGCCCGACGGCAGGTGGCGCAGGGCCGAGGACGACGACGGCCCGGAAGCCGCCCTTCTCATGCCGCTGGCCCGGGGCTGTCCGCCCGCCGACGACCCCAGCAACGCGATCACCCGGCGGTTCGTCGAGGAGCGGCTGCACGAGGACGGTTACCTCTACCGCTTCGTCCATGAGGACATCCCGTTGGGCGAGGCGGAAGGGGCCTTCCTGTTCTGCGGGTTCACCATGGCCCTGGCCACCGACCACCTCGGTGACCGTGCCCGTGCCCTGCGCTGGTTCGAGAGGACCCGGACGGCCTGCGGTCCGGCCGGGCTGTTCGCGGAGGAGTACGACGTCCGTCAGCGTCAGCTGCGCGGCAACCTTCCCCAGGCGTTCGTGCACGCCCTCCTGCTGGAGTGCGCGGTCCGCCTGAACGACGCCTCCGCCCTCCCGCTCTGAGCGGGGCGCCCCACGCCCGGCGCAGAGCGGGAGGGGTGGGACTCAGGACGAGCTGCTCATGCCGGTGCTCATCCGGTGATCATGTCGGTGACCTCGGCGATGCCGCCGCGGGCCAGAGCCTGCCGTTGCCGGTCCGCGCCGGTGCCCAGCTGAAGCAGCCGGTGCACCAGGGCCCTGACCTCCCGCGCGTCTCCCGCGTACTCCAGGGCCGGACCGACGTGGCGCATCAGACGGCAGACCACGTCCCCGGCCCGGCGCCGGACACCCTCCGGGTCGATCAGGTCCCCGGAGAGTCCGTGCCGGGCGGCCTGCCACATCGCCGCCTCCAGCAGTTCCGGGTCCGGCTGCGGCCGGGGCAGGTCCTCGGCGCCGTCCCAGATCGCGCGCTGCACGAGAGCCCGTACCACCCCGGCGAACAGCACGGCCTCGTCGGTGCCCAGCTGGACGTCGAAGCAGCGGATCTCGAGGGTGGGATAGTGCTCGGACAGTCTGGCCTGCCAGTAGAGCTGGCCGGTGTCGGCGATGACACCGGCGTCCAGCAGGCGTTGCACCCGCCGGTCGTAGTCGGTGTCGTCGGCGAAGTACGGGGGGACGCCGCTGACCGGCCACCGGTCGTAGATCAGGGTGCGCCAGGTGGCGAAGCCGGTGTCCTCGCCCTCCCACAGCGGCGAGTTGGCGGACATCGCGGTCAGTACCGGCAGCCAGGGCCGGATCCGGTCGAGGACCTGCACGCCGGTGGGGCGGTCCGGCACGGCGGCGTGGATGTGCATGCCGTTGACGAGTTGTTCCGCGACCAGTTGCGGAGCCTGCCGCTGCATGGCCCGGTAGCGGGGGGAGTCAGTGACCGGGACGGAGCGGGTGTGCGACGGGGGTGTGCCGCTGGCCAGCACGCGGCAGCCGAGTGCCTCCGCCGCCGCGGTGACGGCGTGCCGCAGCCGCAGCAGGTGGCCGCCGACCTCGTCGAGCGTGCCGCAGACGGGGGTGACCGCTTCCACCTGGGCCTGCGACAGCTCCGGATGGAGTTCCTGAGCGGCCACGAAGGGCTTCAGTCCCGCCGCCGAACGCACCTTGTCCCCCTGCGGCGCGGGCCGGCCGGTGACCGCGTCGATCAGCAGGTACTCCTCTTCGACACCCAGGGTGATCACGTCGGTGCGCCTTCCGTCTCTCGGCCTCTCGGCCGTGCCCGCCGCCCGCGAGGACCGGAGCGGCTTGCGGAGACCAAGTGACCGTGAGCGCCGCGGAACAAACGTGGTCGAAGCGAGGCATGGAGCGGTCCCTCCTCGGTACATCGGAGTCAGGAATCACCGGCGAGCGAAGGAGGTCCGGAAATGAGCGACGAGAACATGGGGGACGACGTCTACCAGCCCGTCGGGGGCAACGAGGAGCAGGAGGACGCGGCCCCGCTGGACCTCGAGGACGCGGTCGACGAACGTACCTACGACGACATCCTCGACGAGGGTTACTCGCCGCCCGAGAAGCCCCTGGGCGTGACCCGGAAGGGGACGACGGCGGCCGAGCAGCACGAGGGCGAGTCGCTCGACGAGCGGCTGCGCCAGGAGGTCCCGGACGTGACGGCACCCGAGGGCGACGGTGTCGGGGACCTGCCCGGGGGTGACGGCGAGCCCCGCGACCCCGAGGTGGGCGACCGCCGCGCCGGGCGGCTGGTGGCGCCGGACGAGGGCGCGCACCCGGACAGGACCGCGGAGGCGGTCGCCGAGGACAAGGGAGTGGACGGCGGCGCGGCGGGCGCCGAGGAGGCAGCGGTCCACGTCATCCCCGAGGAGCCCCTCCCACCAACGGCCTCCGAGGACTGACCCCGGGGCGGCCCCGGTGGGTTGAGCCCGGGGCCGCCCCGGACGGCTGAACCGCGAAGAGGATCGCCCCGCCGAACCGAGCCGGGGGCCGGCCCGAAGGGGCGAGGCCGACGCCGGCCCGGGAGCTGAGCCCAGGCAGAGATCGGCCCCGCGCGCCGAAGCCGGCCGGGGCGGGTGAGGACAGAGGCGGCCCGGGGAGCTGGGGCCTCGGGCCGGCTCGGAGAGTCGGGGTCGGGCACCGTCCCGGAGGCCGAGGCCGGGGCCCGACGCGGGGTGCCGAGGACGGGGCCGGGAGTCAGGGGTGTGCCACGACTCGGAGCATGCGGAGCGAGGGGTCGGAGGCGTCGGGGATGAGGACGCCGTGTTCCACTCCGGTGCGCAGGTAGTCGACGACCTCCTCGGTGATCACCTCGCCGGGTGCGACCGCCGGGACGCCCGGCGGGTAGGGGCTGATCGTCTCGGCGGCGATACGGCCCGCTACCTGTTCCGCGGGAACATGGTCGACCGGCGCGAAGAACGCGTCGCGCGGCAGCATGGCCTGCTCCAGTTCGAGGGCTCCCGGAGCGGGCAGGTGCGCCGGCGGACGGCGTTCGAGGGTGTCGGCCGCGTCCACGAGCGCGTGCAGGGCGTCCAGCAGGACCTTCTCCGTCTCGTCGTCGTCGGCGTGGGTGATGGAGGCGCTGATACGGCAGGTGTCGGAGCCTCCGACGTCGACGTGCCGGTGGGCCCGCAGCCACTCGGCGGCCTGCATACCGCTGACACCCAGTTCCCGTACGTCGACGACGAGCTTCAGCGGGTCGAAGGACGCCGCGTGGCCCTCCGCCACGATCTCCTGTCCCATCGGGCGCAGGCCGGGCAGGTCGGCGATCGCCTTCCGGATCCGCCCGGCGCGGTGCAGCGCGGCCTCCAGCAGGTCGTGCCCCTGCTCCGCCATCTGGCGCCGCCAGCCGTCGAGGGAGGCGTACACCAGCGAGGACGCACTGGTGGTGCCGAGCAGGTCCTCGCGCTGCTTGAGGACCTCGGGCGCCACCCGGTCGTACTGGAGGTGGAAGACGGAGCTCTGCTCGACGGCACCGCCCATCTTGTGGACGCTGGTGACGACCAGGTCGGCCTCGGCGTCCATGCCCCAGGGCGGCAGGTCGGGATGGAACGGCAGATGGGCGCCCCACGCCTCGTCGACGATCAGCGGGACACCGAACTCGTGGCAGACGCGGGCCACGCCCCGGATGTCGGCGCACGTCCCCCATTCCGTCGGGGTGATCAGGAGCATCCCCTTGGCGTCCGGGTGTTCGCGCAGCCGGTCGCGTACGTCGTCCGGCTCCGGCGGGTGCGCGAGATGGCGTTCGGCGTCGAACTTGGGGTGGACCCAGATCGGTTCGACGCCGTTGACGATGACTCCGGCGATCACGGACTTGTGGGCGTTGCGGGAGAGCAGCAGCTTCTCGCCGGGACCGGCGACCGCGAGCATGGCGGTCTTCACCGACAGCGAGCTGCCGCAGGTGGAGAAGAACGCCTGCTCCGCACCGACCGCGTCCGCCATCAGGTCCTGGGCCTGGCCGAGCACGTCCTGGGACTGCCGGCGGTCGTCCAGCCCGTTGAGGGACAGGACGTCGGACCGGAACACGTCGAGGCCGAGGATCTCGGCCACCCGTGGGTCCACGCCACGGCCCTGTTTGTGGCCGGGTGGGCCGAAGACGACGTCGCCCCTGCGCCGGAACTCCGCCAGCGCCTCGAGGACGGGGACGCGCGAGTGGTCCATGTTGTCTCCTCCTACGGATTCGTCCGCACCGCGGGCCCGCCGGGTACCCTGCGGCCCGGCCGACAACCGGCCGGCAGGACCTCGCGGACCTCAGCGGGAGCCGGCGCCGGCCCGCCCGTGCTCCGTCCACGCCGACTCCCGCAGCGTCGTGTCGCCGATCACGTCCACGGCCGTGCGGGCCAGCGCCTCCGCGACGGCGAGGAGGACCTCCCGGGCCCGCGCGGAGGCCGCCGCGGCGGCGAACTCGGGCGTGTGGTCGGAGCCGCCCCCGTCCATGATCGCCACGAAGGGGTGGATGGCCGGAACCCGCCCGCTGACGTTGCCGATGTCGGACGAACCCAGGTACACGCCGGTCTCGGGCGGGGTCAGACGGATCCCCGACCGCTCCAGGTGGGCCGCGAAGCGGTCGGAGAGCGGCCGGCTGTCGCGGAAGTGCTCGTAGCGGACCGTGGCCCGTTCGACGGTGACGGTCGTGCCGGTGGCCCGGGCCACGCCCGTGGCGCAGGTGCCCAGTTGCCCGGCAAGGGCGTCCAGCTCCGTGGTGGTCGCCGCGCGGAGACCGAACAGGCCCTCCGCATAGGCGGGGACGAGGTTGGTGGCCGTGCCGCCCTGCGTGACGATGCCCTGGATGTGGGAGGCCTGCGGCAGCCGGCGGCCGAGAGCGGACAGCACGTTGAAGAACTCGACGAGCGCCGCCAGGGCGTCGACGCCCTCCGTGGGGTTGCCCGTGGGGTGGGCGGCCCGCCCGTGGAAGCCGACGCGGTACTGCTCCTGGGCCGTGAGGGGGGCGCGGACCCAGTCGTACACCCCCGGGTGGAACATCAGGGCGGCATCGACGTCGTCGAACACGCCGGCCTCGGCCTCCAGGGCCTTCCCGCCGCCGCCTTCCTCGGCCGGGGTGCCCACCGCCAGCACCGAGCCCTCTTCGTCCGGCAGCGCGGCGCGGGCGGCGAGCGCGGCGCCCAGGCCGGCGGCGGCGATCAGGTTGTGGCCGCAGGCGTGGCCCAAGCCGGGCAGGGCGTCGTACTCCAGCAGCAGGGCCACCGCCGGGCGGCGCTCCCCCGCCCGGGCCACGAACGCCGTGGGCAGGCCCGCTGTGCCCTGCTGTACCCGGAACCCCGCGCGGTGCAGTTCACCGCTCAGCAGTGCGGCGGCGCGATGTTCGGCGAAGGCGAGTTCCGGGTCGGCGTGCAGCGTGGTCGCGATCCGCCACAAGTCCTCGGCGCGGTCGGTGACTTCCTCGTGGATGCGCCGGTACTCGGCGTCGGGTGTCCGGGACACGTGGCTCCCCTGTCTGGTCTGGCCTCGGCGCTGTCGCAGTTCCGGGTTTCGCCATAGGGACGGACGACACCCCGCCTTCACAGCCAGCCGTTGCGGCGGAAGGACCGGTACAGCCAGCCCGCGCCGAGGGCCATCACGGCCAGCGCGCACGGGTAGCCGTAGCGCCAGTCCAGCTCGGGCATGTGGGCGAAGTTCATGCCGTAGATCCCGGCGATCAGGGTGGGGACGGCGAAGATGGCCGCCCAGGCGCTGATCCGCCGCATGTCGTCGTTCTGCCAGGTGCCCACCGTCGCGAGGTGTGCGTCGAGGACCGAGGTCAGCAGGTCGTCGAGCGCGCTCACTTCGGTGCCGGTGCGGGTGAGGTGGTCGGCGACGTCGCGGAAGTACGGCACGAGCTCCCGCGGCCGTTCGTCCCCGGCCACGGTCAGCGACTGCACGACCGGGACCAGGGGCTGGACCGCGTCTCGGAACTCCACGACCTCGCGTTTCAGCGAGTAGATCCGCTCGGTGAGGTCCTGGCGGACCGGTGAGAACACGCACCGTTCCAGCTCGGTCAGGTCCGACCGCACCTGGGCGGCCGCCTCCGCGTAGGCGTCGACGACGACGTCCACCACCGCGTGCAGGACGCCGGCCGGCCCGAGCCCTGCCATGTCCGGCTGCTCGGCGAGCCGGCGGGCCGCGTCGGCGGCGGGGTCGCTCGCACCGTGGCGGACGGTCAGTGCGAAGGACGGGCCGAGGAAGATCATCACTTCGCCGGTCTCCACGTCGGCGGTCCGCTCGACGAACCACAGCGTCTTCACGGCGACCGCGAGGATGTCGCCGTAGCGCTCCTGCTTCGGGCGCTGGTGGGCCTGGATCGCGTCCTCGACGGCGAGTGGATGCAGGTTCAGGTGCTTGCCGAGCCGTTCGAGTTCCTCCTGGGAGGGGTCGGTCACCCGGATCCAGGCGAACTCGTCCGGCGCCAGCGCGGCCAGGCGGTCCGTCGTCGCCGCGCATCCCGCGTCCGCCGCGTCGCAGTCGATCCGCTCGCAGGCGCCCGTGCGTTTCTGGTAGATCTCACACTCCATGCCTTCCTGGGTGCTTCCGCGAGCGCGTTCCATGCCTCCGCGCGCCGAATCCGGTACCGCTCGGCCGCGTAGCCGGGGCACGGAGGGGTTACCCGGGGCCTATGCAGAGGCTTCATGTTCCATGGCGCAAGGCACACCCGGACAGCGGCGAGGACCGGGGACGCGGGATACCGACGCCCGAGGAGGCGGGGCCCGGACCCGATGTCGAGCGGCGCGCGCCGGAGACGCCGGCGAAACTCCCGAAGCGTGCCTGGGGCGCCGTGCTCAAAGGGGCCCTGCGCGAGTTCAAGGACGACGAGCTGACCGATCGCGCGGCGGCCCTGACGTACTACGGGGTGCTGTCGCTGTTCCCCGCCCTGCTGGTGCTGGTCTCCCTGCTGGGCATCGCCGGCCGGTCGACCACCAACGCGGTGCTCGACAACGTGCGGCAGCTGGCGCCGGGCCCGGCCCGGGACATCATCACCCGTGCCGTGGAGCAGTTGCAGGGCAAGGCCGGTGCCGGGTCGGTCATGGCGGTCGTCGGCCTGGTCCTGGCGCTCTGGTCGGCCTCCGGCTATGTCGCGGCGTTCATCCGCGCCGCGAACACGGTCTACGACATGCCGGAGGGCCGTCCGCTGTGGAAGATCCTCCCCCTGCGCGTGCTGCTCACCTTCGTCCTCATGGTGATGGCGGTGGCCAGCGGTCTGATCGTGGTCTTCACCGGCGGGATCGCCCGTCAGGCCGGCACCGCCCTCGGCATCGGGGACGGCGCGCTGGCGGTGTGGTCGATCGCCAAGTGGCCGGTCCTCGTCCTCCTGGTGACCGTGATGATCGCGGTGCTGTACTGGGCCAGCCCCAACGCGAAGGTCAAGGGCTTCCGGTGGATCACGCCGGGCAGTTTCGTCGCTCTGCTGCTCTGGCTGATCGCCTCCGGGGGTTTCGCGTTCTACGTCGCCGGTTTCGCCTCCTACAACAAGACCTACGGCACCATGGCGGGCGTCGTCGTGTTCCTCGTGTGGCTGTGGCTCACCAACCTGGCCGTGCTGCTGGGGCTGGAGTTCGATGCCGAGACCGCGCGTCAGCGGGCCGTCGCGGGCGGCCTGCCGCCGGAGGCTGAGCCGTACACCGAGCCGCGCTCGACCCGGACGTGGGACGAGGAGGACGTCCGCAGGCTGGACGAGGCCTGATCCTGTCCTGAACCCGCTCGTTCGGGGTACTCGCGCGTTCGTCGGACCGCCGGGCGTGCCTGCCGGGCGGGCAGCAACGGACAGGGACGGGAGGTGAGCGCCGTGTCGGGCACGCAGCCGCACCATGCGGCAACGGGCCGGAGCACGGACCGCTTCGGCCAGGAGCCGGTGAACGAGCCGGTGAGCGAACTGGTGCAGCGGGCCTCGCAGCAGCTGACGGAGCTGGTGCGCGGTGAACTGAGGCTGGCACAGGCCGAGATGAAGGAGAAGGGCAAGCGCTACGGCAAGGGGGGCGGCCTGTTCGGCGGCGCCGGTGTCGTGGGCTTCCTGACGCTCCAGGCACTGGTGGCCACGGTGATCGCCGCGCTGTCGGTGGCGCTGCCGGTGTGGGCGGCGGGGCTGCTCGTCACGGCGGTCCTCGGTGTGATCGCCGCCGTGCTGGCCATAAGCGGAAGGAAGCAGGTCGGGCGGGCCGCACCGCCCAGGCCCGAACAGACCGTCGAGAACGTGAAGGCCGACGTGGCCGTGATCAAGGAGAGTGCGCACCGATGACCCAGCCTCCGCACGACGAACCCACCGCCGCCGACCCCCAGGAACTGCGGGAACAGGTCGAGCAGACCCGCGCCGAACTCGGGGAGACGGTCCAGGCCCTGGCGGCGAAGACCGATGTCAAGGCCCGGGCGCGGCAGAAGGGCGCCGAGGTCAAGGAGCAGGCTGCTGTGAAGGGCGGTCAGCTGAAGGAGCAGGCGGCCGCGAAGGCCGGGGAGCTGAGGGCGAAGGCCGTCGACGTGGCCCACCAGACCCAGGAGCGGCTGCCCGAGCCCGTCCGGGACAGGACCGTACAGGGGGCGCGGCTCGCCCAGGACAACCGCAAGGTGCTGCTGACGGTGGCGGGTGCCGCCGTCGTGGTGTGGATGGCCTGCCGCCGGATGAAGGGGTGAGCGGGGTGAAGGTGTCGAAGGTCGCTTACAAGCCGGTGGGGCTGGCTCTCGGCCTCCTCGGCGGCCTGGCCGCCGGGGCGCTGTTCAAACAGACGTGGAAGGTGCTCGGTCACGACGAGGACGCTCCGGACGCCACGGACGAGGACCGGTCGTGGCGCGAGGTGCTGCTCGCCGCAGCGCTCCAGGGCGCGATCTTCTCGGTGGTGAAGGCGGCCGTGGACCGCGCGGGAGCCACCGGCGTGCGCGGCCTGACCGGGAGCTGGCCCGGCTGACGTGCCGTCGCGGAGCACCGCGGGCGTGGGGGGGGGGGGGGGGGCGCCGGGCCGCCCCCACCCCCCACCAGGCCGCGGCGGCCGCAGACAGGAGCACAAAAGAAGC
>NZ_JBFACN010000060.1:0-9990 GCF_040640875.1 Streptomyces sp. NPDC021562
TCTCGCTATCGCCACCAGACTATTATGTTTTTATGAGTTGTTCTCTCAAAACTAAATCCTATAGGAAGAAAAACACAAGAACCAAGTAATCTTTTTAGTTAAGTCCTCGATCTATTAGTATTTGTCAGCTCCACGTGTCACCACGCTTCCACCTCAAACCTATCAACCTGATCATCTTTCAGGGATCTTACTAGCTTACGCTATGGGAAATCTCATCTCGAGGGGGGCTTCATGCTTAGATGCTTTCAGCACTTATCCCTTCCGCACATAGCTACCCAGCTATGCCTTTGGCAAGACAACTGGTACACCAGCGGTGCGTCCATCCCGGTCCTCTCGTACTAAGGACAGCTCCTCTCAAATTTCCTACGCCCACGACGGATAGGGACCGAACTGTCTCACGACGTTCTGAACCCAGCTCGCGTACCGCTTTAATGGGCGAACAGCCCAACCCTTGGGACCGACTACAGCCCCAGGATGCGATGAGCCGACATCGAGGTGCCAAACCTCCCCGTCGATGTGGACTCTTGGGGGAGATAAGCCTGTTATCCCCGGGGTAGCTTTTATCCGTTGAGCGATGGCCCTTCCATGCGGAACCACCGGATCACTAAGCCCGACTTTCGTCCCTGCTCGACTTGTAGGTCTCGCAGTCAAGCTCCCTTGTGCCTTTACACTCTACGAATGATTTCCAACCATTCTGAGGGAACCTTTGGGCGCCTCCGTTACTTTTTAGGAGGCGACCGCCCCAGTCAAACTGCCCACCTGACACTGTCTCCCACCCCGATAAGGGGTGCGGGTTAGAATGTCAATACAGCCAGGGTAGTATCCCACCAATGCCTCCACCGAAGCTGGCGCTCCGGCTTCCAAGGCTCCTACCTATCCTGTACAAGCTGTACCAAAATTCAATATCAGGCTACAGTAAAGCTCCACGGGGTCTTTCCGTCCTGTCGCGGGTAACCTGCATCTTCACAGGTACTATAATTTCACCGAGTCTCTCGTTGAGACAGTGCCCAGATCGTTACACCTTTCGTGCGGGTCGGAACTTACCCGACAAGGAATTTCGCTACCTTAGGACCGTTATAGTTACGGCCGCCGTTTACTGGGGCTTCAATTCAGAGCTTCGCGCGAACGCTAACCCCTCCTCTTAACCTTCCAGCACCGGGCAGGTGTCAGCCCCTATACTTCGCCTTACGGCTTCGCAGAGACCTGTGTTTTTGCTAAACAGTCGCCTGGGCCTATTCACTGCGGCTCTCTCGGGCTTGCACCCAAAAGAGCACCCCTTCTCCCGAAGTTACGGGGTCATTTTGCCGAGTTCCTTAACGAGAGTTCTCTCGCTCACCTTAGGATTCTCTCCTCGCCTACCTGTGTCGGTTTGCGGTACGGGCACCTTGAATCTCGCTAGAGGCTTTTCTTGGCAGTGTGGAATCAGGAACTTCGGTACTATATTTCCCTCGCCGTCACAGCTCCGCCTTCACGGTAATGGGATTTGCCTCATTACCAGCCTAACTGCTTGGACGTGCTAATCCAACAGCACGCTTACCCTATCCTCCTGCGTCCCCCCATCGCTCAAACGATTCATAAGGTGGTACAGGAATATCAACCTGTTGTCCATCGCCTACGCTCTTCAGCCTCGGCTTAGGTCCCGACTAACCCTGAGTGGACGAGCCTTCCTCAGGAAACCTTAGGCATTCGGTGGATGAGATTCTCACTCATCTTTCGCTACTCATACCGGCATTCTCACTTCTAAGCGCTCCACCAGTCCTTACGGTCTAGCTTCAACGCCCTTAGAACGCTCTCCTACCACTGACATCATAGATGTCAATCCACAGCTTCGGTGATACGTTTAGCCCCGGTACATTTTCGGCGCAGAGTCACTCGACCAGTGAGCTATTACGCACTCTTTAAATGGTGGCTGCTTCTAAGCCAACATCCTGGTTGTCTAAGCAACTCCACATCCTTTTCCACTTAACGTATACTTTGGGACCTTAGCTGGTGGTCTGGGCTGTTTCCCTCTTGACTACGGATCTTATCACTCGCAGTCTGACTCCCAAGGATAAGTATTTGGCATTCGGAGTTTGTCTGAATTCGGTAACCCGATGGGGGCCCCTAGTCCAAACAGTGCTCTACCTCCAATACTCTTACCTTGAGGCTAGCCCTAAAGCTATTTCGGAGAGAACCAGCTATCTCCAAGTTCGATTGGAATTTCTCCGCTACCCACACCTCATCCCCGCACTTTTCAACGTGCGTGGGTTCGGGCCTCCATCCAGTGTTACCTGGACTTCACCCTGGACATGGGTAGATCACCTGGTTTCGGGTCTACGACCACATACTCTATCGCCCTATTCAGACTCGCTTTCGCTGCGGCTCCGTCTCTTCAACTTAACCTTGCATGTAATCGTAACTCGCCGGTTCATTCTACAAAAGGCACGCTATCACCCATTAATGGGCTCTAACTACTTGTAGGCACACGGTTTCAGGATCTATTTCACTCCCCTTCCGGGGTGCTTTTCACCTTTCCCTCACGGTACTGGTTCACTATCGGTCACTAGGGAGTATTTAGCCTTGGGAGATGGTCCTCCCTGCTTCCGACGGGATTTCTCGTGTCCCGCCGTACTCAGGATCCACTCAGGAGGGAACGAAGTTTCGACTACAGGGTTTTTACCTTCTGTGACTGGCCTTTCCAGACCTATTCATCTACCCCGTTCCTTTGTAACTCCATGTAGAGTGTCCTACAACCCCAAGAGGCAAGCCTCTTGGTTTGGGCTAATCCCGTTTCGCTCGCCGCTACTAAGGGAATCGCGTTTGCTTTCTCTTCCTCCGGGTACTTAGATGTTTCAGTTCCCCGGGTCTGCCTTCAGTTACTCTATGTATTCAAGTAACGATACTATCCCATTACGGATAGTGGGTTTCCCCATTCGGAAATCTCCGGATCAAAGCTTACTTACAGCTCCCCGAAGCATATCGGTGTTAGTCCCGTCCTTCATCGGCTCCTAGTGCCAAGGCATCCACCGTGCGCCCTTTCTAACTTAACTTGATTTGGCTAAAGATGTTACTCTTTACCCTAATTCTTCTATTTACATAGAGAATCTAAGATGGCGATTACTCGGTTTTATCTTGGTTTTTCTTCTATATGATTTAGTTTTCAAAGAACAATTTTATATCATGAGGAATTGCTCCCTCAAAACTGAACAACAAACTATCAACAATCTATGAATGGAATAAATCCATTTTTCCTTAGAAAGGAGGTGATCCAGCCGCACCTTCCGATACGGCTACCTTGTTACGACTTCACCCCAATCATCTATCCCACCTTAGGCGGCTGGCTCCCAGAAGGGTTACCCCACCGACTTCGGGTGTTACAAACTCTCGTGGTGTGACGGGCGGTGTGTACAAGGCCCGGGAACGTATTCACCGCGGCATGCTGATCCGCGATTACTAGCGATTCCAGCTTCATGTAGGCGAGTTGCAGCCTACAATCCGAACTGAGAATGGTTTTATGGGATTGGCTCGACCTCGCGGTTTTGCTGCCCTTTGTACCATCCATTGTAGCACGTGTGTAGCCCAGGTCATAAGGGGCATGATGATTTGACGTCATCCCCACCTTCCTCCGGTTTGTCACCGGCAGTCACCTTAGAGTGCCCAACTAAATGCTGGCAACTAAGATCAAGGGTTGCGCTCGTTGCGGGACTTAACCCAACATCTCACGACACGAGCTGACGACAACCATGCACCACCTGTCATCCTGTCCCCCGAAGGGGAACGTCCTATCTCTAGGATTGTCAGGAGATGTCAAGACCTGGTAAGGTTCTTCGCGTTGCTTCGAATTAAACCACATGCTCCACCGCTTGTGCGGGCCCCCGTCAATTCCTTTGAGTTTCAGCCTTGCGGCCGTACTCCCCAGGCGGAGTGCTTAATGCGTTTGCTGCAGCACTAAAGGGCGGAAACCCTCTAACACTTAGCACTCATCGTTTACGGCGTGGACTACCAGGGTATCTAATCCTGTTTGCTCCCCACGCTTTCGCGCCTCAGCGTCAGTTACAGACCAAAGAGTCGCCTTCGCCACTGGTGTTCCTCCACATCTCTACGCATTTCACCGCTACACGTGGAATTCCACTCTTCTCTTCTGCACTCAAGTCCCCCAGTTTCCAATGACCCTCCACGGTTGAGCCGTGGGCTTTCACATCAGACTTAAAGGACCGCCTGCGCGCGCTTTACGCCCAATAATTCCGGACAACGCTTGCCACCTACGTATTACCGCGGCTGCTGGCACGTAGTTAGCCGTGGCTTTCTGGTTAGGTACCGTCAAGGTACGAGCAGTTACTCTCGTACTTGTTCTTCCCTAACAACAGAGTTTTACGATCCGAAAACCTTCATCACTCACGCGGCGTTGCTCCGTCAGACTTTCGTCCATTGCGGAAGATTCCCTACTGCTGCCTCCCGTAGGAGTCTGGGCCGTGTCTCAGTCCCAGTGTGGCCGATCACCCTCTCAGGTCGGCTACGCATCGTCGCCTTGGTGAGCCGTTACCTCACCAACTAGCTAATGCGCCGCGGGCCCATCTGTAAGTGACAGCGTAAACCGTCTTTCAGCTTTCCTACATGAGTAGGAAAGGATTATCCGGTATTAGCTCCGGTTTCCCGAAGTTATCCCAGTCTTACAGGCAGGTTGCCCACGTGTTACTCACCCGTCCGCCGCTAACTTAAAAAGCAAGCTTTTTAAGTCCGCTCGACTTGCATGTATTAGGCACGCCGCCAGCGTTCGTCCTGAGCCAGGATCAAACTCTCCGATAAAGAGTAAGATTAGCTCATTGCTAAACTCTAGCTTTTGTTACTTGTTTTGTTTCTATAACGAAAGTTATAAAAACGATTATTGTTGACGTTTGTTTGTTCAGTTTTCAAAGAGCAATTTAATGTTGCTGTTAGGAGCAACTTTTATATAATAACACAGCATTTCACCGTGGTCAACTTCTACGAACAAACTTTTTTAAAAAAAGAAAGAATGTTTTTTTCGAATTAGCGACATCTACTAATATACCATTCGCATTCGTGGAAGTCAACTTCTTTTTAGAGGTTTCTACTAGTTGAAATGTTTTTCTATTCTACATAATAAACTCTCTTACAGCAATAGATAGTTCAACGTTAATAATTCCGATAAAAAAGAACAAGAACCAATATGGTTTTTGTTCTTTTAATTTAATATCATTTTTCCCCTGCGATCATTTAGTTCCTGCATTATTGCTTCTTTCTTTGAATTCCATAAATCTAAAGCATCATCTTCATTCATGTATTTACTAAAAGTTTTTAAAGCTTCCGGTTTCATCATCCAGTCTGTTAAAAATTCTACTCTTTTGATTTTACGTTTTGGTATATGACTGTTAACAAAATCTTGAATGGCATCATCTGAAGGATTTATCTCAATAATGTTTTTATCTATCTCATTCTTTAATTTGTACGTGATAAACCCTATTGGATTTTCTATTTTATGATCATCTCTAATTGACTCCATCACTTGAATTACATTTCTTTTCCCATAATTCAACCAACTTTGTATAGTTTTATTCGGAACTTTAACTCCTAAATCACTCGCCAAACTTTTAATATCTTTAATATCGTCTTTAGAAACAACAAAAAGATCATTTTCAAGTTCTTCTGTATCTAACACTGCATTTTGACTGGAATGAGATATCGGAATAGGTAAAGGTTGAATAATAGAATCTTTGGTTTTTATAAAGAATTTAATTTCTTTAACTGCCCTTCCTTGTTTTATCTCTTGAAATTCAAATGTGATATCTGATTTTTTATTTATCTGTTTTTGAGAAGGGAGTATTACACGCTGTTTAAAGTTTCCGTAAGCAGGATATATACTTGTTGCGCCCAACTTATGTCTTAGGTCCTCCATAGTGAGGGTTCTTTCTTGTAGACGTTCATATTGCTTAAGCAGTTCATATATCCTTATAGAATAATGCCCCTTTAGTTTACTTACGTTTTTTAAATGATACGATGTAAATTCCTTTTTCAACTCTAATAAATAAGGGGTAAGAAACTTATGTAGTGTAAGCTCGATTGTCCCCTTTTTATAGTTATAATCAGCTTGGGATAACCATTGAACTTGTACTAATCTTTCTTCGAATCTTATTTCATAAATTTTAGCTAACATATTCCTCGTAATTTCTTCTAGTTCCTTATACCTTGTATTACTGTTTCCGCCAATCAATTTTATGAAATCTTTGATTGTGAAAGTGTAAGATTGAAATTCCTTATCATTTGGTTGAACTAAACTAATAAGGGTTAAGATGATTTTTTGTTCTATCTCGTTTAATTTATATGCTGCTTCAATAAGCTGATTTGATTTCGTAATTAAGTTGTCTGCACTTATCTTGGATCCCATATTAAAACTCCTTTTTATTGATCATTCTAAAATATAACAAAAAACACAAATGAGAGTCTACTTGTGTTATATTTCAGAAAATTTAAAACACACACTCGATAAACGAAGTTTTTATTTTTTTAAAATATTCTTAATTACCAAAATAATAAAAAAACAAGTTTTTACAAATCTCTCTTGTTTTGATTGTTTTATCAATTATTTGTTTTAATTGTTTTAATTGTTTTAATTGTTTTAGGAGGTAAAAAACCCTTATGTATCAAGGGTTTGAGGGACCTAACTATAACAAAAACTGAGTGAACTATAACAAAAACTGAGTGAACTATAACAAAAACTGAGTGAACTATAACAAAAACTGAGTCACAACTATAACAAAAACTGAGTGAACTATAACAAAAACTGAGTGAACTATAACAAAAACTGAGTGAACTATAACACCTAATTTTTAGGTGTTATAGTTCACTTTTTTAGAGGATTTTCAATTAATTTCCTAGAAAGTATAAAAAAAGAAAGAAAAGAAGAAAGGAAGAAAGGAAGAAAAGAACGTTGGAAGAAGGAGGGATCATTTTTGGCGATTACAATTACTATGGGGATACAAAAAGGTGGTTGTGGAAAATCAACTACTGCAGGCATACTATCATATTTACTAAGTAGAGATGGTTATAAGGTGTTGGCAATCGATCTGGATTCTCAAGGGAACTTAACAGAACTATTATCTAATCAACCTTCCAATGAATTCATTGGAAAATCAGTACTAGAAGCTATGCAGAAACAAGATGTAAAAAAGTATATTCTACCTATAGAGAAAAATTTAGATTTGTTGCCTGCTACAAATTTTTTAGCTACATTCCCCAGGTGGATATATACCGGAAAGACTTATAAAGGCGATACAATTCCTTTTAAAGGAACTCCTAGTTTAATTCTAGATAAAAGTTTAGATGGAATCAGAAATGAGTATGATTTCATTATTATTGATACGCCACCTTCTTTATCAGAACAAACAACTAATGCCCTATGTGCTAGTGAGTATGTAGTGGTATTATTCGAGTGCTCTAACTGGTGCTATTCAGCAATACCTAACTTTATGGAGTCTGTCACAAGTGCTAAAAATCATGGTAATAGAAATACTGAAGTAATAGGGATTCTAAGAACATTGAATGACTTAAGAAGAAGTGATGCTAAGGCCTTTAATGAAATGATCACAGAGGATTACCCTGATGAAGTTTTTAAAACGGTTATTACTAGAAGAGCTCCTATTGGTCGTTTAGCCTTATATGGGTTTAATAAAAACTCAGAATTAAAGCAGGCTTTACTACAATATGAAGAATTTTATAAGGAGTTGATTAAACGTGTCCAAAGTAAACGATATAAAAAATATGAAACGTCTTCAGAAACAGATTACTCCTTCCCAGGCTCTCGCTGAAGAGATTAGTGAGGAAAAAGCTTCTACACTACAACTGATAAGAAAACGAGTCTCATTCGATTTACGAACAGACTTACATAAAGAGTTAAAAATGCAATCTTTATTACAAGAAAAAAACATCTATATATTAATTGAAGAAGCATTAGAGGACTATTTAAATAATATCGGTAAATAATTTGATGCATCCAAACTTGGGTACGTAAAATTATTTTTAATAGTAGTTAACATAATGCGTCTTATCCCAAGCAGCACCCCAAACAAAAGACGGAATCCGGCCATATTCGGGCAAATTCTGTCTTTTTCCCTTCGGGAAATAATCAAAAATGAAGACTATAATTCAAAAACACTATCTCTTTATTTCTTCTATTTCCTCCTGGATCCTATTCCATTATCTATTTGACATTCCAAACATTTTTGAAGCATGGACAATGCTTATAATGCTGTATGGAGTATCTATATGTCTATTTTCTTTGCTTATCTATCCTTTTAAAAAAAGAGCATAAGGAAACCTGATATCACCTTCTGATAAAAGGTGATGAATAGTCGGTGCCTATTAGGTTTCAAGGAGTTTAAATTGATATCACTTTTTGGCTCGGGAGATATAGTGTAGATATACCGTAATATCTCTAGAGATATAGTTGTATTCCAAAATTTTCATTGGATTTTTCCTGTCTTTGCACAAACAACGCTAAAAGATTTTTTTCTTTTAGCGTTGTTTCGAGTTGTGATATGGATACATTAGAACGATATATTTGCGCTTTATTGTCCAATTCTTTTCATCCTTTTTAAAAAGAAATATCTAATATCAGTTTTAAAATATAAAAAACGAATAGAATTTCCATTGTCGAACGTCTTTAGGCTTTTATATTCGATCTATAATACTGTCCTTTTTCTAAAAACGAACTTAACTAAGGGAAGTACCTAAAATCAGCTAAAATAGCCCCTGAAACGTTCTAAATCTGAATTCACTTTAAGCTTACCCATCGGTTGATGTTAACTTTAAAAAGACAATTAAATACTAAACAACCTATCCTAGTGTATCGTTAATAAAAGTTTTTTGTATTGCTTCTTCTAGTTCGAATTGTTCCATCCTGGATTTTGCATATCTTTTAGTAACATTTATATCTTTATGTCCAGCAAGTTTCGAGACAACTTCTAAGCCTATTCCTTTATCTATAAGCTTTTGACAAAAAGTATGTCTTAATTTATGCGGATGAACATTATACTTTTTCAACATATATTGAATCGATCTTTCTGTTAATCGTTCATTAGATTTTGAAGTAAATAAAGCATCCTCACTATAAAAAGAGTCACAGTATTTAAGAAGATATTTCTTAGCTTCTTCCGATAATGGAATATACCTTTCTTCACCAGTTAACCCATTTCTAACGGTTAATTGCCTTTTTCTAATATCAATATTCGACTTATTTAGAGAACATAATTCCGAAACTCTAATACCTGTATGAAGTAATAAGTAAACAATAGCTATATTTCTTTCGTGACCATCATTTTTCACTTCTTGAAGTAATTGATTGTATTCATAAGGAGTTAGTATTTCCAATTCTCCCTTTTTTTCTATAGGCATAACTTTAATATCTAAAGTTATTTCTGGACGTTTCAAGAACTTAGCAAACGTTCTAATAGAGCCAAGTATTTTATCGATAGTTATTGGACTTTTGCGCTGTTGCTCTAAAAAAGAGAGATAATCTTGAACATCTTTTTGAGATATATTCTCTAAATAAGTAGGATATTTGTAGAGCCAGTCTTGAAATTTTTTCATTTCACGTTGATAAGTAGTGACTGTATTAACAGATTTCCCTTCTGTTTCAAGCCAGTCTGCAAATTGACTAATAACATTAGATTTTTGCACTTTATCACCCCTAAATCCAGACTTGGTACTTACTTAATATCTTAATTCATAAGAGGAAAGAAGTAAACTTCCACGATAAAATCAAAAAAAAGGATAGTAGTCTAATGACTACTATCCTTTTCGGTGCCTGGCGACGTCCTACTCTCACAGGGGGAGAGCCCCCAACTACCATCGGCGCTGAGAAGCTTAACTTCCGTGTTCGGTATGGGAACGGGTGTGACCTTCTCGCTATCGCCACCAGACTATTATGTTTTTATGAGTTGTTCTCTCAAAACTAAATCCTATAGGAAGAAAAACACAAGAACCAAGTAATCTTTT
>NZ_JBFACN010000061.1:0-9215 GCF_040640875.1 Streptomyces sp. NPDC021562
CAGCATCGCCCGCCACGCCCACGCACGGAGCGCACAGTGACCACGCAGCCCGCCGCGCGTTCCACCCCTGCGTCGCCGCGTGAAATGGCCCGCGCCTTCACCCCGGCCCTGACCGAGCTGGTGGAGGATCCCCTGTACAGCCAGGTATGGGCGGATCCCGCGCTCAGTCCCCGGGACCGCAGCATCGCCACCGTCGCCGCGGTCGTGGCGCTCTACCGCCCCGAGGAACTGCCCGCGCAACTGCGGCGGGCCGTCGACAACGGAGTGACCCACGCCGAACTCGCGGCGATCATCACCCACATCGCGTTCTACGCCGGCTTCCCGGCAGCCATCAGCGCCTCGGCCATCGCGGCCCGCACGCTCCTGGACTGAGAACGCACGCCCCGAGTCCGCGGGCCACCGCCCGCTCCCGCTCTTCCACGTACATCGAGGACCGCATCCGCGCGTCCCGCGCAACAGCGGTCCCGATGACGACAGACGCGGGCCGGACGGTCGGCCCGTGGTCCCGGCCTCGGCTATCTCAGCGTCGGCCGTCGGGGCACCGACGCTTCCGGACCGAGCGCAGACCCCATCAATTCGACGATCGCGTTCACGTGTTCCGCAGAGCAGGAGTCCTGATGACGACAGTGGAGGGCCAGGCGGTTCCGCCGCCCCGGCGGTTGGGTCCCTGGTCGGCGTTCAGCCTTCAGGCCTCGGTGGTGGTCTTCTTCCTCGCGGGGGCCAGCGCGCCCACCCCGCTCTACGCCACGTACCAGCAGGAGTGGCACTTCTCACCGATCACCACCACAGTGATCTTCGGCGTGTACGCGGTGGCCATCCTGCTGGCGCTCCTCGTCGTCGGCTCGTTGTCGGACCATGTCGGCCGCAGGCCCGTGATCTTCGGTTCGATCGTCGTCCAGACGGTGGCAGTCGTGGTCTTTGCGGCTGCTGACGGCGTTCCCGCTCTGCTGTGCGCCAGGATCCTCCAAGGGCTCGCGACGGGCACGGTCGTGGGAGCCGTCGGCGCGGGCATGATCGACATCCGGCGTTCCGCGGGAACCCTCGCCAACGCGGTGACGCCGGCAGCCGGGACCGCCGTTGGCGCCCTGGGTTCGGGGCTGCTGGTGACCTACGCTCCGCAGCCGACTCATCTCGTTTACCACATCCTTCTCGGCATCTACGTCCTGCAGGCCGTCGGGGTGGTCCTCATGGCGGAGACGGCGGCCCGCACACCGGGCGCGCTGCGCTCCCTGCGCGTGACCTGGTCGGTGCCGGCGCAGGCGCGCGGCCCGCTGCTGCGGGTCGCTCCGGTCGTCCTGGCCGTCTGGGCCCTGGCGGGGTTCTACGGCTCGCTGGGCCCCGCACTGGTCCGGGGTGTCGTCACCGGTGAGGGAGCGCTCCTGGGCGGACTGGCGCTGTTCACTCTCACGGCCAGCGGAGCATTGACCGTTCTGGTCCTGCGCTCCGCTGCACCGCGTACCACCATGCGGATCGGCACTGTGGCTCTGATCTCGGGCGTAGCCCTCACCCTGCTGGCCATCGCAATCGGATCGGCGGGGTTGTTCTTCACCGGCACAGCGGTCGCGGGCGTCGGATTCGGAGCCGGATTCCAGGGGGGCGTACGCACCGTCGTCCCCCTTGCCGAACCGCACGAGAGATCGGGACTGCTGTCCGTGATGTATCTGATCTCCTACCTGGGCTTCGGCCTCCCGACCATTGTGGCGGGAGTGATCGTCGTGTACGGCGGTGGAGTGGAGAGGGCTGCCTACACCTACGGGATCGCCGTGATGCTTCTCGCGCTGCTGGCTCTCATCAGCACATTCGGGCCCCCGGGGGCCACAACCCCTGCGGCGCCGGAGGCCGTGCCGGGGCGCGCACCCGGCACCGGCTCCGCGGCCGTCGACGTGTGCGCCGACGCCTGCCACGGTGGGCCGTCCGGGCACGGTCCTTCGCCGAAGGTCAGCGCCCTGGCACACAAGGGAGACGAACCCCGATGACGCAGACCGTACCCACTCCCGCACCCCGGATCGTCGTAGGTGTGGATGGCTCCTCGTCCTCGAAACGGGCTCTGGCCTGGGGGCTTTTCATGGCGCGGACCACCGGGAGCGCCCTGGAGGCCGTGACAGCCTGGCAGAACCCCACTTCCTGGACCGGCGTCGCGGACGACTGGGACCCCGTCGCGGAGGCGCGAGCCATGCTCACAGCCTGTTGCGCCGAGGTACTCGGTGACGACCAGCCGTCGGATCTTCGGCTCACGGTGCTCGAAGGGCCCGCCACGGCCGCTCTCCTCTCTGCCGGCACGGGGGCGAGGATGCTCATCCTCGGCAGCCGGGGTCACGGCGGGTTCGCGGGGCTCCTGCTGGGTTCGGTCAGCGCCGCGTGTGCAGAGCACGCCGCCTGCCCCACCCTGATCATCCATGGCGACGACCTGCCTCCCGGTCCGACTCCCGCCGGGCGGCCCACACCCAAGCCGGGGGAAGAAGGAGCACGATGACCACCGACAACGACCACGACACCGGGTCCGCAGACCAGACGCCGCAGCGTCGCCCCTATCCGCATCCCGCCGCCGGATGGGGCGCCGCCAAGAGCGTCGGGCAGTTCCTGCTGCGCGAGCACAGTCTGGTGGCCGGCACGCGCGCCATCCAGCGCATGAACCACGAGAACGGCGGGTTCGACTGCCCGGGGTGCGCCTGGCCGGACGACCGCAAGGGCCTGCACCTCGACATTTGTGAGAACGGCATCAAGCACGTCACCTGGGAGATGACCCGTAAACGGGTCGACCGGGAGTTCTTCGCGGCGCACACCGTGACGGAGTTGATGGAGTGGTCCGACTTCGACCTCGAAAACCAGGGACGGCTGACCGAGCCGATGGCCTACGACCCGGTGAGTGACCAGTACGTGCCCATCGGATGGGACGAGGCGTTCGCCATGGTCGGTGAGGCGCTGCGCACTCTCGACGACCCGAACCAGGCCGCCTTCTACACATCGGGACGCCTGAGCAACGAGGGTACGTTCCTGTACCAGTTGCTGGCCCGGGAGTTGGGCACGAACAACCTGCCCGACTGCTCCAACATGTGCCATGAGGCGAGCGGACGGGCTCTGCAGGCATCCATCGGAACCGGTAAGGGCACCGTCGACCTGAGCGACTGGGAGTCCACGGACGCACTGTTCGTCTTCGGCGTGAACGCCGCCTCCAACGCCCCGAGAATGCTGACCTCCCTGGCCGAGGCCCACCGGCGCGGAGCACAGATCGTGCACGTGAACCCCATGATCGAGGCCGCCGCGGGCAGCACCATCGTCCCTCACGAGTTCATGGAGATGGCCCGCTTCCGTGCCACTCCTACCAGCACGCTGAACCTTCAACCCCGCATCGGCGGCGACATGGCCCTGCTGCGCGGCATGGCCAAGGCCGTCCTGGATGCCGCACGTGTCGATCCCTCGGCCGTCGACCGGGCCTTCATCGAGCAGTACACCAGCGGCTTCGAGGTCTATCGCGCGATGTGCGCAGCAACATCGTGGGAGACCATCGAGCGCCAGTCCGGAGTCAGCCGTGACGAGATCGCCAAGGCGGCCGACATCTATCTGGCCTCGGAGCGCACCATCATCAGCTGGTGCCTCGGGCTGACCCAGCACGAACACGGCGTGGACACCGTCCGGGAGATCGTCAACCTCCTTCTGCTCCGCGGAAACCTGGGCCGCGCGGGCGCCGGCCCGTCACCTGTGCGCGGCCACAGCAACGTCCAGGGCAACCGCACCTGCGGCATCGACCACCGGCCCTCTCCCGCGTTCCTGGACCGCCTGGGCAACGCGTGCGGCTTCACCCCGCCCCGAGACCACGGTCTGGACACCGTGGGCACGATCGAGGCCATGAACCGCGGCGAGGTGAAGGTCTTCGTATGTCTGGGCGGCAACTTCGCCCTGGCGGCCCCCGACACTCCATACACGTATGCCGGTCTGCAGAACTGCGAGCTGACGGTCCAGGTCAGCACCAAGCTGAACCGCAGCCATCTCGTGCACGGCCGCCGAGCACTGATCCTTCCCTGCCTCGGCCGAACCGAGAAGGATCACCAGAAGAGCGGTCTGCAGAGCGTGTCCGTCGAGGACGCGATGAGCATGGTGCACCTGTCCCGTGGAATGAAGCGACCCGCGTCCCCCGCCCTCCGGTCCGAACCGGCGATCATCGCCGGGATGGCCCGCGCCGCACTCCTCGACAGCGCCACCCCCTGGGAGGACTACGCGGACGACTACGACCGCATCAGGGACACGATGGCCCAGGCCCTGGAGGGGTTCGAGGACTTCAACCAGCGCGTGCGCCAGCCGCTGGGATTCCGTCTCCACCAACCCGCACGCGAACGGGTGTTCCTCACTCCGTCAGGACGTGCAGAATTCTCGCACGCCGAACTGCCCGACGTCCTTCCGGCCACCGGCACACTGGTCCTGGCCACGATCCGGTCGCACGACCAGTGGAACACCACGATCTACTCCGACAACGACCGGTACCGCGGCATCAAGAATCTCCGCACGCTCGTCTTCATGAACACCGAAGACATGCGGGAGCGCGGCATCCGCCCGTTCGGCCCCGTGGACATCGTCTCCACCGCCAAGGACGGCACCGAACGAGGCCTCAACGGCTTCCTCGCCGTCCCCTACGACATCCCGCAGGGCTGCGCAGCGGGCTACATGCCCGAGATGAACGTCCTGTGCGCCATCGGCGACTACAGCACACAGAGCGACCAGCCCCTCATGAAACACGTCAAGATCACCATCACTCCGGCCGCAGCGGCCGCCGTGCGCACGGATGCCTCCTGACAGGACGCCAGACCTCGTTCCCCGGCGGGGACCGCATCGGAAGCTACTGACCCCTCCGGCCCCCTATCCCTCAAACCGAACGCACCCTCCAGGAGTCGCCTTGTCCACCCCGTCCGCCAGCGCCCCAGCCGAACCGGCGCCCGTTGGCCTGGCCGCCTTCGGCACGGCGACCTTCATGCTGAGCTTCTTCTACGTCGGCGTCGATCCTGCCCTGACACCCGCCGTGTTCCCTCTCGCCTTCTTCTTCGGAGGTGTCGTCCAACTGATCGCCGGCGCAGCGGAGTTCAGACAAGGATCCACGTTCGGCGCGACCGCCTTCTGCTCCTACGGCGCCTTCTGGATGGCCTATGCCCTGTACGGCCGGTTCGTCGTCGACACCCTGCCGGCGGACGAAGCGCACGTGGCCACGGGATTGTTCATCCTGCCGTGGGCCGTGCTGACGCTGTACCTGACCGTCGCGACGCTCCGTACGACGGGGGCGCTGCTGGCTCTGTTCACCTCGGCGACCATCACCTTCACCCTCCTGGCCCTGGCGCAGTTCGTGCAGTCCACCGCTGTGACCCGCGTCGGCGGGGCCTTCGGGTTCGCAACCGCCGCCCTTGCCTGGTATGCGTCGTTCGCGGGCCTCGTCAACAGCACCTGGGGCCGACACCTCATCCCCACCATGCCCGACCCCGGAACACGTCTGGGGCACCTCGGTCACGAACGGGGACGTCCCGTATCGCTCACGTCCTCCATCGGCGAACGCGAACGGCGCACGGATCAGGCCGCCTGAGCGGCGACAGAACAGCAACTCCGCATATGAGGCAGACGAGATGAACACAATGATGAAGGCCGCTGTCGTGCGGTGTCCCGGACCGCCTGACGTCCTCGAGTGGGCCGACGTGGATAGGCCGAAGCCCGGGCCCGGCGAAGTCGTCATCGAGATCAGGGCCAGTGGCGTCAACAATGCCGACCTCCTCCAGCGCCAGGGGCTCTACCCGGTCCCGCCGGACGACTCGCCTCTGCTGGGTCTGGAGTGCTCGGGAACGATCAGTGTCCTCGGCAGCGAAGTCGACGGCTGGGCTGTCGGGGACGAGGTGTGCGCCCTGCTCAACGGCGGCGGATACGCCCAGGCCGTTGCCGTGCCTTCGACCCAGCTGCTGGCGAAACCGGCGGAGCTGTCCTTCGAGGAAGCGGCATCCCTGCCAGAAGCTGCCTGCACCGTGTACTCCAACATCGGAATGCTCGCCCGCCTGCAGCCCGGTGAGACGTTTCTGGTCCACGGCGGAACCAGCGGTATCGGAAGCCTGGCCATTCAGTGGGCCAAGGGTCTCGGTGCCCATGTACTGACCACGGCAGGAACACCGCACAAGGTGGCCCAGGCCGTCGCGCTCGGAGCCGATGCCGCGATCAACTACCGCGAGGAGGACTTCGTCGCCGCCGTCCGCAAGGCGACGAACGGGCGCGGTGCGGATGTCATTCTGGACATCGTCGGAGCGCCCTATCTGGCTCGCAACATACGCTGCCTGGCCCCAGACGGGCGCATCGTGATGATCGGTGGGGACGTCTCGCCCACGATCCTGGGCATCGGTGAATTGATGGCGAAGCGTGGATCCCTGGCGGCTACGACGT
This sequence comes from Streptomyces sp. NPDC021562, assembly GCF_040640875.1. Taxonomy (NCBI): domain Bacteria; kingdom Bacillati; phylum Actinomycetota; class Actinomycetes; order Kitasatosporales; family Streptomycetaceae; genus Streptomyces; species Streptomyces sp. NPDC021562. The sequence continues at coordinate 6,403 of NZ_JBFACN010000061.1, forward strand.
TGAGGTCCCGCAGCCACCGCCAGAAGGCGGCGATCGTCGATGCGGTGCGCTCGGATCTGTGGCCGATGGTGACTGACGGCCGGATCCGTCCGGTTGTCGGTAACACCGTGCCCATGCACGAGGCATCACGAGCCCACCAGCTCCTGGCGGAGGGGAACGTGGTGGGCAAAGTGGTGATGACGGTATGACCCCCCTCGTGATCCCCCTTCCCGTCACAGCCCCGCAGTGCCCCGGTACGCGGCGGGCCCGGTGACCTGGATGTCGTGGCGCGGGGTTCTGCGCCGCACCGGGCACGAGTTCCGACGCACCATGCCGGCAATCGTCATCGCTGTCATCGTTGCCGTCGCGGCCGGTCTCTTTGCCGGCTCCTACAGCTTCAACCTCGCCCATCCGACACCGCACCGCGTACCGGTGGGGACATGGAAGGGCGACAAGGTCAACGAGCGGTTCATCACCGCCTGGGACGACCGCCTCAACACAGAACTGGCCGTGCGGGTCTACCCGGACGAAGCCTCTGCGCTGCGCGCCGTCGATGCCCAAGAGGTCTTCGCACTGGTGCGGAACAAGACGGGTTCGGACCATGATGTGGCTCTGCAACTGGTCCCCGCCGCGGGTGCCTCGGTGGCCCGGGTCCTGCAGCAACAGGCTCCCGCTGCCGCTCAAGCGGTCGGTGTGTCCCTGCAGACCACCGAACTGCGTCCCTTGCAGGCAGGGGACCCCCAGGGCCTCGCCATCTTCTACATCACCCTGGCGGCAGTTGTTCTCGGTTTCATCGGTGCCGCCCAGCTGAGCGCGCACGCCGGTCAGCTGCGCCTCCATGAGAGGGTCCTGGCCATCGCCTGCTACTCGGCGCTCGGCGCCCTGGCGATTTGTGCAGTCGTTGACTGGATGCTGCACGTCCTCGACCTGCCGGCCGTGGAGTCATGGGCGATCCTTGCCTTCACGATGTTCACGTGCGGGCTGGTGTTCACCGCGTTCCACGTACTCGTCGGCCGATGGGCGATCCTCCCGACCTGGCTCCTGCTGGTCATGGTCGGCAATCCGGCCTCGGGCGGAGCCGTGTCACCGGCGTTGTTGCCCGAACCGACACGATCGCTGGGCCGCTGGCTGCCCCCTGGCGCGTCGGTCAGTGCCCAGCACACAGCCGTGTACTTCAACGACCACCAGTACGTCACGCCTTTTCTGACCCTCGCAGTGTGGTGCACAGCTGCGGCCACGACCGCCTGGGTCTGGCGCCGGAGACGCTATCCCGCCCCCTCTACCAAGGGGACTCAAGCCATGCCTACCGGGTGATCTGTCCAGTCGAGGCTGGAGAAGGACGAATGCTGGAGTGACCGGCAGCAACGACTACGGGCCCCGGATCCGCAGGCGCCCCCGATCAAGCAGGCAGCGGCGGTACGCGGGGGAGTGCGGGACGAGGATCCTGGCCGAGCACGAGAGGCTCGACAGGCAGGGCAACGGTGCCCTGCTGCCGCGCGAGGGCAGCGCTCGGAGCCGGAAATGCCAAGCTTCGCGTCGAGTTGGACAAGGCCCGCATTGTCATTGAGGTGCGGGGAAGACCCTCCGCGCGGTTGGATCGCCTCCCCACCGTCAGCGACGAGACGGACGGGTGAGAAGCGGTGACGACCACCACCGCCACCACGACGCCGCCGTAGTCGCCAGTGGGAGGAGCCTTCGAGGCCGCCCGCGCCAAGGCCCGGAACCGCGTCGTCCATGGTGGGACGGATGCAGGAATCCGCCGAGCTCGGTCGGCCCGAGCCGGGCGCATTGTGGCAGCACCGTACAAGTCTCCCGCCCCGGCGCGGCCGAAGCGGGAGCGCCGGCGGCATCCGTGGGCCCTGACGGCGGCCGAGGGGGTGAAGGACACGGCTGTGTTCCGGTCGAGTGAGGGCGTCGACACGGCGCCTGCCGGGATCTGCGTGGTGCTGCCCGACCGAGGTGTCTACCTGCGCCTGAAGGCGACGCTGTACTGGATCCTGTGCAAGTGCGGCAGCGAGGCCCGCGAACGGCGCCCGAAGGTCAGGCATCCGCAGTGAAAAAGCCCGAGCTGATTGCCACCGCACCGAACCGGGTGTGGTCGTGCCGGGCAGCCCCGTCTAAAACGTGCCGAGGCTCGGGACGGGCTCTGTATGCCTGTCCCGAGCCGGTACCCTCCGGGCTGTGGTCACGTGACGGACACCGACGCAAGGCCGGCACGGTCACATCGCGGCCATCCGCGGCGGTGCACTGGCGTGCCACTCACCGGCCGACGCCTGTCGCATCCTGGTCAGTGATCGTCCCAGTGGTCGCCGTGTGCAGCGTGCCGGTGCCCATCATGCACATAGTCGACGTGGTCGCCGTGCGGCACGGCGACGTGGCCGCAGTCCTTGTGGTGTTCGTGGGGATGCTCACCATGCGGTTCGTGCCCGTCCTTCGCGCACTCGTGCGTCTGCTCGCCCACGGTCCGATGGAAATGACCGTCGTGTGCGTAGTCGACGTGCCCCTCATGAGTGAAGGACACATGACCGCACCCTTCGCCGTGTGTGTGGTCAGCATGGTCGTGCGTTGAAGCCATGTCGTACCTTCCATGTGCCGCGGATGAACGCACCGCGAGCCGGAGCCCGATGAGAACCCAAGCGAAATAACGGCTACCGGGTGTGCGACCGCTACTGAGCCACCGCATACCCGGCATGGTCGGACTGTGCTGCACAAGACTGCGCAGCTGCCCGGTCGTGTCATATCGGTCCTGTCCGTGACCAGAGGCCCAGCCGGTCTGCCGGTCGCGGACCGCACGTCACCTGTCGGCGCGTGCGTGGGCGTGGCGGGCGATGCTC
>NZ_JBFACN010000062.1:0-9155 GCF_040640875.1 Streptomyces sp. NPDC021562
GTGAGGCCGGCGTTGGCGAGGGCCTGGCGGATGACGCGTTGCTGGGCGGGGCCGCTGGGTGCGGTGAGGCCGTTGGAGGCGCCGTCCTGGTTGATGGCCGAGCCCCGCACCACCGCCAGGACGGGGTGTCCCAGCCGCTCGGCGTCCGACAGCCGCTCGACGAGGATCGTCGCGACACCCTCGGCCCAGCCGGTGCCGTCGGCGGCCTCCGCGTACGCCTTGCAGCGGCCGTCCGGGGACAGCCCGCGCTGCCGGGAGAACTCCACGAAGACGCCCGGGGTGGCCATGACGGCGGCACCCCCCGCCAGCGCCATGTCGATCTCGCCGCCGCGCAGTGCCTGGATCGCCAGGTGCAGCGCGACCAGCGAGGAGGAGCAGGCCGTGTCGAGCGTGACGGCGGGCCCTTCGAGGCCCAGCGTGTAGGAGATGCGGCCCGAGGCGACCGCGCCCGCCGTACCGGTGCTGAGGTAGCCCTCGACCTCCGGCGGCGCGTTCTCCATGTCCGTGGCGTAGTCGTGGTACATCACCCCCGTGTAGACCCCCACGCGCCGGCCGCGCAGCTTCGTCGGGTCGAGACCCGCGCGCTCGAAGGTCTCCCAGGAGGTTTCGAGGAGCAGCCGCTGCTGGGGGTTCATCGCCAGCGCCTCACGCTGGTTGACGCCGAAGAACGCGGCGTCGAACCCGTCGGCGTCGTGCAGGAAGCCGCCCTCGCCCACGTAGGACGTGCCGGGGCGCTCGGGGTCGGGGTCGAAGAGGCGGGTCAGGTCCCAGCCGCGGTTCTCGGGGAAGCCGGAGACCGCGTCACGGCCCTCGTCGACCAGCCGCCACAGCTCGTCCGGCGTGGTCACGCCGCCCGGCAGCCGGCACGCCATACCGACGATCGCGATCGGCTCGGAGCGGGCGGCCTCGATCTCGTGCAGCCGCTGGTTGGCCTGCTGCAGATCCACGAGAGCCCGCTTGAGGTACTCCCGCATTTTCCGCTCACCGGCGGAACCGGCGGCGTGCGAGGTGGTGGTGGTCGTGGACGGTGAACTGGGTGTGGCCGTGGGTTCGTTGGGCATGGCCCGGTCGGTCCCTTCGGGGCTCGTCGGTGGATGGACTGGCTGCGGCGATGTCGTCAGGACAGACCCAGTTCGCCGTCCATGAGCTGGAAGATCTCTTCGTCGGTGGCCGTGTCGAGGTCGAGGGCCTCCCCGCTCCCGGTGCCGAAGGACGCCGTGGTGAGCGGGGTCGCGCCGAGCCGGGCCGCCAGGTCGAGCAGCCGGGTCCCGAGCAGGGCCCGCACCGTGTCGTCCGGCTCGGACAGCGCGTCCAGGGCGCGTTCCAGGGCGTCGACTCCGGCGGTCAGGGCCGACGTGTCCGCCGCGCCCCCGGTGAGACCGAGTTCCTCGATGAGCCGTTCGGCGAGCTCCACCGGCGTCGGGTGGTCGAAGATCAGCGTCGCGGGCAGCCGTACGCCGGTCGCGCCGGTCAGCCGGTTGCGCAGCTCCACCGCGGCGAGCGAGTCGAAACCGGCGTCCTTGAAGGCGGCCTCGGCGCCGATCGCGCGGGCGGTGGCGTGGCCCAGCACGGCGGCCGCCTGGGTGCGCACCAATTCCACGACGTCGGCGAGACGTTCGTCCGGCGAGAGGGCGCCCAGCCGGTCGGCGAGCGAGGTCTCGGCCGCCGCCGTGGCGTTCGCGGCCCTGCGCGGGGCCCGCACCAGTCCGCGGAGCAGCACCGGCACGTCGTCGGCGGTCGTGGCCCGGCGGCGTACTCCGGCCAGGTCGAGGCGTGCCGTCACGAGTACGGCCTCGCGGGACCCGAGACCCGCATCGAGCAGGGCGAGGGCCTGCTCGGTGGGCATCGCGGTGACACCGGTCCGCCGGCCGCGCTCAAGGTCGGCGGCGCCCAGCGCGCCGGTCATGCCGCTCGCCTCCGCCCACAGGCCCCAGGCCAGTGAGACGGCGGGCGAGCCCGCGGCCCGGAAGCCCCGTGCCAGCGCCTCCAACGAGGTGTTGGCGGCGGCGTAGTTGGCCTGTCCGGGGTTGCCGAGGGTGCCGGCGGCGGAGGAGTACAGCACGAAGGCGGCCGGGTGGTGGTCCCTGGTCAGCTCGTGCAGCACACGGGCCGCGTCGGTCTTGGCGCGGAAGGTCGCGTCCAGGCGTTCCGGGGTCTGGGCGGTGAAGATTCCGTCGTCGAGGACGCCTGCGGTGTGGATGACGGCGGTGAGGGGGTGGTGCGGGTCGATGCCGGCGAGTGCGGCGGTGAGCTGGTCCGGGTCGGCGGCGTCGGCGGCGACGAGCGTGACGTGGGCGCCGAGGGCGGTGAGCTCACGGGTGAGGGTGTCGGCGCCGGGGGCGTCGGGGCCGCGGCGGCTGAGAAGCAGCAGGTGGCGGATGCCGTGGGCGGTGACGAGGTGGCGTGCGGCCAGGGCGCCGAGGGTGCCGGTGCCGCCGGTGATCAGGGCCGTACCGCGCGGGTCGAGCGGACCGGTTCCGTCGGCGGGCTCGGCGCGGACCAGCCGGGGGACGCGGATGTGGCCGTCGGTGAGGGCGAGTTGGGGTTCGCCGGTGGTGAGGGCGGCGGGGAGCAGGTGCCGGTCGTCTCCGGTGGTGTCGACGAGGACGATCCGGTCGGGGTGTTCGTTCTGGGCGGTGCGGAGCAGGCCCCAGACGGCGGCCTGGGCGGGGTCGTCGAGGGCGTCCCGGGTGAGGACGACCAGCCGGGTGCCGTCCGCCCCGTCGGCGAGGTGGGCCTGGACGGCGGTCAGGACGTCGCCGGTCAGTTCCCGGGTGTCGGCGCCGGTACGGCCGGTCAGGTCCAGTACCGGCCAGTCCGCTCCGGAGCGTTCCGCGGGCGTCGGGATCTCCTGCCACGCCACCCGGAACAACGCGTCCCGCAGGGCGCCGTCCCCGGCGTCCAGCCGCTGCGGGTCGACGGCCCGGAAGGCCAGCGACGTGACCGACGCGACCGGTGCGCCCGTGGTGTCGGCGGCGCTGACGGCCACCGTGTCGTTCCCGAGCCGCGTGATCCGCACCCGCAGGGCGGTGGCGCCCGTCGCGTGCAGGGTCACCCCGTTCCAAGCGAACGGCAGCAGTACGTGGCCGGGTTCGGTCTCGGCGACCGCGCCGAAGCTCGTGGCGTGCAGGGCCGCGTCGAGCAGTGCCGGGTGCAGTCCGTAGGAGTCCGCTCCGGTGGCGGCCGCCTCGGGCAGGGCCACCTCCGCGTACGTCTCCGCGCCGCGCCGCCACACCTTCCGCAGCCCCTGGAAGGCGGGCCCGAAGTCGTGGCCTGCGGCGGCCTGGCGCTCGTAGAAGCCGTCGACGGCGACGGGCTGCGCGCCCGGGGGCGGCCACTCGGCGAGCGGTGCGCCGGCCGGGCCGGGGCCGGGCGTGAGGTGTCCCGCGGCGTGCCGTACCCAGTCGGCGTCGGCGCCGGGGCGGGAGTGGATGCTCACCGGGCGCCGCCCGGTGCCGTGCTCGGCCGGGCCGACCTGGACGCGCACCTCGGCGCCACCGCGTTCCGGCAGCACCATCGGCTCCTGGAGCACCAGTTCCTCCAGGGTCCCGGTGCCGACCCGGTCACCCGCGTGCAGGGCGAGTTCCACGAGGCCCGTGCCCGGCACCAGGACGACCCCCGACTTGGCGTGGTCGGCGAGCCAGCCGGGCCCGCCCGCCGACAGCCGTCCGGTCGCCAGCACCCCGGCGCCGTCGGGGAGTTCGACCACCGCGCCCAGCAGCGGGTGCGCGGCCTCGGCGAGCCCGAGGGAGCCCAGGTCGGCGGCGCCGGGACCGGTCTCGGCCCAGTACCGCTCCCGCTGGAAGGCGTAGGTGGGCAGCTCCACCCGGCGGACCCCGGTCCGCGGGACGGGGGCGGCCGGTACGCCCCGGACCCACAGCCCGGCGACCGCGGTGAGGAGCGTGGCCGGCTCGGGGCGTGCGCGGCGCAGCCCGGGCAGGAAGGCCGAGCCGTCGGGTGCGCCGAGCGCGTCCACGGTCTCCCGGGCCATCGCGGTCAGCACCGCGTCCGGCCCGATCTCCAGGAAGTGGCCGGCGCCCCGCTCGCGCATCCAGCGCACCGCGTCCGCGAAGCGCACCGCCTCGCGGACGTGCCGCGTCCAGTAGTCGGGGGTGCCGAGCTCGGCGAGCCCGATCCCGGCCCCGGTCAGCGTGGACACCAGGGGGACACTGGGCTCGGCGCACGTGATCGTGGCGGCGACGGCCCGGAACTCGGCCAGCATGGGCTCCATGAGCGCCGAGTGGAACGCGTGGCTGACCCGCAGCCGCTTCGTCTTCCGTCCGCGCTCCGCGAGGGCGGCGGCGACCGTGAGGACCGCGTCCTCGTCGCCGGACACCACGAGGGCCTCGGGTCCGTTGACGGCGGCGACACCGGCCCGGCCGTCGGCCGGCAGCAGGGCACGCACCTCGTCCTCGGACGCCTGGACGGCGACCATCGCCCCGCCCTCGGGCAGCGCCTGCATCAGCCGGCCGCGCGCGGCGACCAGCCGGGCGCCGTCGGCGAGCGAGTACACGCCCGCCACGTGGGCCGCGGCCAGCTCGCCGATCGAGTGCCCGGCCACGAAGTCCGGGCGCACGCCCCACGCCTCGACCAGCCGGTACAGGGCCACCTGGAGGGCGAAGAGGGCGGACTGCGTGTACACCGTGCGGTGCAGCAGCGCGGCCGCCTCGGTGCCGTCCTCGGCGAACACCACCTCGCGCACCGGCAGCGGCACGTGCTCGGCCAGCGCCCGGTCCAGTTCCGCGCACGCCGCGTCGAACGCGGCCGCGTACTCGGGGTACGCCGCGTACAGCTCGCGGCCCATCCCGGCCCGCTGGCTGCCCTGTCCGGTGAACAGGAACGCCGTCCGGCCCGCCGCCGGGCCACCGGTCACCACGGCCCCGTCCGCCTCGCCGGTGGCCAGCGCGTCCAGCCCGGCGAGCAGTTCGGCACGATCGGCCGCCACGACGACGGCACGATGGTCGAGCGCGGCCCGCGAGGTCAGCAGGGAGTGCGCGACATCGCCGAGCGGGGCGTCGGAGAGCGGGGTGTCCGTGCGTGGGGTGTCTGTGCGGAGGGTGTCTGTGCGCGGCGCGCCGGTGTGTGGGGCGCCGGTGTGTGAAGCGTCGCCGCCTCGGAGTCCGGCGGCCAGCCGCGCCGCCTGACCGGCGAGCGCCTCGGGGGACTTCGCCGACAGGACGTACGGCAGGACGTCCGGCAGCACGGCGGACGGCTCGGCGGAGCCGACGGGAGCCTCGGCGGTGACCGTTGCCTCCGTGGGCGCGTCCGCGGGGGCCTGTTCGAGGATGACGTGGGCGTTGGTGCCGCTGACGCCGAAGGAGGAGACGGCGGCCCGGCGGGGGCGGTCGAGGTCGGGCCAGGGCCGGGCCTCGGTGAGGAGTTCGACGGCGCCGGCGCTCCAGTCGACCTTCGTCGACGGCTGGTCGACGTGCAGGGTCCTGGGCAGGACACCGTGCCGCATCGCCTGCACCACCTTGATCACGCTGGCGGCACCGGCCGCGCCCTGGGTGTGCCCGATGTTCGACTTCAAGGACCCGAGCCCCAGGGGCCGCGCGCGGTCCTTGCCGTAGGTGGCGAGCAGGGCCTGCGCCTCGATCGGGTCGCCGAGCGTGGTGCCCGTGCCGTGCGCCTCCACCAGGTCGACCTCGGACGCCGACAGGCCCGCGTCGGCGAGCGCGGCGCGGATGACGCGCTGCTGGGAGGGCCCGTTGGGCGCGGTGAGGCCGTTGGAGGCGCCGTCCTGGTTCACGGCCGAACCGCGCACCACCGCGACCACCGGATGCCCGGCCCGGCGCGCGTCGGACAGCCGCTCCACCAGCAGCAGAGCCGCGCCCTCCGCCCAGCCGGTGCCGTCGGCCGCGTCCGCGAACGCCTTGCAGCGGCCGTCGGTGGACAGCCCGCGCTGGCGGGAGAACTCCACGAACGCGTCCGGGGTCGTCATCACCGCCACACCGCCGGCCAGCGCCATCGTCGACTCGCCGCTGCGCACCGACTGCGCGGCCAGGTGCAGCGCCACCAGCGACGAGGAGCAGGCCGTGTCCACGGTCAGCGCCGGGCCCTCCAGGCCGAAGGTGTAGGAGATACGGCCGGAGGCGACGCTGCCCGAGGTGCCGGTCAGCCGGTAGCCTTCCAGCTCGCCCGCCGCGTGCTGCAACCGCAGCGTGTAGTCACGGTCGTTGACGCCGACGAACACGCCCACGTGCTCGCCGCGCAGGGCCGTCGGGTCGATCCCGGCCCGCTCGAACGTCTCCCAGGTGACCTCGAGCAGCAGCCGCTGCTGCGGGTCCATGGCGACGGCCTCGCGCGGGGAGATCCCGAAGAAGCCCGCGTCGAACCGGGTCGCCGTGTCCAGGAACGCCCCGCTCCGCGCGTACGAGGTGCCCAGGTGCTCCGGATCGGGGTCGTAGATGCCGTCGAGGTCCCAGCCGCGGTCCTCGGGGAACCCGCCGACCACGTCGACACCGTCGGCGACGACGCGCCACAGCTCGTCGGGCCCGTCGGCCCCGCCGGGGAACCGGCAGCCCATGGCGACGATGACCACGGGATCGTCGTCCGCCGCCGTGCGCCGGTGTTCCCCGGCGCCGTCGGCGACCGGCCCGGCCACCTCGCCGACCAGGTCGGCGAGGAGCTTGCGGGCCAGGTCGGCCGGGGTCGGGTAGTCGAAGACCAGCGTCGTCGGCAGGGTCAGCGCGGTGCGCTTGCCGATCCGGTTGCGCAGCTCGACGGCGGTCAGCGAGTCGAAGCCCGCGTCCTTGAACGCGCGCATCTCACCGATCGCGTCGGGCGAGCCGTGGCCGAGGACGGCCGCCGCCTCCGCCCGCACCAGATCGACCAGGGTGCGCTCCCGTTCGGCCGCCGGCAGGCTCACCAGCCGCTGCCCGAGCGAGCCCACGGCCGCGGTCTGTTCCGCGCCGCCCACGGCGGCCGCGCGCCGCAGCGGACGCACCAGCGAGCGCAGCAGCGACGGCACCGGTTCCGCAGCCGACCGGGCGCGCAGCCCGGCCAGGTCCAGGCGCGCCGCGACGAAGGCGGCGCCGTCCGCCCGGACAGCCGCGTCGAACAGCGCCATCCCGGTGCCGGCCGACAGGCCCAGCATGCCGTCCCGCCGGTGACGGCGCAGCGCGGTCTCGTCGAGGTGCGCGGTCATCCCGCTCACGTCCGACCAGTAACCCCAGGCGAGGGAGACGGCGGGGGTGCCGTGGGTGCGGAGGTGGTGGGCGTAGGCGTCGAGGGCGGCGTTGGCGGCGGCGTAGTTGGCCTGTCCGGGGTTGCCGAGGGTGCCGGCGGCGGAGGAGAAGAGGACGAAGGCGGCCGGGTGGTGGTCCCTGGTCAGCTCGTGCAGCACACGGGCCGCGTCGGTCTTGGCGCGGAAGGTCGCGTCCAGGCGTTCCGGGGTCTGGGCGGTGAAGATTCCGTCGTCGAGGACGCCTGCGGTGTGGATGACGGCGGTGAGGGGGTGGTGCGGGTGGATGGCGGCGAGTGCGGTGGTGAGCTGGTCGGGGTCGGCGGCGTCGGCGGCGACGAGGGTGACGTGGGCGCCGAGGGCGGTGAGCTCACGGGTGAGGGTGTCGGCGCCGGGGGCGTCGGGGCCGCGGCGGCTGAGAAGCAGCAGGTGGCGGATGTTGTGGTGGGTGACGAGGTGGTGTGCGGTGAGGGCGCCGAGGGTGCCGGTGCCGCCGGTGATGAGTGCGGTGCCGTTGGGGTCGAGGGGGCTGGGTGCGTCGGTGGGCTCGGCGCGGACCAGCCGGGGGACGCGGATGTGGCCGTCGGTGAGGGCGAGTTGGGGTTCGCCGGTGGTGAGGGCGGCGGGCAGGAGGTGTCGGTCGTCTTGGGTGGTGTCGACGAGGATGATCCGGTCGGGGTGTTCGTTCTGGGCGGTGCGGAGCAGGCCCCAGACGGCGGCCTGGGCGGGGTCGTGGAGGGCGTGGCGGGTGAGGACGACCAGTCGGGTGCCGTCCGCCCCGTCGGCGAGGTGGGTCTGGACGGTGGTCAGGACGTCGCCGGTCAGTTCCCGGGTGTCGGCGCCGGTACGGCCGGTCAGGTCGAGCACCGGCCAGTCCGCTCCGGTGCGTTCCGTGGGCGTCGGGATCTCCTGCCACGCCACCCGGAACAACGCGTTGCGCACCTCGTCGGCACGGGTCACCAGCTCCGAGGCGTCCACCGAACGGAACGTCAGCTCGCGCACGCACAGGACCGGAGCCCCCGACGGGTCGGCCGCGGCGATCGACACCCCGTCCGTGCCGTGCGGCGTGATCCGCACCTTGAGCCGGCGGGCACCCGAGGCGTACAGGGAGAAGCGGCGCCAGGTGTGCGGCACCAGCACCTTCCCGTCCGTCCCGGCCGCGCCCAGCGGGCCCAGCTCGGCCGCTCGCAGCACCGCCTCCAGCAGCAGCGGATGCAGACCGAAGTCCGCCCCGTCGTGCCCCGTCTCCGGCAGCACCACGTCCGCGTACACCTCCCCGCCGGACCGCCAGGCCTCCCGCAGTCCCTCGGGCAACAGGTCCGCGGCCACGGCCTCGGCACCCTCCGGACGCCGTACCGAGAAGTCGCCGACGAAAGCCGGGGGATGGGCGGAGAACCGGCCCACCGCGTGCCGGGTCCACTCCTCGGAACCGTCCGCGCACGCGTGCACGCTCACCTGCCGACTGCCGGGGGCGGCGCCTGAACCCGAGTGCGGCGCACCCACCTGCACGCGGATGGCCACCGTGCCCGAGGCGGGCAGGACCAGCGGTGCCTCGACGACGAGTTCGTCCAGCACGCCCACACCGACCTGGTCGCCGGCGTGCACGGCCATCTCGACCAGTGCGGCGGCGGGTACGGCGGCCGGGCCGCCGTCCGCGTCCGCGAGGAGCCAGCCGTGCGTCGTACGGGACAGCCGCGCGGTCGCCAGCACTCCGCCGGAACCGGGGAGTTCGGCGACGGCGCCGAGCAACGGGTGCTCGTCGGCCGCCAGCCCCAGCGCCCCGGCGTCGGTGCTGCCGCTCGGACCCTCCAGCCAGTAGCGCTGGTGTTGGAAGGGGTAGGTGGGGAGGTCGGTGTGGTGGCTGGGGGTGGGTGTGGGGGTGTGGGGGGTGGTGGTGTGTCGGGTGTGGAGGGTGGCGAGTGAGGTGAGGAAGCGGGTGGGGGTGTCGTCGTCTCGGCGGAGGGTGCCGGTG
>NZ_JBFACN010000063.1:0-8163 GCF_040640875.1 Streptomyces sp. NPDC021562
TATAATCACCCCAATGAACAAAGTGAAGAAGGGCGCACTTATACAAACTTCGTTTGTGTGCGGTTTGCGTTGCAAACAAAGAGCATATTCGCTTGGTGCGAATACAAAATCAAAACCCTCCATTCGCTAGTGGGCGAATGAGTATCCGCCATAATGCGGATACAAAAAAGGATTCGGAAGATTTTTATAAATACTCGTTGGCAATGTCAGCAATTGTTCAACTTGTCTTTATAATTTCTCCGAATTCATTTTTAAAAAATAAAAAAGGAGTAGATAGCCTTCTACTCCCTTTTTGGTGTGATACATGAATTTCAACAGTTGGCTTTAATATTTTGTTCCATTATGGAGTTTGTTATTCAATTTAAATTTAAAAAGGAGGTACAAGGATATGGCGATCTATCATTTCTCTGCTCAAATGATTTCCAGAGGAAAAGGGCAATCCGCAGTTGCGGCTGCTGCCTATCGTTCTGGTCAGCGTTTAGTCGATGAGCAAACAAATGAAAGTAAGTTTTACAAAAGAGAAGTGCAACCAGAAACCCATATTCTTGCCCCTGAAAAATCGCCAGTTTGGATTCAGAATCGTGAGATTCTTTGGAATGAAGTGGAACATTCCGAGAAAAGGAAGAACTCTCAATTAGCCAGAGAAATCAATGTAGCACTACCTAGAGAACTTTCTCAACAACAACAAACAGAATTAATCAAAGGGTACATCCAGGATCAATTTGTAGATAAAGGCATGGTTGCTGATATCGCTATCCATCGGGATGATGCCAACAATCCTCATGCTCACGTCATGCTGACAACACGAGAAATTTCAGAAGATGGATTTACTACGAAGAATCGTGATTGGAATAAAAAAGACCTGCTGGAGCAATGGAGAGAGCAGTGGTCCGAGTATGCAAACAAAGCATTAGAACAAGCACAAATCAACGAACGAATCACACATAAATCCCATGCAGATCGTGGACTTGAAATCTTACCTACTGTCCATATGGGGCATGTTGCTTCTGATATGGAGAAAAAGGGCATACAAACCGAACGAGGGGCTATTAATCGTGAAGTTCAAAAGCATAATGCGATTGTTTATGACCTTCAAAAGTATCGTCAAGAGAAGCAACAAAGAGAAGCAGCGTTAAAACTGCAGGAGCAAAAGAAGAAAGTAGAATTAACTCCTGAAGAACAAAAAATAGTTATCCTAGCTAAACAGATTATTGGTGATACACCAACTATGACAAGCATTGCTAGCTATAGAAAATCATTAGAAATACAGACCAAAAAACAAAAACAAGAAATAGAATCTATAAAGACACAAAATCATGTCGTTTCCGTAGCTGAACAAGCCGAAAAGCAACTTTCTCATTATGAAAAAACCTTAGAAGAATTAAAGGGAAAACTGGATAAGACAGGATTGTTTAAACGAAAAGAAAAAGAAATTTTACGCAATAAGATTACAGAAGTACAAGGTGAAATTCCAGAGCAAGAACAGCATTTGGCTCAATGCTTAAAAGAAGCTAATTTGGCTAAAGTGGAAGAGATTCCATTTGCTAAAAAGAATTTGAATAAACAACTGAAAGTAGCTACTCAAAAGCTTCAAGAAAACAATCTGACATCCATTGAACAGAAAATAGTTCTAAAGCAAACCGAAGAAATAATAAAGCAGCAAGTCATACGTAAAGTCATTTCTCACTATCCTGAACTTCAAAATGCCGAAAAATTCTTATCGTATGAGACTGCGCAAAAGCTAAATAACCTTAATAAAAAAGCTGAAAAGATTGTCGGTATAGATAGTATTAAATCCACTATTCGTGCTCGGAACAGACATATTGAAGAACATAAAAACTTTTTACAAAAGTTCCAAGTAGGTATTCAGCGAATCCAAAGGGTAGAAAAGTATTTTGATCAATTATTAGAGATTGAACAACGTTTGCAAAAAATTGATAGTAATCCCTTGTTAAAAGGAAAGGTACTTCATTCTGAAACAAATAAGAAAGCCTATGACGACCTTTTAAACATACAGAGTAAGTGCCAAGAATCTTTAAAAAAAGAAGGATTTCGAGATAAAGACCACTTTATTCATAATCGAGATAAGATTCTAAGTAATATGGACTTGAAAGATAAAACAATAAAAGAAATCGAAGATTTACAGTTAGGGAAGCATCAAGGTGGTTATGGAGCAAGCACAGAATTCTTGTCAGCCATCATCCGAGGCCTAGAACAGGCCCGAAACCAAACTCGAGGGGTAAATCCTAATGAGAAGCAAAAACAACGCTTAAAAGGGCAAAGAAATGAGTTGGAACGGTGATTAACACTGATAAAGAGAGTGAGCAATTCATACTTCTTTCATTTCAAACATATTATTGATCATGTAATACCTCCTTATTATGTAATCCTTAACAGAGACAACTGAGGGAGTTGTCTCTGTTTTGATTTTTGTTGTCAAACATGAAACTAACTAGCAATCCGCAGCAATTAAAAGAAAATGAAAGATCGCCGATATCATTATTGTTCCAAGTTTATATGTATTTCCCAAACCTAAAAAGACGGAATTTGCCCAAATATGGCCGAATTCCGTCTTTTGTTTTGTTGGTTGCTTGGGATAAGACGCATTATGTTAACTAACTAGCAAAATACTATCTAATTCTATTAAACACTTACAAAATAAGAATAAGAAAAAAATGTTATTATTAGTTATGATTTCCAACACAACGGGAGTAAAGTATCAACTAAGAAAAGGAGATGATTTCATGAAGCGAATTGATGTTGTTTTACTATTCGTGGTTGTAGTAATCTCGGTATTGCTGTTTCTTCTACTACTTCAAGGAAAATTGTCTAATGGCTATATAGTTCTAATAATATTAGGATTTGGATTAATTGTTGGATTCATTAGACGTTTTTTTTTTAACAACAGAAACTTGATTAGCAAAAAGAAAATTTAAAAAATTGAAGGATGGTTTTTATGGATATTTTAGGTATTATTCCTTTCGTTTTTTGGCTTATAGTTATCATAGGAGGAATATATTTACTTATAAAATTTCTCAAGAAAAAATAAAAAAGCCTAAGATCTTAGGCTTTTTTATTGGAATCAACTTTTAGAAAGAAATCCATCCACCAGTTTTCCAGTCTGACCGTGTAGAATCCACTTTATAGTATCTGTTTTTTCCATCTCCACGAGCATAAAAATCAACAGAGTCATTAATGAAACCTAAACTACCAGTTGAGTATACTGTCCATGAAGCTCTTCCATAGGCATCTCCACCACTTAAATAACCTTTTCCAATTCCTTTTTGCCATATCATAGAAGGATTTATGTTACTGTGGCTTCCGTAATTATCTAAAACTTTTGTAGCTGTTGAACCTGAATAGTTAAAAACAACTGTACTATATAATGTAGTTGTTTTAATACCTAAAACATACAGTTTATAGGTAGCAGTTACAGTTTTTTTCCCAGTCGCTAATACTCCTATTGAAGGGTTAGTATTTGTTTGTAGTTCTACAGGTACTTTATTTCCTTCTATGTTAATGTTTGATACGCCAGGATTAGCATTTGCTGTACCGATTAATTTCATATAATTATCTGGTTGTAATGCTAAAAGAAAAGTGTTTTGTTCTTCTTCACTTAAATTTTTAAATGCTTCTAATCCTTCTGCTGCGTAGTCATCTATTTTGCTTTCCTTTTCTAAATACTCAATATAATTAGCTGGTGATTCAATATACTTCAGTCCATCTTCAGTAGAGATACTTTCTGCATTAGCTGATTTTAAATCTAAACCAAAATTACTAATTAATAAAAATACAAGTGAACCTAACACAAAAACAATTCTTTTCATACTCATAGAAACAATCTTCCTTCCCCTTAATTTTTTATATCAATCCGAATAATTTCCAGATTAATAACATAGATAATAAAAAAATGGAAAAAAATAAGAATATTCTAGGGGGTATATATTGTGCAGGAGGAAGTAAAAGCTATTTTAATAGGTTTTGTTACTCTAATCGCTGCTTATTTGACTGTGTTTTCTTTATGGTTTTGTTTAGTTGCAATAATATTTGGAGTTATAGGATATAAACAGGCAAAAAAAATTAAAGAGAGAAAAAACAATTATATTTTTATGGGGAAAATATTAAATAGTATAGGGATTTTGTCTTCTATACTGCTATTTATGTATTATGTAACCGGTCCTATTTAATTTCGGTTTTAAAAAAGAAAATACCTCCTTTTATAGAAAAAAATTACATTTCATTTAAAATATGAACTTTTTATTTCGTATTAGGATAAAAAGAAAAAAAGCATAGGAGACGATCCTATGCTTTTTATTTTATTAATTTCAAATATAATCTAGTAAATTAGTATTGCTAGAATAGATTGATAGGTATAAAATTACAGATAACTAAATAGTCCGGATAATGAAAAAGAACTCCAACTGTTAAAGTGGTGTTGGTCGCACCCTTTAACCGTCTCCCTATTCTCGGTAGGGAAACACTTGTCGAAGTCCTTTGAACATATAACGTTAAGTATTATATACCAATCATTTTAGTGTATAAAACACGTTTATTCAAGGAAAAAAAGTTTCCTTTTTTCGATAACTTTTGATAAAAGACACTGTTTCCCATTGGTTTATGGGATAATAGTGTCTTTTTTTGTTCCGAAAAAGGAGAAATTGAACATGACAGTATTTGTGGAATCACACCAATTTAATCAAATGATATCTTACACACCATATGTAGAAACAAAAACAGAAAAGAAAAAAGTTAAGTACAGTTTATTAGAATCTATTCAAGAGTCCATAGGGGATAAATGGTACCGACTAAAAGAAGGAACAAGACAGGCTTTTGATATGGTCTGTTTCTTCAGTACGGAGTTAGGATTCTTTTATGCGAGTGACGAATACCTGGCAAAAAGGAACGGGATCAGTGACCGAACTATCCAATATCGCCTGAAAGAGCTAGTAGAACTGGGACAAGTTATAAAAGTATATCGACGTGCCAGAAAGTGTAACGGTCGGGGGAACCCAGTCTATCTATTTGTTAATCATCCTTACTTCCAATATTGGGTGAATTTATTAGGACTTGATAGGACTAATTTCCAAACAGATTGCGAAACAGAAAACAGCGAAAAGCCTTCTGGCAGTAGGGAAAAAGAAGGGGAAACTTTTTCTACCTATCTAGTACCTGAAAAACAAGAAAATAATATATATAAGCAAGCTAATAAAATAATTCAATATGTAACTAATAGAGTTACTGATTCCATAAAAAAAGGCACTAAAATCACATACATGTCCAGTTACGTAGATACATTGGTTACAAAATTAGAATGGCAAGCTCTTTATGCTGAAAATAATCGTCAAATTAAGGCTAAACAGCAAGCACATAACGAATCATATGAGAAGGTCAAAGGCATGTTAGGAAAAGAACCTGTTAAAAAGGTACCTTTCTACAATTGGTTAGAAAATTAAAATGCCATTTAAAACGTATTTCAAAGCGATTATATACACTTTGAGTTTATAATCCCAACTTCATTGAACTATGCCTGCTAACTTTACGTTTTGTATAAGTTTCTTTGAATAAGACACCCTAAAAAAAGGGGATTAGTAGCATTTTTTGTTTTTTCCTAAACCCTAAACAGAGCTTTTTATTAAGCCACTTAGGAGGGTTTCACATGAAAGGAAACCATGTAGATTTAACAGCTTCTGAAATAGCAATTCTTTGGACTGCCTATATGAATGACAGCATGAGTAAATGTATTTTAGGTTATATGCTAAAACATATAGAGGACAAAGAGATTAAACCAATTATTCAGTTTTCATATGATCTGTCAGCTAGTCATATAGAAAAACTCATCACTATATTTAAACATGAAAACTATATTATACCGAATGGGTTTTCTGAAGCAGATGTTAATATGAATGCACCGAGTTTATTTACAGATTTATTTTGTATAAGCTATGTCAATCATATGGCAAGAGCTGGATTATTAGCCTATGGTGGTTCTCTTGGCATGAGTATTAGAAAAGATATAAGGGATTATTTTATAGAGGGAATCTCTGAAACGACTAAATTATATGATAAAAGCACACAAGTAATGCTAAATAAAGGGATATTTTTAAGAGCACCCTATATACCTGTTCCAACTGAGACGGATTACATAGACAGTAAAAAGTATTTAGGTGGATTTAATCTATTAAGCGACAAGCGTCCTTTAAATGCAATTGAAATTTCTCACTTATATTTAAATATTCAAACCAATCATATAGGGATGAAAATTAGCCTTGCTTTTGCACAGACTTCGCCATTAAAAGAAGTTCAGGACTTTTTGTTAACTGGTAAAGAGATATCCAAAAAACATATGAAAATTTTTATGGATTCTTTGCTTGGTTGTGATATTGAAGCACCCATGTCACCCGATCATGGTATTTCTGATTCCACGACCCAAACGTTTTCAGACAAATTAATCATGTTCCATATGGCATTACTAAGTGCAAGTGGAACTGGTAACTATGCTACTGCAGCCGCAGCTAGTCAACGCAACGATCTAGCAACTAGTTATGAACGCCTATCCCTTGAAATTGCTACATTTGCAAAGTCGGGAGCCGACATTATGATAAAGAATAATTGGCTTGAACAACCACCAGGAACTAAGGATAAAACGAAGTTAGTGAAAAATAAACATGATGGTCATTAAATGTAAAGCCAACTTAAACCGAAGGGAGGTCATTTATTCAATCGAAGAAGTAAATGATTTAGGGGTATATTAATTTTGGGACACTTAACAAGAGTTGTTTTAAGCCTTATTTTAGCGATTTTATTTAAATTACTTATTTAACTACTCTTATTTAAAAAGCAACGCTTTAAAAAGTGATTATGAAGGTCTAGTGAGCATTAGAGAGGAATTTTATCTCTAAAAATGACCACTTTTTTTGTATTTGTATTTCCTTTAATCATCAGCTCAAAAAAACTCCGACTATTTAGCCGAAGTTCATACTCTACAGTAGGTTAATTAAATTTTATTAGTTTGGATTAACTTTATACAGGGGGATTTTATCTATTGCCTGCTTTTTAACAATCTTTTTGTATTCAAATCCTAATAACAAGTGCGGTTCATATCTAATTCTTTTTTTCAAATTCTTTTTTTTGCATTTTTATAATAAATAATGTTTGAAAAGTAGAGTAACCTAAACCTAGGATAGTCAAAACAATACCGCTGTATAGTCCGCGCTTTCTTGCTTTTTCTTGAATGTAGTGAGTGAAATAAGCATTAGAGATGGTGCAAAAAATCATGATACCAATGGTTAATAAAACACGCATATCAAATTTCTCCTTTCTGTAACTTTAGTTTTTCCTAAAAAGATTAAGCTATGAAGGAAAGATTTAAAGAGACTAGTCGCCAATAGTTCTTTAGAATAATGGTTGTTCTTTTGAATTGGATCATTCTGTTTTCTAATTTCAAAAAGCAAAAATTCTATCTTTTGAATGTGGTTACATATTATAATAAAAAAAGGCTACAGATACTTCAGATCTATAGCCTGACCAACTCTTTATAGGGTTGGCTCCCATACTAAAGTATGAAATGACCTCCTACGAATAAATCGAAGGAGGTCATTTTATTTTATTCAAAGAAACATCAACGTTGACCTATTGGTCATTATTTGACCCTGTGGTCAACACTAGTTTAAGAGAGTTACTTTTTATTTTCAATTCCTAATATCTCTCTAGCTAAATGTATATCCATTGCTTGAATTTGTTCTTTTCTTTCCAAGATGGCCTTTTGGAAAGAAGCGATTAGCTTGATTGCTTCTTCCTCCCCTTCTATCTTTAAATGCTTCTCCATTAATGCCCCAATTTGAATGAGTCTTTTTGTTCTAGATTTACGCTCTTTTTCCTTTAATTGATTCGCAAGCCTTTGCTTCTCAGCTTGCATCTTCTTAATCTTTTCATCCATATCTAGCAATCTCTCTTCTTCTGTCTTTCGAGCCATAGCCCTCACTCCCCTTATAACCTTGTTTCCTCCATTATAATCAAATTATAGCTATAACACTAGAATAACAAAGTAGTATCTTCACTCTGCATGTGGTATAATCACCCCAATGAACAAAGTGAAGAAGGGCGCACTTATACAAACTTCGTTTGTGTGCGGTTTGCGTTGCAAACAAAGAGCATATTCGCTTG
>NZ_JBFACN010000064.1:0-6694 GCF_040640875.1 Streptomyces sp. NPDC021562
GTCCAAGCCCGCCCCACGCATGCCGCACCCCCGCTACACTCCCCACCGCCAGGCCGTTGACCAGCCGAAATACAGAAGTCCGGCTGTAGTACTAGGCGTATTGATCACGAGCGTTGCTGGCACGGGCCGGGCTTGATCACCTCCGGTGTGGTGGAGCTGTCCAGGACTGCACCGCACCGGAGGCCACCGTGTCCCACCGTAATGCCCGGCTGACCGTTCACGGCAGGCGCCTGCTCGTCGAACGAGTGCACGCCGGCCGCCCCATCGCTCACGTGGCCGCCGAAATGAGCATCTCTCGCCCCGCGGCCCACAAGTGGATCCGCCGTTGGCGAGCCGAGGGCGATCCGTCCCCCGCACGACACCGCCAGTGGTCGGGGTGGGTGATCACGACGCTGCGGGGTGGGATCGTGGACAGATAGTCTCTGCAGAGATAATCTAATCGCAGATTATCTGGCTGAGGAGATCACTCATGTGGGAGTACGAGCACAGCATCGAGACCAGCGCCACCCCCGAGGCGATCTGGCGGCTCTGGGCCGACGTTGAGAATTGGGGCACCTGGAACGCCGAGATCGAGAAGATCGAGATGAGTGGCCCGTTCGCGGCGGGAACGCAGATCACGATGACACCGCCCGGGGACGACCCGGTACTGCTGCGCATCGCCGAGGCGGTCGAAGACGAGCTGTTCGTCGACGAGGCCAGCTTCAACGGCCTGTTGCTGCGCACCACCCACCGGATCGACCGGATCGACCAGGACCGGATCCGGGTGGTGTACCGGATGGAGATCACCGGTACCGGCGCCGACGAGGTCGGCCCGCAGATCGGCCCGGGCATTACCGCGGACTGGCCCGACACGATGGCCTCGCTGGCCAAGCTGGCTCTGAGCTGATGCCCCTCAGCCCCGGCGACAGCCCCGGATTCCTGCTGTGGCATGCCACCTTGCGCTGGCAGCGTGACATCGCCGCAGCTCTGGCCCCACTCGATCTCACCCATGTGCAGTTCGTGCTGCTCGCCTGCGCATGGTGGCTCAACAGCCAGGGCGAGCATCCCAACCAGCTGGCTCTCGCCCGCCAAGCCGGCACCGACGTCAAGATGACCTCCCAGGTACTACGCACCCTGGAACGCAAAGGACTCATCGAGCGTGCAGTCGACCTGGCCGACACCCGCGCGAAACGACTGCGCGTCACCGGCGCGGGCGCCGACCTGGCCCCTCGCGCGATTGCCGCGGTTGAACGCGCCGACGCGCGGTTCTTCCAGCCGGTGCCTCTCGATGACGCGGTGTCCCTGCTCGGCCGCCTGGCTCGTCCCGAATCCTGAAACCCCCTCACCGGTAACCGCAAGCCGCCGGACGTCGTCGATCACTGCGAAGGAGGCGCTGCAGAAGGTGATCGAGGCGAAGCGGGAGGACCGCGAGCTTCTCGAGGCGCCGGAGCCGACGCAGCCGGCGGTTGAGGGCGTATGCACTGTCGACGTCTGCTCACCACGGCGGCCGCCGTGGCCGCCGTCCTCACGACCGGGCTGTCCGCCGCACCACCGGCCACCGCCGCCGGCTCCGCGTCGTGCGCGTCGGCGTGGAAGGCGGTCCGGAAGGTCGCCGTGCGCCGACCCGCGTGCAACGAGGGGCCGGTGGTGACGACCCGCTCACCGGTCCTGCGCTACCTGCGCAAGGGTGAGCGGGTGACGTAGTGCGTGGTCGAGGTCGGCCGGGGCGGCTGGTCGGACTACCGCGACGACGTGCGCCGACCCCCTGAAAGCGCCTGGTCCGATCCGCGCTCTGATGCTTCGCCCAGGGTTCATGCCTCGGGGTTCATGAACTGGGTGACGAAGCAGACGACCTCTCCGGAGACCCCGCGGCCGATCCACGTGGGATAGTAGCCGTCACCCGGGCCTGAGTTGAAGACCGCCATCGTTCGTCCGCTGGCCGTGTCGGTCAGGACCGTCGCGACCGCGTCGCCGTCGACTTGACGAAAGGCCGCCCGGATCGGACTGTCGCCTCCACCCTCGTGAAGCTGTTCGAAGACCGGCACAGACTCAAGGTCGATGAAACAACCTGCGCCGGCGTCGACTCCGTACCCGGGCCGGTCATCGTCGACCTCCCAGGTGAAGGCGGGTTCGTCCCAGATCACGAGCTTCACGGCAACCACCCATGAGCCTGGCGTCCCGTCCCGCCGGACGCGCGCCACCTGGATCGGATAACTGCCTGCCGGCACGCTCGCGGAATAGGCCGACGCGCTGTCTTGGTCGAGCTCGACGAACGGGTCGCAGGCATACAGCTGCCCGCTCGGCAGATCAAGGTTGCCGAGTTCAGTCACAGCCACCCTGAAGACCCCGTTCGCGGTCTCGACGGTGGCACCGTCGGTGAATACTGCGTCGAGTTTGGGTGCGTCGACCTGCGTCATCCTGGACCCCAGCGATCAGAGGGAGTGGCGGCGCACACTCTAGGGCCGAGCAACACCGGGGTCTGTGCCGGGGGATCTCAAGAGCCGACGGAAAGAGGCAACAGACCTGTTGCTGTCCACAGCCAGGTGCATCTCAGCAGCTTCATGAAGACGATGGATCTTTCGATGCCGGTGACCTGAGGTTGCTGGCATTCCCACCGGCTCGGCCACTTCCTTCTGTGGTGACGTGATGCGCTGTCGTTTCCTGGGGCGCACACCTGTGTCCACGGCAGGTGATGAACCGCCGCACGCACCACGGCTGCCGGCTTGCTCGGCAGGATCTTGGCGCTCGGAATATGGCGCCGCATTCGAGACCATGCAGGGGAGATGGTAGGCCGATGTGGATCTCGGGGGGCGTGTCCTACGGTGCTGCCGTGGCCTGCGGCTTCAGTTGACGTCTCACCGAGTCTCCCGGGTGGAGAGTCCCACGGGCGTGTCCGCATCCGTGGGCGCCGCGCTTCCCTGGGGTGACGGCGGTGACCGACGTACGGACGCGGCTACAGCCGTCGCGGCCGGCAGATACCGTCCGCAGTGCGGCCGGCGGTCGGGCGGCCGGCTGGCGGGTGCTGGTGCCCGGGAAGATCAGGTGTCGTCCTGCCGCGCGATGTCCCGGGCGGCGCGGGCAGCTTTCTCCTCCGCGTCAGCGAGGGCCCCACCACCCATCCCGAACAGGCCCTGACGGAGGAACACGGCAAGCCCGTGGGCGGCGCCGGCTACCCGGATCAGCAAGTCGAACGCGTCGCCCTCGTCGGAAGCGAGACGGCGGGACACCGGCAGAAGGAGACGGGCCAGCTCGTCGCCGGCCGCGGCCAGTTCGTCGAACCGGGACTTGTCCAGGCCCGCGTGGAAGGTGACATCGAACAGTGCCGGCTCCTCGGCGGCGAAGCGGACGTAGGCGGACGCGAAGGCCGCGAGCTGCTCCACTGGGTCCTCGCTGCTGTCCAGGGCTGCAGCGAAGCGGGCCCGTTGCTCGCGGTAGCCCTGCGTGGCGAGTTCCGCCAGCAGCGTTTCGCGGTCGGCGAAGTGCTTGTAGGGCGCCGCGACACTCACCTCTGCGCGGCGGCTGGCCTCGGCCAGGGTGAAGCCGTGCGGTCCTCGCTCGGCGACCAGCTCCAGGGCTGCTCGCAGCAGGGTGTTGCGCAGGTCCCCGTGGTGGCGTCCGGTAGGGCGCCGCTTGACAGGAGGGCTCATGCGCCTAAGGTTAACAGCACTCACCAGGTAAGTGCTGTTAACCATGGGAGTTGCCATGATCGCTGCCCGTTTCCACCACGTCAGCCTCTCGGTCGCCGACCTCGCCGCTCAGGAAGCCTGGTACGGCGACGCCTTCGGCCTCACCGAAGTGGAGGAACGCATCGAGATGCCAACGGCAGGGGTCCGCACCGCCGTGCTGAGTGACGCGGCTGGACTGCGCGTGGAGTTGGTCGAACGTTCCGGTTCGAGCCCGGTCACGCACGCCGATCCGTTCGCGGC
Organism: Streptomyces sp. NPDC021562; assembly: GCF_040640875.1. NCBI lineage: Bacteria > Bacillati > Actinomycetota > Actinomycetes > Kitasatosporales > Streptomycetaceae > Streptomyces > Streptomyces sp. NPDC021562. The sequence goes on from NZ_JBFACN010000064.1 coordinate 3,906, forward strand.
CACCTCCGCGCAGACCTTCACGCACCTCGCGCTGCGCGTTGCGGATCTGGACGCGGCGTTCGCGAGCCTGACCGCCGAACGCGGTGCGGGAGTGGTGTCGCCGCCCGCGCCCGGCGCGAGCGAAGGCATGCGGTACGCGTACGTCACCGACCCGGAAGGCAACCTCCTCGAGCTGATCGAAACGGCACAGGACTGACCGGCGTCACGGGGCGCCGGGCGCGTCCGGAGTGAGAGCCGCCGCGCGCAGGGCCGCTGCCACGCGCGCCACCGGCTCGCTCGGCGCCTGAGGGCGGCGGGCGAGGAGCAGGTGTCGTTGTTTCTGGGGGTCGCCGGGGACCGGCAGGATGCGGACCGCTGGGGGTGCGGCGGGGGTCAGTGGTGCGGGTGCTGTGGTCAGCCCGTACCCGGCCGTGGCGAGGTGGGGTTTGGCGAGGCGGTCGCGGGCGGTGTGGGTGATGGCCGGCTGTTCGTCCAGGCCGGGCCACACACCTATTGGCTTGTCCTCGCCCGAGGCGGGACCCGCGGTCCAGCGCTGCCCGCGCAGGTCGTCGTCGTCGGTGAAGTCGCCGCGGGCCAGTGGATGGTCCGCGGGTACCGCCGGGCGCAGGGCGTGTTCGGTGAGGGTCTGCAGTTCGAGCGGGGGTGACTCGGTGTCGGGTGGGCGGAACGGCGGTGCCGACGTGAGCAGGGCCAGGTCGAGGCTGCCGGCCCGCAGGGCGCGCGCCAGTGCCGGGGTGCCGCCCTCTCTGCCGGCGCCGTGGATGCCCGGGTGCGTACGGTGCAGGGCGGCCGGTGCGCGGGGCACCAGGACGGCACCGGCGCTGGGCAGCCAGCCGAGGCGTACCGTGGCGGCCTGTTCGGGCAGGCCCGACAGTTCGCGGGCGGCGGCGTCGATCTCGTCGAGCGCAGCGGTCGCGCGCCGCATGACGAGCCGCCCGGCCGCGGTGAGGCGTACGCCCTCGCGGCGCCGCTCGAGGAGCTCCGCGCCCGCGGCCCGTTCGAGCGCGGCGATCTGCCGGGACACCGCCGACTGCGTGTAGCCCAGGGTCGCGGCGGCCGCAGTGAAGGTTCCGTGCTCGGCGACGGCGCGCAGGACGCGCAGCGCGGTGAGGGACACATCGGAGAAGTCCATGATGTTTACGCATACAGCTGTGCCGAACTTTCGTTGGACGCATGCAGGTGGCGTTCTTGGCGTGGGTGCATGAACAGCTCCCGCATCGCCCTCGTCACGGGCGCCAACCAGGGACTCGGACCCGGGGGATCGATCTCACCGGCCGCCGGGTGGTGGTCACCGGGGCCTCGTCCGGACTCGGCGCCGAGACCGCCCGCGTCCTGGCAGCGACGGGCGCAAGCGTCACTCCCGCCGTGCGCGACGCGGCGGCGGGCGAGCGCGTCGCCGAGGACGTCACCGCGTCGACCGGCAACCAGAACGTGCGGGCCGCCCAGCTCGAGCTCGCCGACCCGGGATCCGTCACGGCCTTCACCGCCGCCTGGCACGCGCCGCCGCCCGCGAGCCCTGCTCGGTGTACTGCCCGGGCAGGCCATGACGCCCGGATTGTTCACCAGGACGTGCAGCGGGCCCTGCCAGGCGTGGCCGGACCGGGTGAGGTAGTGCAGGCGGCCCAGCAGGCCACGCCGGGCGGTGATCGGGGTGGCGATGTAGTCGGCGAGGACGTCCCGCGACGAGCCGGTCCCAGCGCCGCACGTTCAGCGTCCGGAACCTCACGGGCCGCTGGTGCGGACGGGAGACCTGTGACTGGTTGAGCGGGTGGAACTCCACCCGGGTGTCGCGGCCCTCGCGGTTGAGACGGGCGAGCAGGTAGCGGGCGACGTTCTCGCGCTGCACACTGCGGTAGGCCTGCTCGATCCGTTCCAGGTTCCGGCGGGAGGGCGGTCGGGCGCTGGCGAGCCAGGCCCGGACGACCCGGTCGGTCGCGGTGAGGCCGGCCATGGGCCGTCGGCGACGGCGACGTGCTGGACAGCGCGTGGGTGGACGACGCGGTGGTCGACCTCGGCTCCCGGTGGGGCCAGTACGAGTACGTCACCACCATCGGGTTCGCCGCGTGAGCAGTGGTCCGGCAGCGCTGACGACACCCTCCGCACCGAGACGACCACAGGTCCGGTGCGGAGGGGTTGTACCCGGACGCAGTCCCACGGGCGCTGGTTCCCGGCACAGTGACGCAGTCGGCGAGCAGTACGGCCAGGTCCGCAGTGCCGGGATCAGGCAACGTTTACCTTCTGTAGGCTCTCGTCGCCGAACGGGAGGTTCGACTTGGGTGCTCGTCAGCACAGAGCTTGGCCCATCGCCGCACTCGTCGTGTCAGTTCTGAGTGCTTGCGACCCGGCGGCCATGGATCCCACAGACCCCGCCAATTTCAGCTCCGTCGCCTTCGTCAATGACACCGGCTTCCCAGCAGGTTTCCTGGGGGGAAGGTCTCGATCCGTGGCAAGTTCGCGACACACGGGGGCGGATCGTCGGCTGGCTGCTCGTGAACACACCTCACCGCGAATCCGGTGCCGTCTACTACCTCGGCGATGCCGAGTCCGAGCCCGGCAAGCCGACGACTCCGCGAGTTTTGCCGCACCCCGACCCGACGCAGTAATTCGGTCCTCCTGGGGCCCACCGGCCCAGCCGCACACGGCCGGCGAATTGCTGCCTGAGGTGGTCGACGGGGCGAACGTCGGCCGGCGGCACTAGGTGTGCTGTTCGGACAGGTTGGTGACGCGGCTGGCTGGGGGTTGGCCTCCGATGCCGGTGTGGGGTCGGTGGTAGTTGTACCAGTGAAGCC
>NZ_JBFACN010000065.1:0-5765 GCF_040640875.1 Streptomyces sp. NPDC021562
ATCCACGTACTGGACGTACTTGGGTCAGGGCCCGGTGCGGCGAGAGTGCGTGCATGGCGTCGCGCGGCAGGCGGGACTTTCGCAACACGCCCTAGGGGGCGGGGGAGGTCGGCGCGGGGGACGGCGCGCTATCGTGGGGGTTCGGCCGGTGGGTGCGAAGGGTGGGACGGGCGGTCCACACCTCACCCCGGCCGGGTCACGCGCTCCCGGGCCGCCGGGTCGTCGAACGGTCGTGGCCGTGTGCCATGCCGTGCCCCCGACCGGTCCGCGCCCCGCGCCGGGCGGTCCTCTCAGGTCCCGGCATGCCGTGCGTCCACGGGCATCCCGCCGCACGTCATGCCCGACGACCACAGGAAGGCCCTCCCGTGCACGTGTCCGCCCCCGAGGAGACCGCCCCCGCCACGACCCGACCGGCTGGTCTCTCCCGTGCCCTGTCCTGGATCCCCGGCCTGCTGCACGACACCGCGTTCCGCCGGTACTGGACCGCGGGGACCGTGTCGTACCTCGGCGACCAGGTGTCCGCCCTCGCCATCCCCCTCATCGCCGTCACCGTGGTGCACGCGGGCGCGGCCCAGATGGGCTACCTCGGCGCCGCGGTCTGGCTGCCGCACCTGCTGTTCGGGCCGTACGCCGGACTGTGGGCGGACCGCCGCAGGCACCGCCGCCGGGTCATGATCGCCGCCGACCTGGGGCGCTTCGCGCTGCTGCTCGGCCTGCCTCTCGTGTACGCCTTCGGCACGCTGACGTTCACCGTCCTGTTCACGGTGGCGTTCGGCGTCGGGCTGCTGTCGGTCCTCTTCGAGGTGTGCAACCCCCCGGTGTTCAAGGCCCTGGTGCCGCCCGAGCACTACGTCGCCGGGAACTCGCTGGGCAGCGGCAGCCGGGCCATGGCGAAGGTCGTCGGCCCCAGCGCCGGCGGCTTCCTGGTGCAGCTGTTCTCCGCGCCCGTCGCCCTGCTGGTGGACGCGGTGTCGTACCTCGTCTCGGCCGTGCAGCTGGCGCGGATCGCGCCCCAGGAGGCACCGCCCTCGAAGGAGCGTGCCCGGCTGCGGGCGGCCGGCCGGTTCATCGTCCGCTCCCGGACCATCCGGGCGGCGCTGGCCGCCACCGCCACCGTCAACTTCTTCTGCTTCGTGACCACCACCCTCTTCGTGCTGTACGCCACCACCACGCTGGGCCTCGGCGCGGGCCTGCTGGGCACGGTGCTGGGCACCGGAGCCGTCGGCGCGGTGGTGGGCGCCGTCTCCGCGACCCCGCTCACGCGGCGCCTGGGGGTGGGGCGGACCTTCCTGCTCGGCTGCCTGGCGACCCCCGCGCCGCTGCTGCTGGTCCCCGCGGCCCACGGTTCCGGGGGCACGGTCCTGCCGATGCTGGTCGGCGCCCAGTTCGGCTCGGCGATGGGCGTCATCTGGATCGACATCACCGCCGCGACCCTGCTGACCTCGCAGGTCCCGGACGCCATGCGGTCCAGCGTGTTCGGCGCCTACCAGGGGGTGAACCTCGGCATGCGGCCGCTCGCCGCGCTGCTCGCCGGTGCCGTCGCCGGGCCGCTGGGGCTGCGGACGACGCTGTGGATCGCCGCGGCCGGGGCCCTCACCGCCTGCCTGTGGATCCTGCCCTCGCCGCTGTCCCGCCGGACCCCGCCCGAGGCCGTCCAGGAGAGCTGAGCGGCACAACCGGCAGCCGGAAGTGCCTCCTGGACTGCCTGTGACAGTGCCGTTCCGGCCGTCGTGGCGCGGTTAGCGTTCTTGTACCGATCGATGATCGCCGTCGCGGCACCGCTCACGCAGCTCACGCGCACCACCCTTTCCCGGACGTCCGCCCGCGTCTGCCCGCAACCGCCGAAGCAGGGCGACCGGAACGCCCCGGTCCCCCGGTCCTCGCCCGTCCGTCACCGCCTTCATGGAGACTTCCGTGACACCAGCAGATTCCGGACACTTCCTCGACAAGTTCCTCCGGCAAGCAGCAGCCACCCCCGACCGCCCCGCGGCAGAGCTCGGCGACCGGCACCTGACGTACGCCGAACTCGCCGCCCGCGCCCGCGCCCTGGCCGCCCGGCTGCGCTCCCTCGGCGTGGGCCCGGGGGCGACGGTGGGCGTGTTCCTGGAGCCGTCCCTGGACCTCGTGACCTCCGTCCTCGCCGTCGTCCACGCCGGCGCCGCCTGGCTGCCGCTGGACCCCTCGTACCCGGCCGACCGGCTGTCGTACATGATCAGCGACTCGGGTGCCGCGCTGGTGATCGCCGACGCGGACGCGCCCGAGTGGCTGCGCTCCCTCGGCGTGCCGCTCGCGGACCCCGCCGACGGCACCGCGCCGGCCGAGCCCCTCCCGCTGCCCCGGCTGCGCCCGGAGTCCGCGGCCTACGTCATCTACACCTCCGGCTCCACCGGCCGCCCCAAGGGCGTGACGCTCACCCAGCGCGGGCTCGCCAACCTGGCCGAAGCCCAGCGCTCCACCTTCACCGTCGAACCGGGCCACCGGGTCCTCCAGTTCGCCTCGCCCAGCTTCGACGCGTCCGTCTTCGAGCTGGCCATGGCGCTGTGCTCGGGCGCCACCCTGGTCCTGCCGCCGCGCCGCGACGTCCTGTACGGGCCCGGCCTCGGCGACTTCCTCGCCGACGCCCGGATCACCCACATCACCCTGCCGCCGAGCGTGCTCGCGATGGTGCCGGAGCGGGAACTGCCGCACCTGGAGACGATCGTGTGCGCCGGTGAGGCGCTCCCCCAGCAGCTGGTCGACCGGTGGGCGCCGGGCCGGGCCATGTTCAACGCGTACGGCCCGACCGAGACCACCGTGTGGGCCTCGGTGTCCCGGACCGTACCGGGCGGCGGCAAGCCGGTCATCGGCCGGGCCATCGACGGCGTGCGCCTCTACGTCCTGGACGAGTCGCTGCGCCCGGTGGCGCCCGGCGAGCCCGGTGAACTGGTCATCGGCGGCGCGGGGGTGGCCCGCGGCTACATCGGCCGGGCGGACCTGACCACCGACCGTTTCGTGCCGGACCCGGACTCCCCCGGCGAGCGGGCCTACCGCACCGGCGACCTGGTACGGATGACGCCCGACGGCGAGCTGGACTTCCTCGGCCGCATCGACCAGCAGGTCAAGCTGAACGGCTTCCGCATCGAGCCCGACGAGATCGCCGCCGTGCTGCGCGAACACCCCGCCGTCCAGGATGTCGCGGTGGTCGTCGGCCGGGTCGGCGACGAGGACCGGCTGGTGGCCTACGCCGTGGCGCCGTCGGCGGAGCCGCTGGAGCTTCGCGGGTTCGCCGCCGGCCGGCTGCCGCACTTCATGGTGCCGTCGGTCGCGCTGATCGACCGGCTGCCGCTGCTGCCCAACGGCAAGCTGGACCGGGCCGCCCTGCCCGCCCTGGACCGCGCGTCGCTGGGGCTGGGCGGCGGCGGGGCCGAGGCCCGCACCGGGACCGAGCGCCGGCTGGCGGAGATCGCCGCCGAGTTCCTCGGCATCGACGAGGTCGGTGTCGACGACGACTTCTTCCTGCTGGGCGGTCACTCGCTGCTCGCCGGACGCCTCGCGGCGCGGGTCCGTTCGGAGTTCGGCACCGAGTTGCCGATATCGAGCATCTACGAGAAGCGCACGGTGGCCCGGATGGCCGCCGAGCTGGACCGGCTGGGCCGCAGCGCGCCGCCGCTGCCGCCGGTGGTCCGGGTGCCCCGGGACCGTCCGCTGCCGCTGTCCTTCCCCCAGGAGCGGATCTGGTTCCTGGAGCAGCTCTCCCCCGGCAACCTCGCCTACAACGCCCAGGCCACCATCCGGCTGCGCGGCCCGCTCGACGCCGAGGTGCTGGGCGCCACGATCACCGAGGTGGTCCGCCGCCACGAGATCTTCCGTACGGCCTTCTCCACGGTCGACGGCGTGCCGATGCAGGAGGTCCGTCCGCCGATGGCGGTACGGCTGCCCGTGGTCGACCTCCAGGACGTGCCGGAGGCGGACCGGGAGCGCCGTACCGAGGAGGTCGTACGGGACACCATCCGCCGTCCCTTCGAGCTGACCGAACCGCCGCTGGCCCGCTGGCTGCTGATCCGGCACGCGGCCGACGACCACACCCTCGTCCAGGTGGAGCACCACTTCGTGCACGACGGCTGGTCGTTCGGCGTGCTCCTCGACGAGATCCGGGCGATCTACCCCGAGCTGGCGGCCGGCCGGCCGTCACCGCTGCCCGAACCGCCCATCCAGTACGCCGACTTCGCCGCCTGGCAGCGTGCCTGGATGCGTGACGACGTGCTGGACCGTCACCTGGAGTACTGGAAGCGGCACTTGGCGGACGCCCCGCTCGTGCTGGATCTGCCGACGGACCGGCCGCGGCCCCGTGTCCCGTCCTTCGACGGCGCGGCCCTGCGGATCGAGCTGCCGGCCGAACTCAGCCGTGCGCTGCGGGAGTCCAGCGAGCGCTCCGGGGTGACGCTGTACGCCTCGATGCTGTCGGGCTTCGCGGCCCTGATGAGCCGCTACTCGGGCCAGAGCGACCTGGTGGTCGGTTCGGGTGTCGCGAACCGCAGGCTCGCGGAGACCGAGCGCATGCTGGGCATGGTGGTGAACACCCTGCCGCTGCGGCTGGACACCTCGGGCTCCCCGGGCTTCGAGGTCCTGCGGCGCCGGGTCAACGACGTGCTGATGGAGACCTCGGACTGGCAGGACGTGCCGCTGGGCCGGCTGGTGGAGGCCGTGGCCCCGCCGCGGGTGCCGTCCATCAACCCGCTGTTCCAGGTGATGTTCAGCTTCCACAACGCCATCGTCCCGGACCTGGAGTTCGCCGGGGTGCGGGGCACCGTCCTGGAGCGGCACAACGGCTCGTCCAAGATGGACATGAACATCGTGGTGGTGCCGCGGGCCCAGCAGCGGGCCGGCCGCGAGGACCACCCGGACCGCGACCGGATCACCCTGATCTGGGAGTACGCCTCGTCGCTGTTCGACGAGGACACCATCCGACGGATGGTGGACCACTACATCACCCTGCTGCGGTCGGCGGTCGCCGACCCGGAGCGGCCGATGGACCGCATCGGGCTGGAGTCCGGTGCCGCGGAGCGCGAACTGCCGCCGCTCGGCGGCGGGCTGGGCGAACGCGTCGAGTACCCCGGTGGTCTCCTGACGGATCTGGTGGACGCGGTGGCGGCGGCGACCCCGCACGCGCCGGCGGTCACCGACTCCGAGAGCACCCTCACCTACGCCGAACTCACCGGCCGCGCCAACCACCTGGCCGCCCGGCTGCGCGAGGCCGGAGTCGTCGCCGACACCCCCGTCGGCCTCTGGATGGACCGCTCCGCCGAGATGGCCGTCACCCTGCTGGCCATCGTGAAGGCGGGCGGCGCGTTCCTGCCGCTCGACCCGGACCTGCCGGTGGGCCGGGTGGTCACCCTGCTGACGGACGCGGGCGCCCCGCTGGTCTGTGTGGACGGGCAGCGCGCCGAGTCGCTGGCGGACTGTGCGGCGGGGTCGCTCACGGTCCTGGACTGCGGGCCGGGCACGCTCACCGAGTCCTCGCCCACGGCGGTGGACAACGGTGTCACCGGGGACAACCTGATCTCGGTGTACTACACCTCCGGGTCGACCGGCACACCCAAGGGCGTCGCCTCCACCCACGCCGGCTGGACCAACCGCATGCAGTGGATGCAGGCCCACTACCCCCTCACCCCCGGCGACACCGTCCTGCACAAAACCGTCCTCAGCTTCGACGACTCCGCCGTCGAGATCTTCTGGCCCCTCATCGCCGGCGCCACCGTCGTCATGCTCCCCCCAGGCCTGCACCG
>NZ_JBFACN010000066.1:0-5221 GCF_040640875.1 Streptomyces sp. NPDC021562
TATAATCACCCCAATGAACAAAGTGAAGAAGGGCGCACTTATACAAACTTCGTTTGTGTGCGGTTTGCGTTGCAAACAAAGAGCATATTCGCTTGTTGCGAATATAAAAATTAAAATCCTTCATTCGCTGATGTGCGAATGAGTATCCGTCTTGTGACGAATACAAAAACTCATCGTAAGAGATTAATTATTTCTCATTGGCAAAATGCCATTTCGTCTAATTAATTTCTTACGATTCCATAATAAAAATTCTCCCACCTTACGGTACGATCATTTTTATTACGGCTACTACAAAATCTTTTGAAAAGGAGGTTCAAGCATATGGCAATCTATCACTTCTCAGCACAAATGATTTCCAGAGGAAAAGGACAATCAGCAATTGCGTCAGCTGCCTATCGTTCTGGTCAGCGTTTAGTTGATGAACAAACTAATGAAAGTAAATTTTACAAAAGAGAAGTGAAGCCGGAAACCCATATTCTTGCTCCTGAAAATTCCCCTGTTTGGGTTAAAAATCGTGAGATTCTTTGGAATGAAATTGAACGTTCTGAGAAAAGAAAGAACTCTCAATTAGCCAGAGAAATAAATATTGCTTTACCTAAAGAACTTTCCAATCAACAACAAACTGAATTAATCAAAGGCTACATCCAAGACCAATTTGTAGATAAAGGCATGGTTGCTGATATCGCTATTCATAGAGATGACTCCAACAATCCTCACGCTCACATAATGTTAACAACACGAGAAATTTCAGAAGAAGGCTTTACTACAAAGAATCGTGATTGGAACAAAAAAGAACTGCTGGAGCAGTGGAGAGAACAATGGTCAGAATACGCAAATAAAGCATTAGAACAATCAAACATCAAAGAACGAATTACACATAAATCTCACGCTGAACGTGGACTTGAAATCTTACCTACGGTTCATATGGGGCATGTCGCTTCTGATATGGAGAAAAAGGGGATGAAAACTGAGCGAGGTAATATTAATCGTGAAGTACAAAAGCATAATGCTATTGTTTATGACTTACAAAGATACCGCCAAGAGAAGCAACAAATAGAAGCAGAGTTAAAACAACAGGAGCAAAAGAAGTCTGTAGAATTAACTACTGAAGAACAAAAAAATGTGGAGGCAGCCAAACAAATTATTGGCGAAATTCCAACGGTAGCAACAATTGCCAACTATAGAAAATCATTAGAAGTACAGACCGAACAACAAAGAAAAGCACTAGAATCTTTAAAGACAAAAAATCACATAGTTTCTATTGCAGAACAAGCAGAAAAACAGCTTTCTCATTATGAAAAAACATTAGAAGAATTAAAGGGAAAACTTGATAAAGTAGGATTTTTCCAACGTAAGGAAAAAGAAAATTTGCGTGCTAGTATCAACACTTTACAAGATAAAATCATCAGCCAGCATGACCACTTAAATACATGTTTAAAAGAAGCTGGTTTATCTGCACGTGAAGAGATCCAGTTAGCTAAAAAGCAATTAAGTAAACAAATTGATACGTCTACTCGAACTTTAAACGGGAGCATCTTAAAATCTGTAGACCAAAAACAAATACTAAACCAGACAGAAGAAATACTAAAGCAAAAGCTAATTCGTAAAGTAGCTATCCAATATCCTGAATTGAAAACAGCAGGACAATATTTGGATTACAAGACAGCATCTAAATTGAACCGACTAAATGAGAAACAAGGAAAAACTATATCGCTCGACAACATAAAACATACTTTAGAACAAAGACAGCATAAAATTGAATTAAATCGAGAAGGTATTCAAAACTATAATCTGGCTGTTCGGAATGCTCAAAATGCAGAAAGTTATTTTAATCATCTTACTGAACTAGAAAAACGAATTGAACGAATCGAATCGAATCCTTACTTAAAAGGAAAAATTCTGTTTTCCAAGGAAGAACAACAAGCTTATCAGAAAGATTTACAAAAACGAGAACAGTTAACTCAAGCTATTCGAACCATCGGTTATGAAGATCGGGAGCATTTGGAACAACATAAAAGAGAAATAGAGAAAGTTGCTCCAGCACTTGAAAAAGTTCAACAAGAAACGCAAAGCCTAAGCCAAAGCAATGACTTTCTTTCAGCCATCCTAGAAGGGGTAGAACAAGCCCAAAAGCAGGAACACAAAGTAAATGCTAAGCAAAAACCAAAGCAACGCTTAAAAGGGCAAAACATTGGGTTAGAAAGGTAATCATGCTATATTCAAAAAAGCTACAGATGTGACAGCATCTGTAGCTAGCCTACTCTTTTAAGAATTGGCTCTATATTTTATAGATCAGTGAAATGACCTCCAAACAGCGCCAAGCCGTAGGGAGGTCATTTTTTATTTCTTATAGAGATTTGTTTATAAAAACAGATAATCAATCAAATAATACAAAAAAGGAGTTGAATACAAAATGAAGAAAATGATTACTGCAATGATATTATTAGTTGTTTTAGTAATGGGAATAAGCACAAATTCAATTCAAGCTAAGGAACCAGCAAAAGAATCATGGAGCAAATATCCTGATAACTCTAGTGAAAAGTTTGCTAGTCCAAATTCTTTTTATAGCTCAATAGACCAAAAACAATATACTGAATACAAGAACGCTAAAATTAACATTAGAGAAAAAGTCTCTTTTAAAGATGTGAACAAGGTGTTGTCAAAAGTAGATGAGTTTATTGGTGAAAATCGAGTTTCAGGTGATGGTTTTCATCCTAATAGACAAGTATATGTTTATTTAACAGTATCTGAAAATGGTAAAGATATAAAAAATATAATTGTTGATGCTGAAACAAAAAAAGTTCTTTTTAAATCCGAACCTTTAATAAAACGATAAAAAGGTTGCCTTTGGGTAGCCTTTTATTTCATTTTCCACTGCATTTCATACTTTGCAAAGACCTGGATTAGATCATCCACTAGTTTTTCATTTTCCTCCCCAGACAAAGGCTTTTTTGCGTAATCCCTTTTGTATTCAAATCCTACATACCAAGTGCGGTTCATATCAAATTCCCCATTTATGATTTTTTTTGAATCATCAAATTCCATAACTATCAACTCCCCCTTTAAAGTGTATACAAAGCCCGTAGAAGGCCGTTATCCATTTAACACCTTTAAATGCGTTATTTTAAAAAAGGGCTCAATATAACCCCTTTAAAACGTTCTCAATGCTATTAGTAAGGAGTATCATCATCATTATCTTTATTTTTCTTATCTAATGTTCTTTCAATTAATCTTTGAGATATAATTTTTTGTGTTTCAGACTTGGATTTAATATTAAATACAACTTCGAAAACACTTCTTCCCTTTTTAATCGTATCGTATGTAATCGTAATGTCAGTTAATTTATTGATTTCTTTAATAGCTTGTTCTATCACAAAACGCTTGAAATCAACCCATCTAGGTAATGTATCATCATCTAGATTTAGGACTTTCCTTAATTCATCCACTTCATAAATAATCCCTTGGACATTTTCGTAAGACTTTAATATTTCATAGAGCCTAATACTATATTGGCTTTTCATAGTCATTACATATAAGTAATTATATTTAGTGAAAAATTGCTTCAACTGCAACAAATGAGGCTTTAAATCTTTATCCAATTTAATATCAATTATGTCTTTCTTATGGTCTATAACTACTTTGTCGATCCACCTCATTAACACTTCCGTACCATCTTCTTGTTCCATCCAAAAACTTTTGTCGCTTATCTTTTTCAGGGAACTTTTAATAATCGAATAGTTTTTCCCACTTCTATCGCTGATTTGGCAAATTTTACAGTAATCCTTAATTGAAAAACGATACGTTTTAAAATCATCATCTTTTGGCTCAATCATTTGGATTACGTGCAATATCAATTTTTGTTCAACCAATGTTAAATCAAAACGAGTTTTTTGAATTAGATGATTAGATTTAACAACGGGGAAATTACGTGTTTCCATTTCTTTTAATTTTGGTACTCTATCAGATAATTTTTCTAATCTCCTTGCCATTTCTTTATTCCTTTCATAACTCTTGATATAACTATCATATTTAAAAGTGAGTTAAAAAACAAGTTTTTCTAAAAAACTCACTTTAAGTGCACCAAAACTCACTTTAAGTGCACCAAAACTCACTTTTAAGTGCACCAAAACTCACTTTAAGTGCACCAAAACTCACTTTTAAATTTTTGAGACTTACAGCCCCAAGGGTTTCAAGCTCCTATAAATAAGTAAAAAGGTTTTAAAAATCTTTAAAAAATAACTATATTATTAAAAGTTAAAATTATGTCCCTTAATTTTTTATATCAATCCGAATATTTCTTCAAATTAATAACATATATAATAAAAAATGGAAAAACAAAGAATGTTTAGGGAGGTATATATTGTGCAGGAGGAAGTAAAAGCTATTTTAATAGGTTTTGTTGCTCTGATCTCTGCTTATTTGACTGTATTTTCTTTATGGTTTTGTTTAGTTGCAATAATATTAGGAGTTATAGGATATAAACAAGCAAAAAAAATTAAAGAGAGAAAAAACAATTATATTTTTATGGGGAAAATCTTAAATAGTATAGGCATTTTGTCTTCTATATTATTATTTATGTATTATGTAACTGGTCCCATTTAATTTCGATTTTAAAGAAGAAAATACATCCTTTTATAAATAGAGTTAGATAAAGATACCGATTTTGATAAATTTCAAAATCGGTATCTTTTATCTAACCTAGAGTAGAAACACAATAAAATATGGATTAAGATTCTTTTGAACTCTGGACTTGAATCCCTAGTATATTTCTAGCTTGATTAATGTCCATGGCATTTACTCTATCTTTATTTTCCAAAATAGATTTTTGGAAAGAAGCAATCAACTTAATAGTTTCTTCTTCTCCTGTTATTCCTAAATGTTTTTCTAATAATCCACCCATTCTAATTAGCTTTTGTGTTCTTGCCTTTCTTTCCTTTTGTTTTAATTGGTTAGCAAGCCTTTGCTTCTCGGCTTGCATCTTCTTAATTTTTTCATCCATCTCTAATAGTCTTTCTTCTTCTGTCTTTCGAGCCAAAGCTCTCACTCCCCTACCGCCTTGTTTTTCTCTATTATAATCAAACTATCGCAGAAACACTAGAATTACATAATAGTATCTTCACTCTGCCTGTGGTATAATCACCCCAATGAACAAAGTGAAGAAGGGCGCACTTATACAAACTTCGTTTGTGTGCGGTTTGCGTTGCAAACAAAGAGCATATTC
>NZ_JBFACN010000067.1:0-4792 GCF_040640875.1 Streptomyces sp. NPDC021562
GACAGACCACCGAAAAATCTCCACCCTTTTCTCCTTGCATTCCGAAATTTTGGCGGTGCTGTACTTTCGCCAAGCCGACGTACCTAAAACGAGGAATTCAGGAAATCGGCTTGCTCGAGCCATTATACCGCCAAAACCGCCAGAGCTTCCGTTCATAAATTTTCTCTTTTGCCTTATGGATCTACGCAATATGGGGGCTTCCCCCAAACCCCCTTGCCAGCCTCCACCCTAAAACAAGGGGAGAATTGATGGTGTTCGAATAAAAATCTTTGATATTTAGAAATCTAATTTTAAAGAAGGGAGTTGAGCTTTCATGAATAGTAACAGTAGCATTAATAAAAGTAATTTAAATTTATTAGCCGTAGTAGCACTAGGATTGACGACAATTTACACCGCAATATTAGCGACTCAATTAATGTCCACAAAACATAAAGTTGATTATTTATATTACAAAGAACATTTTCAAAAAAATAATAAGGGGAATAATAATTAATCGCTAAAACAATGAGAGGCGCTCTAGAAGGGGTAGAGTCCTGAAAATGCGGATTTACAACGGTAATGTAATTTTCACCCATAAATAAAGCCGATTTTAAGAAATCGACTGTTGAACTAAAGCTCCCTTTACTTTAAGTACATTTCTTCACAATCTTTAGATTAATTTATTGGATTATTTTTATGTGAAAGAGTGATATTAAATAAGAGCTTTAATTCGATTGACAAAAAAACCGTCCAGAAGGTATATTATATGTATCTAAGTTATGGAGGTTATTATGTCTATTTCAAAGCATGCTAATAAGAAAAAAAATATATTGATTGCTGCATCTGAAATTGTAAAAGAAGAAGGAGTTGTCAAACTCACATTAGAGGCAGTCGCCCAAAGAGCTGGCGTGAGTAAAGGTGGATTATTATACCATTTTCCTAGCAAGGAAGCATTAATTAAAGGAATGGTGGAAGATTGGACAAATAATTATTTCGAATGCATTAATACGTTAGTTAATAACGACGATGATAACGCAATAGGAAAATGGAATAGGGCTTATCTTAAATCTACATTTTCCGATTTAGAAAACAATAATCTAAATTCCGCACTAATGGCTGCTATGTTTATTAATCCAGATTTATTAGATGAATTCCGGCAGAGATACGATATTTTGCATACAAAGTTAATAACTGATGGAATTGATCCTGTCAAAATAACAATTACAAGATTATCCATAGATGGTCTTTGGTTTTCAGAAATATTTGGAATGGCACCATTAAATGAAGAACTAAAAACACAAGTTTTTGATGAACTAATAAACATGATTCAGGAGGACGAATAATGTCATATCTATATTTAGCACTTGCAATAGTGGGGGAGATTATTGGCTCTTCCCTATTAAAAGCATCTGAAGGCTTTTCAAAACTCTATCCTACAATAGGGGTAATAATAGCTTTCGTTGGTTGTTTTTTCTTTTTATCCTTGTCGCTAAAAACAATCCCCTTAAACACTGCATATGCATTATGGGCAGGTTTAGGACTTGTTTTGACTACAGTAATTTCAGTTTTAGTTTGGAAGGAAAAACTTAACATGGCTAGCATTGCAGGAATAACACTGATTCTTGTAGGAGTTGTAATATTGAATTTGTTTGGACCAGGACATGGAGAATCTGGTCATGAAGCAAGCGAAACTATTACAATGAATGAGACAATGGAATAACACATAAAAAAGTCCTTCTTAATAAAGAGAAGGACTTTTTAGCTTAATTAAGGGTATTTTTTGAAGTCCTTATTCAACAAACCTGCGTACGTTAGTTTAAGTGTATCACTTCACAATTCCAATAGAGTAGAGTTTATTGAGACATAATGAAATTAGCGTTTTAAATGACTTCTGACTGTCTCATAAGACTTGTATCAAATGCTTACCGTTGTAAATCCGCATTTCCCTGACGCTACCCCTAGAAGCGTCTTTTTTGCTTTTTAAGGGTTTTTACTAGGGGCAACCTCTTACAAAGGCGAGAGAGGCCCGTATGGCGTCTGTCAACGGTACCGGACCGAAGGGAGGATAAGGAGTTGATAGACTCACTTCACCAAGACCCTCTTGGTGTCTCAAAAGGCAACACCTTTTGAGCTGCCTACCGGCGAGGGAGCCCCTCAAGGATTGAGGGGTTGGGGAGTTCGATTAAGGGGGTCTGGGGAAGAGTTCCCCAGTGGGTTTGGGCAAAGCCCAAGGTTTGGCTTTTAGCGTCGCAGACCACATGAAACTTTGCGTGCAAAGTGTAGTGTGTTACACTTTCTATTAATCTATCGATTTTCAGAAAGGGTGCGTACCCCATGAGTTACTCCATTATCCGAATGCAGAAAATGAAATCAAATGGGATAAAAGGGATTCAATTTCACAACCAAAGAGAGAGGGAAAGTGAAACGAATCCCGACATCAATAAAGCTGATTCTCATCTGAATTATGACTTGATAAACGGTCAAAGGCAGATTGATTACAACGAGAAAATTAGCCAAGTAATTGAGGACAATGTGACCTCTGGAAAAAAGATCCGTAAAGATGCAGTTAAGCTGGCTGAATTCTTAATTACCTCTGACAAGGAATTCTTCGATAAAATTTCACCCAAAGAGCAGAAAAGGTATTTTGAAACGGCTCATGAGTTCCTTGCTGATCGATACGGTGAAAAGAATTTAATCTATGCGACTGTTCACTATGACGAGAAAACCCCTCACATGCACGTAGGCTTCGTTCCAGTAACGGAGGATGGCCGACTATCGGCTAAAGATTTCTTTGGCCAGAAAAAGCAACTGGTGAGTCTTCAGGACGATTTTAATCAGTACCTGAAGCAAAATGACTTTAATTTGGAAAGAGGGGTCTCGTCGAGCCGTAAACACGTGGAGACGGCTAAATATAAGGCTCAAACGTTTCAAAGCATGGAGAAGGAAGCCCAAGAGAAATATGAGCGGACAATGGGGCATATTCAAGAGATTGATGATAAATCGAAATCGATTGCGAATATCGAAGCTAAAAAGGTTCTAGGGCTTGTTGGAATGAAGGAACAAGACTACAAAAGCCTAGTCGATTATGCGACCAATGGTGTGGCTTATCAGCTACAAGCAGAGAATCTGCAGAAAGAGTTGGAAAAGACTCAAAAAGAAGTTACGCAGCTGAAAGCTGATATGCAAATTGGACAAGATAAAATTCGCTATTACTACAAAGATATTGAAGAGAATTTAGACTCCTTAGCAGAGAAAAAAGCACTGCAAAAAGTGAAGCAAACAGACATTGTAAAGAACTATGGAGACTTGATAGAAAAGTACAATGGACTCGTTAATAAATATAATGACCAGTTGAAGGAGAAAAAGGAGTTAAAACAACAGGTGGACACTCTAAAAATTGAGAACCGGTCTTACCAAAATGAGAATCGGGAATTGAAATTAGAGAACGGAAAATTGAAGGGAAAACTCGTGCAGATCAGCAAGGAGTTTTCTGTTTTTAAAGAGAGGGTGGGCAAAGTTTTACACGCTCAACTTGACCGAGTAAAAACGTTCTTGAGGATGAATGATGTAGACCGAAGTACAATCAAGTTCCTGGATGATAGGCAAGATAAATTAGTCCAGGACTCTTTAGAAAAAATGGAGAAGCCACAAAGGCAAAAAGGGATGGAGATGGAACGCTGATGAAGGTGAAACAATTGGTTGAGAAGTTGGAGAAACTAGACCAAGAGGGAGAATTAATGCTTTTTATGAGGGATAGAAAGAGACCTCATTTAGGTTCTGGAACTCTTATTCCAATAAAAGATATTGGTGTTTTTACAAGTGTTGACCAAGATTCAAATGAGGGCAAATATGCTCTTGAAATAAAGAAAGGCGAGTAGTTATCTACTCGCTTTATTTTAAGTTTTCACGTTCTCTAAGGGCTTTAAATTTATCAAATTGGCTTTTGTATTCAAAGTCCTTGTTTTCCTTTTTGCTGACAAGGATTTTACCATCGTATTTAGCAAATTTCTTTTTGTCATTGCCATCTGTCCAAGCAAGGTCTTCGTTCACTACATAGACGTTTGATGTTCCCATTTTTAAAACATTTAAAAATCCATTCTCCTCTAAAAGCTTTACTGCTCTGTAAACTGTTGACCTTGATTTGCCAAAATAATCTTCAAAAACTGCATAAGAACAAGCTAAAGCATTTCTGTTATCCATGTGTTCCAAGATAAAAAATAATAAAGAACTTGCGAAGTTATGATTTGCCATTAACCATCTTAATTCTGGCATGTTGTCACGATAAAGCTGGATGAAATTATGATTTTTCTTTTTCTCTTCAAATTGCTCTTTGTCTTTGTTTTCTTGCTGTTCAAGATCAATAAGTCTTTGAAGCATTTGAAGTTGTTCAGGGGTTAACTCAACATTAATTTTTCTCTGCTCGTCCAATTTACGCACCTCTGCTGGCATAGAATCCTTCTCTCCCTTGTTATGTATCATCAGCTGTGATACCTATATGTATAATTTATGACACATCATAGGTCAAAAATGAACTATAGTCAAGCAAAAAATGACACATCTTAATTCAACTATGTGTCACAAGCTATGACACATATACGTGTCACAAGCTATGACACATTACCTTAACTAAAACATTGATATATCAACATTTTTTCTGTGTTCCCTTCTATATCTCCTAAAGGGCTTTTCTCCACGCAAGGTTCGGGTAGTATTTTTCGGACAGACCACCGAAAAATCTCCACCCTTTTCTCCTTGCATTCCGAAATTTTGGCGGTGCTGTACTTTCGCCAAGCCGACGTACCTAAAACGAGGA
>NZ_JBFACN010000068.1:1739-3330 GCF_040640875.1 Streptomyces sp. NPDC021562
TGGGTGGCTGGTCGTTGTTTGAGAACTGCACAGTGGACGCGAGCATCTGTGGCCAAGTTTTTAAGGGCGCACGGTGGATGCCTTGGCACCAGGAACCGATGAAGGACGTGGGAGGCCGCGATAGTCCCCGGGGAGTCGTCAACCAGGCTTTGATCCGGGGGTTTCCGAATGGGGAAACCCGGCAGTCGTCATGGGCTGTCACCCGCTGCTGAACACATAGGCAGTGTGGAGGGAACGAGGGGAAGTGAAACATCTCAGTACCCTCAGGAAGAGAAAACAACCGTGATTCCGGGAGTAGTGGCGAGCGAAACCGGATGAGGCCAAACCGTATGCGTGTGAGACCCGGCAGGGGTTGCGTATACGGGGTTGTGGGATCTCTCTTTCACGGTCTGCCGGCCGTGAGACGAGTCAGAAACCGTTGATGTAGGCGAAGGACATGCGAAAGGTCCGGCGTAGAGGGTAAGACCCCCGTAGCTGAAACATTGACGGCTTGTTTGAGAGACACCCAAGTAGCACGGGGCCCGAGAAATCCCGTGTGAATCTGGCGGGACCACCCGCTAAGCCTAAATATTCCCTGGTGACCGATAGCGGATAGTACCGTGAGGGAATGGTGAAAAGTACCCCGGGAGGGGAGTGAAATAGTACCTGAAACCGTGTGCCTACAAGCCGTGGGAGCATCCTTGTGGTGTGACTGCGTGCCTTTTGAAGAATGAGCCTGCGAGTTTGCGGTGTGTTGCGAGGTTAACCCGTGTGGGGTAGCCGTAGCGAAAGCGAGTCCGAATAGGGCGGTTGAGTAGCACGCTCAAGACCCGAAGCGGAGTGATCTAGCCATGGGCAGGTTGAAGCGGAGGTAAGACTTCGTGGAGGACCGAACCCACCAGGGTTGAAAACCTGGGGGATGACCTGTGGTTAGGGGTGAAAGGCCAATCAAACTCCGTGATAGCTGGTTCTCCCCGAAATGCATTTAGGTGCAGCGTCGTGTGTTTCTTGCCGGAGGTAGAGCACTGGATAGGCGATGGGCCCTACCGGGTTACTGACCTTAGCCAAACTCCGAATGCCGGTAAGTGAGAGCGCGGCAGTGAGACTGTGGGGGATAAGCTCCATGGTCGAGAGGGAAACAGCCCAGAGCATCGACTAAGGCCCCTAAGCGTACGCTAAGTGGGAAAGGATGTGGAGTCGCAGAGACAACCAGGAGGTTGGCTTAGAAGCAGCCACCCTTGAAAGAGTGCGTAATAGCTCACTGGTCTAGTGATTCCGCGCCGACAATGTAGCGGGGCTCAAGCGTACCGCCGAAGTCGTGTCATTGCAGTATAACGGCCAACGCCGGCTGTGATGGGTAGGGGAGCGTCGTCTGCCGGGTGAAGCAGCACCGGAAGGTAGTTGTGGACGGTTGACGAGTGAGAATGCAGGCATGAGTAGCGATTCACACGTGGGAAACGTGTGCGCCGATTGACTAAGGGTTCCTGGGTCAAGCTGATCTGCCCAGGGTAAGTCGGGACCTAAGGCGAGGCCGACAGGCGTAGTCGATGGATAACCGGTTGATATTCCGGTACCCGCTGTGAAGCGTCAAACATCGAACCAGGCGATGCTG
>NZ_JBFACN010000068.1:3427-4624 GCF_040640875.1 Streptomyces sp. NPDC021562
TCTGAGCTGGGGGTGGCCGCAGAGACCAGCGAGAAGCGACTGTTTACTAAAAACACAGGTCCGTGCGAAGCCGTAAGGCGATGTATACGGACTGACGCCTGCCCGGTGCTGGAACGTTAAGGGGACCGGTTAGTCACATTTCGGTGTGGCGAAGCTGAGAACTTAAGCGCCAGTAAACGGCGGTGGTAACTATAACCATCCTAAGGTAGCGAAATTCCTTGTCGGGTAAGTTCCGACCTGCACGAATGGCGTAACGACTTCTCGACTGTCTCAACCATAGGCCCGGTGAAATTGCACTACGAGTAAAGATGCTCGTTTCGCGCAGCAGGACGGAAAGACCCCGGGACCTTTACTACAGTTTGATATTGGTGTTCGGTTCGGCTTGTGTAGGATAGCTGGGAGACTGTGAAGCATTAACGCCAGTTAGTGTGGAGTCGTCGTTGAAATACCAGTCTGGTCGTGCTGGATGTCTAACCTGGGTCCGTGATCCGGATCAGGGACAGTGTCTGATGGGTAGTTTAACTGGGGCGGTTGCCTCCTAAAGAGTAACGGAGGCGCCCAAAGGTTCCCTCAGCCTGGTTGGTAATCAGGTGTTGAGTGTAAGTGCACAAGGGAGCTTGACTGTGAGACCGACGGGTCGAGCAGGGACGAAAGTCGGGACTAGTGATCCGGCGGTGGCTTGTGGAAGCGCCGTCGCTCAACGGATAAAAGGTACCCCGGGGATAACAGGCTGATCTTCCCCAAGAGTCCATATCGACGGGATGGTTTGGCACCTCGATGTCGGCTCGTCGCATCCTGGGGCTGGAGTCGGTCCCAAGGGTTGGGCTGTTCGCCCATTAAAGCGGTACGCGAGCTGGGTTTAGAACGTCGTGAGACAGTTCGGTCCCTATCCGCTGTGCGCGTAGGAGTCTTGAGAAGGGCTGTCCCTAGTACGAGAGGACCGGGACGGACGAACCTCTGGTGTGCCAGTTGTTCTGCCAAGGGCATGGCTGGTTGGCTACGTTCGGGAGGGATAACCGCTGAAAGCATCTAAGCGGGAAGCCTGCTTCGAGATGAGGACTCCCACCCACTTGATGGGGTAAGGCTCCCAGTAGACGACTGGGTTGATAGGCCGGATCTGGAAGCCAGGTAACTGGTGGAGGTGACCGGTACTAATAGGCCGAGGGCTTGTCCTCAGTTGCTCGCGTCCACTGTGTT
>NZ_JBFACN010000069.1:0-3460 GCF_040640875.1 Streptomyces sp. NPDC021562
GGCGGGCCGCGCGGCGTCAGGTGCGTGCTCTCGGCGTGCCGGGCCCTGATCCACGTACTGGACGTACTTGGGTCAGGGCCCGGTGCGGCGAGAGTACGTGCATGGCGTCGCGCGGCAGGCGGGACTTTCGCAACACGCCCTAGAAGTCCTACCACCGTTCGATTCGATACGCCGGGGCAGCCAGGAGCCCGTCGACCGTCGGGAAGAAGTCGTCCCCTGCCGTCGTCGCGTCTCGGGTCACTCCGGCACGGGTGCCCGGCGCGAGGACTCGCGGACGACCAGCCGGTACGGCGTGGCCTCCTGGGGAGCCGCCACCACCGCTTCCGCCTGGGCGTCCTCGCCCGACGCGGCCTCCTCGGACTCCCCGGCGGCCGCCATCTGCTCCTCCAGCAGAGCCAGTGAACGTTCGGCGATGGCGTCGAGGTCGGGGGCGACGGAGGTGAGCGGCGGGTGGGTGTAGGCGGACTCCTGGACGGCGTCGATACCGACGACGGCGACGTCCTCGGGCACCCGCACCCCGGAGGCGTCCAGGGCCCGCAGCGCACCGACGGCGAGCGCGTCGTTGAAGGCGAAGATGGCGTCGGGCAGCGGGCCGTCACCCTCCAGCAACTCGCGCACGGCCACGTAGCCCTGCTCCCTGGTCCAGTCCTCCACGGGTACGACCAGCCAGTTCACCCGCCGCACCCGGGCCGCCGACATCGCCTGCTGGTACCCCTCGGTGCGCTGGCGGCCGTTCTCGCTGCCGTTGCGCCCGAGCGCGACGATCCAGCGGCAGCCCTGCTCCAGCAGGTGCTCCACGGCCGTCCGCGCGGCCGCCACGTTGTCGATACCGACCCGCGGGAACTGGTCGCCGACGCTGTGCTCGCCCAGCATGACCAGCGGAAAGTCCGGCTTCTTGGCGGCGACGTCGGCGGCCGGCAGCGTCAGGGCGCTCAGCAGCACGCCGTCGGCCACATTGGTCAGACCGCCCTCGATGATCCGCCGCTCCACCTCGCTGTCGCCCGAGGTCGACTCGACGAGCACCGTCATGCCGCGCCGGCCCGCGGCCCGGATCACGGCCTGGGCGAGTTCGGCGAAGTAGGGCTCGGCGAGGAACGGCACCGCCAGCGCGATGAAGCCGGTGCGGCCCGAACGCAGGCCGCGGGCCAGGTAGTCCATGCGGTAGCCCAGCTCGTCGAGCGAGCGCTGCACCTTCGCGCGGGTGTCGGGGCTGACGTGCGCGTAGCCGTTGACCACGTTCGACACCGTCCGCACCGACACCCCGGCGTGCTCGGCCACGTCCCGCATCCGCACCTTGGCCACTGGGGCCTCCTTCCCGTCGCGCCGGCCCTCGGAGCCCGCCGGCCGGCCCCGACCGGGCGCCCAACAGGCTCTCCGAGTCTGCCGCACCGGCGAGCCCCGCCTCATCGTCGCATCCCACCCGGCCATTGCATCGATGCAAACGATCACTCATGATGACAGGGCTTCGACCGTGGAAACGCCTGTGCCGGAAATTCCGGAAAGGGCAGGAGGAGGGTCCGTGAAGGCGAGCGAGCAGGACGGAACGTATCCGAGGCCGATCCTGCGGCGGGAACGGTGGCACAGCCTCGACGGCCTCTGGGAGTTCGGGTACGACGACGCCCGCGAGGGCGAGCGCGACACGTGGTTCTCCGAGCCGGCGGCGGGTGCGTTCGACCGGGAGATCACCGTCCCCTACCCGCCCGAGGCCCCCGCCTCCGGCATCGGCGAGACCGCCGCGCACCCGGTGGTCTGGTACCGCCGCCGCGTCCCCCACGAGGTGCTCGCCGCCGGCGACGGCGACCGGGCGCTGGTGCACTTCGGAGCCGTCGACCACCGCGCGAAGGTCTGGCTGGACGGCCGCCTGGTGGCCGAGCACGTGGGCGGTCAGACGCCGTTCACCGCCGACGTCACCGACGCGCTGCGCCCCGGCGCCGACGAACACGTACTCGTCGTACGCGCGGAGGACGACCCGGCGGACCTCGCACAGCCGCGCGGCAAGCAGGACTGGCAGGACCGCCCGCACGCGGTCTGGTACGAGCGGACCACCGGCATCTGGCAGACCGTATGGGCCGAGACCGTCACCGCGTGGCACATCCGCGACCTGGCCTGGATCCCCGACCCGAAGCGCGGCGTCACGGCCGAGATCACCCTGGCCGCGAGGCCCGCCACGCCGGTGAGCGTGGAGATCGTGCTGCGCCACGACGGCGAGGTGCTCGCCGAGTCCACCACCGCCGTCCGTACCCCGCGCGCCCGCGTCGACCTCGTCGTCCCCGCGCTGCGCAACGGAATCGACCGCGAGGACCTGCTGTGGAGCCCCGAGCGGCCCACGCTGATCGACGCGCGGGTCACCGTCCGCGACACCGCCACCTCGGAGGTGCTCGACACCGTCGACAGCTACGTCGGCCTGCGCAGCGCCGACGTCGGCCGGGGCGCCTTCCTGCTCAACGACCGCCCCTACCAGGTGCGTTCGGTCCTCAACCAGGGCTACCGCCCCGACACCCTGATCGCGAACTCCGGTACCGCCGAACTGCGCCGCGAGGTCGAGATGATCAAGGCCATGGGCTTCAACGCGGTCCGCGTCCACCAGAAGGCCGAGGACCCCCGCTTCCTCTACTGGGCCGACCACCTCGGCCTGCTGGTGTGGGGCGAGACCGGAGCCGCGTACGAGTACGGCACCGAGGCCGTGGAGCTGCTCACCCGTGAGTGGCTGGACATCGTGCGACGTGACCGCAGCCACCCCTCGGTCGTCACCTGGGTGCCGGTCAACGAGAGCTGGGGCTGCTCCGACATCGCGAACGACCCGGCGCAGCAGGCCTACACGGTCGCGCTCGCGAACCTCACCCGGGCTCTGGATCCGACCCGGCCGGTCATGTCCAACGAGGGCTGGGAGCACACCGACAGCGACATCCTGGGCGTGCACGACTACTCCTCCGACGTCGGGCTGCTCACCCGCCGCTACGGCGACGCCGCCGGGTTCGAGGCGCTGCTGGCCTCGCCGGGGCCGGCCGGGCGCGCCCTCTCCCTGGACGCACGGCAGACGGAGCGCTACCGCGCCGGTGAAGTCCCGCTGATGGTCACCGAGTTCGGCGGACTGTCGGTGGGCGCCGGGAAGGACGAGTTCTCCTACACGCGGACCGGCTCGGACACGCAGTACGCGGCCCTGCTCGACGACGTCTTCGGGGTGCTGCACAGGAGCCCGATCGTCGCCGGCTTCTGCTACACGCAGTTCATGGACACCGCCCAGGAGACCAACGGCCTTCTGCACGCGGACGGTTCGCCGAAGCTGCCGCTGGAGACGATCCGCCGTATCGTCACCGGCAACGCGACCGTCCCCGAGGAGAAGCCCGAGTCCCCGGCCCTGGCCGACGAGGAGCAGTGACCGGCGGGGGGGGGGGGGGGCCCCCCCCCGGGGCCCCCGGCGGCGGCCCCCGCGGGGTAGAGGTGGGGGGGGACGGGGCGG
>NZ_JBFACN010000070.1:0-3262 GCF_040640875.1 Streptomyces sp. NPDC021562
AACGGCTCGATTCGGTCCCACATCGCATCAGTGATCACTAGCCGGACGGACATATCTGATCAACCGACGAGCGGATCAAGGAGACACGCTCTAGGGCGTGTTGCGAAAGTCCCGTCGTCCGCCCGGAGGGCGGGCCGCGCGGCGTCAGGTGCGTGCTCTGGGGGTCCCCCCCGGCCGAAGGCTGGGGGAGCGTGCATGGCGTCGCGCGGCAGGCGGGACTTTCGCAACACGCCCTAGGGGTGTGTCGAAAGTGCTTGCCGGGGACTGTCCCGTAGCCGCTGCTCACAGCGATGCAAAGTCTCTGGGGGGATTGGGCGCTCAGATGAGTGGTGACCGCGATGTCCAGGAGCCGTTGGTGCAGTCCACGGCGGGCGGACAGCGCGGCGCCCGTATCGGTCCGGTTCTGGCCGCTGAGGTCGCTGAACGTGCCGCCGGCTTCTTGGACGATGGGGATCAGCGCGGCGATGTCCCACGGGCCGGCTCCCAGGAGGAGGAAGGCGTCCAGCTGACCGGTCGCGACCAGGAGGGCGCCATGGCAGGTGCCGGACCCGGTGGTCGGTTTGCGGGGCGCCCGTGCGATGGGTTCCGCGGCAGTCCCATCGAGCAGCGGCCGGACGTGTGTGACGGCCCGGGCGATTCTCATGGCCACGACGCGTTCGTGCTGGTTCAGTCTGGGCGGAGGTGGCCAGATGCCGATAACCGCGTTCTGGGCTGTTTTGCCTTCGGTGAGAGCCAACCGCTGCGCAGCAGCCTCTGAATGAGAAGAGCACGGGCCTGTCCAGGAGCCTGAGTCCGCTCTGGCCCACCATCGGCGGCCCAGGGCAGGGGCGGATGCCATGCCCAGGGTGATGCGACCGTCCTCCTCGACAGCGATCAGTGTGCTCCAGATCCGCTGTCAGCTGATCTACCAGGCCGGGCACTGCCCGGGGTCGTTCTCGGACAGCGCTTCCATAGGGCTTTCTGCCAGTTCCCCGGCGCAGGAGACGTCCGTTTCCCCGTTCGTCCGCCGTTGTGACGGAGTATTGATCTTCAGGGGCTTGGTCGTTCGGGCCTGGTGTCCCGGCTTTGAGGGTGGGACTCGGGATGGTGAAAGCGGCTGCGTTGGGGCGTGATGGGCGTGGTCTGGTGCCGTGTTCGGTTTGTTTGTTCGGGCGCTTGGCCTGCGGTCCGGTAGTGGTGTGGGAATGATCTTGGGTTTCCGGTGGATGTCGTGGTGCGTCTGTGGCTGGCTGTGTTTCCTGCGGGCCTTTGGAGTTCGTTTTGGCTGGTCAGCGGCGTGTGTGGGTGAGGAAGACGTGGAGTGGGTCGTTGGCGTTGGGAGTCAGGCGGGTGAGGCCGGGTCGGCGGGCGATGAGGGTGAGGGCGTCGTTGGTGGTGCGATGTGGCCGGTTCGGCGGGGTGGCGAGTGCGTGGGTGAGGGCAACGGTTTCCGGATAGATCATCAAGTCGCGGGTCAGGAGCGCAGGGGGTGGCGCTGCCTGTACTGGTCAGGTGGCGGTTTGCCTCGCACAGCTGGTTGAGGCGGGGATGCCAGCGGTGGGCGAGGTGTGGCTGGTGGTCGTACCAGCGTGGGGTGACGGCGCGTGCTGCGGTCCAGGCGGTGGCGGCACGGGGGTGCCGTAGCGGGTGCTGGTGGGCGTGGTGCGCGGTGGCGAGTTCGGGCGCACCGTGGGTGTGGACGGTGGAGCTGAGTCGTGGGTCTGGAGCGGCTTGCTGGTGGCGCGGGCACACCGGGCCCTGCGGTGCCGGATGAACCCGGGCGGTGTCGGTGATGCCGTGACTGCGGTGGCGGGTGCACAGCGTGCAGGCGCGGACGGGCTGTGCGGCCTCGCGTTGCTTCCAGCGCGCGGCCGCCGCGGTGTCGTGGGCGTCGTAGCTGGGGGCGAGGTGGGGGTGGAGCGCGCGTCAGGCGGGGGAGCGGGGCGCGGGCCAGGATGGCGAGGTGCTGGGCCGCGGTGTGGCTGAGGTGGAGTTCGGCCGCTGGAGGGGTGCCCTGGCGGTGGAGGGTGATGTCGGCACCGTCGAGGAGCTGGGGCAGCGTCAGCTGGTAGGTGTCGGCGAGGCGTTGGGTGGAGGAGGCGGTTGCTTCGCCGGAAAGGGGCCGTATGCGGAACACGCCCGGTGCGGCTGACGGGATCTGAAGCCATCCCCCCGAGACGGCGATGCGCTGTGCGGTGCCGGTCCCTGTTGTGGCACGGACCGTGATGTCTGTCCGGCTCACGAGGTGTTGGTGCTCCGGGGCCGGGGCCGGGGCCGGGGCCGGGGGTGGGGCCGGTAGTGCTGTTCGGCGAGGTGGTCCAGGCGGACTGCTTCGAGGGTGGTTTTGGTGATGCGTTCGGTGCCGTCGGTGAGGGCGGTGATGACGGCCTGGCGGATGAGGCTGCCGATGCGGCCGGCGGTGCGCTCATGCAGGTAGGGGGCCAGTGTGGGGAGGGTTCCGGGCCGGTGGTGGCGCAGGTCGAGGGCGCCTTCCATGGCGTTGACGAGGTCACGGAAGGGCTCTTGGCCGCCGAGACGGGCGGGGAAGGCGGCGCAGCGACCGGTGGTGCGGCGTGCGTACCCGCTGCTGCTGCGGTTCCAGGTGCAAGCGCGTGCCCTCGGTGCGCTCGGCTGGCCGCGCGGCGCGCTCGGGACACGCCGGCCCCAGGGCACGACCTTCTCCGGGGTGTGATGAAACTGCGCTGCCGGGCCTGAGGCGAACCGCTTTCGTGGCTCCTCCTGTGCCCAGGCAGGCAGTGCCGCAGATGATTTTCCGGAACTCGGCACAGCTGGGACACCCGTTCCCGGGCCTGCCGGTTCGGATACACCTCGCTGTCCGACCGCGTCTGGCCCGTGATGTTCGACAGCCCGCCCGCCTCAGCGATGGCCGCCAGAAGATCCCTGGGCCCTGCGCCATAGCGTGCAGCGACCCGGCTCAGGAACGACTGCGTCATCTCACCTTGCAGCGGTGCCGCCCGCCACACCCCACCTGCCAGGAGCATCGGCCCCGCCTCCGACGGCGCCAGCTGCCGTTTCCTGCCGCCCATGCCCTGCCCGGTCCGTTGGTCTGCAACTCTCATAACCGTCGGTCGACCTCACGCGTCATGGGTCACCAGCCACGACTTGGTTCTGAGGGTCAACCGTGAACCTCCAACCAACCGTGGACCTCCGACCAACCGTGGACCTCCACCACCGTTTACGCTGTCTGTACGCGTTTGGTACGCGATATGTGCGCTTCACGCTAGGGTTGGGGCTGGAGGTGCTGCATGTCCGAGCTGTTCGA
>NZ_JBFACN010000071.1:0-2977 GCF_040640875.1 Streptomyces sp. NPDC021562
CCCGCTCCGCGGGATACCGTGCGCTGGCGCGCACGGTAGTGAATTCAATTTCGCAAGCGAAATTGAATTGCCATCAAATTCCCGCGCAAGCGCGGGAATTGAATTCCGCAAGCGGAATTCTAAAAGCGCCGATACGCGCAAGCGCGCATCGGAAGGATTCCCGCAAGCGGGAATCCGAAAAACGGCAGCAACGGAGAGGGTGCATCACTCGGCGAACTGTGTAGCAACTGGAATCCCAAGCCACTGCCCCCCAACGAAGGTGACGGGGTGTCGGTCGACCGAGGCCGGCCGGACCGTGCGCGAGACCAGTCGAACGGCGCCCTTCACAACCACTCACCCCCTCGCTGCCGCCACCCTGACGGACGATCAAAAATCATGTCGGCGCGGCCCATGCTACACCATCACCCGGTCTCATGGGGCGCGAACAGGCCAAGATGCATCCTGCGGGGTGAGAGTTCGGCGAAGGTAGGTGCATCATACTGATGCACTGTGTAGAGTCTGGAGTCAGAGCCCACCACCCCGGAACCGATCACCGTTCGGATAATCCCTCCCGGTGAATTCACCCACAAATGGAGCGTACGGGAATGGCCGTGAAACTTCGTGACCATCAGATCGAGGCTGTTGACGCGATCGTTCGCGGCTTGGATATCCCGCCGGGCGGTATCCCGGCAAACGGTCTGCGCGGGCAGGTGCATTCCGCGTGCGGCACGGGAAAGACAATCATGGCTGCCGTAGCGGCCAAGAGGCTCGTTCCTAACGGGCGCGTTCTGGTTCTGATGCCGACTCTGGACCTGCTGAAACAGACGGTGAGGTCGTGGCGGAATGCTGGGCACGTGGGTGATGCGGTGGCGGTGTGCTCGCTGGATGAGGACCCGCAATTGTGGGGTCTTGATGTGCGGGCGACGACGAATCCCGTCCGGCTCGCTCTCTGGCACGGAAGCGGGCCGGTGACGATGTTCGGTACGTACGCGAGTCTGGGTGTGCTGGCGGAGGCGTTCGAGGGCGAGTACGGGCAGCAGTTGGCGCCGATGGACCTGGTGGTGGTCGATGAGGCGCACAGGACGAGTGGATCTTTGGGGAAGGCGTGGGCGGCCGTTCACGACCAGGGTGTGATCCCGGCGGCGCGCCGGTTGTACATGACGGCGACGCCGCGGATCTGGCAGGAGCGGCCGCCGACGTGGGAGGCGGCCGAAGGGGTGCGGGACGCGCTGCCGGCGGAGTTGGCGGCCTCCATGGATGATGCCGAGATCTTCGGGCCGGTGCTGTACAAGCTGACGCTTGCGTCGGCCGTGGCCCGGGGGCTGCTGGCGCGGTATCAGATCATCGTGGTGGAGCTGACGGACCCGGTGGTGACGCCGGAGCGGTTGCGGGGGCCGTTGTCGCGTGAGGAAGAGGTGCGTGGGGAGCGGATGGGTGCGCTCCAGGGTGCTCTGTTGCGGACAATGGCGGATCACGGGCTTCAGACGACGATCACGTTCCACCATCGGACGATCGAGGCGCAGGCGTTCGCGGAGGGGCTGGGGTCGGTGGCGGCGCGGCTGCACGCGGATCAGCCGGGCAAGTATCCGTCGGCGTTGTGGGCTGACTGGTTGTGCGGTGAGCACACCCCGGAGCGTCGGGAGGACGTCCTTAGTGGTTTCGGTGGTACCGCTCAGCGGGCCGTTCTTTCGAATTGTCGCGTTCTCGGTGAGGGCGTTGATATTCGAGCGGTGGATTCTGTTGCCCTGATCGATCCGAAGGGTGCGCCGCATGACATTGTGCAGGCGATCGGCCGTGCGTTGCGGCAGAAGCCCGGTCAGGGGAAATTGGCGTCTCTGATTGTTCCGGTGTTCCTGAAAGAGGGGGAGCAGCCGGAGGACATGTTCACGTCGGGGTCGTACCGGCCTTTGGTGAAGGTGCTGGAGGGGCTGCGGGCTCACGATGAAGAGGCCGTGGAATTGCTTGCTATCCCACAGGAGGGATTGCAGCGTACCAAGCCGATGGAGACGATCGGTGCGGCCCCCGAGGAGGGTGAGGAGGAATCCCGGCTGTTGCTGCGTTTCGCGGCTCCGAGGGACCCTGTCATGGTCGCGAACTGGGTGTCGTTCAACGTGATCGACGTCGAGCGGCAGGACTGGGCGCGGGGGTGGGCGGCGCTGAAGCGGTACGCCGAGAGGACCGGGGACGCGCGGGTGCCCTACGACCACCGAGAGGGGTCGTATCCGCTGGGGACCTGGGTGGCGGAACAGCGGAGGGCGTTCGGGGCGGGGCAGTTGTCGGCGGTGCGGGCGCAGCGGCTGGAGTCGCTGGGGATGGTGTGGGACGTCGCGGACGCGCAGTTCCAGGAGAACCTGGCGGCGGCGCGAGCGTACTTCGAGATGCACTGGACCCTCTGCGCTCCAAGGTCCGCCGTGGCCCTGGACAGGCCGGTAGGACAGTGGTTGAGCAATTTGCGCCGGGCGGGGGCGCTGGAGGGCCACCCGGAGCGGGCGGCGGCGCTGGCAGAGATCGATCCGGACTGGAACCCGGAGTGGCCGGCGGACTGGCAGCGGCACTACGCGGCCGTGCGGGAGCTGCTGCGCGATGAGGACCAGGCCTTCGTCCTGCCCGGCGTCACCGTGCACGGCATGGACGTGGGGCGGTGGCTGGCCCGGCACCAGGAACCCGCGGTGTGGCAGGGGCTCTTGCCGGGGCAGCGGGAGCGGCTGGAGGCTCTGGGGATCCGGCCGTCTACCTCGGTACTGGAGGCGGCCGTGAAGGCCTCTGGGGGTCGTTCTGGGGCGTTCGAGCGGGGAGTTGCGGCTCTTGCCCAGTACAAGGCCCGTACAGGCTCTGTAGGGCCCGTGAGCCGTTCCCACGAAGAGTTGATCGTGATCGACGGCGAAGAGATCGCGGTCAAGCTGGGCGTCTTCCTGTCGAACACGAAGACCCGCCGAGCCAAGCTCAGTGCGGACAAGCTCGCACAGCTGGCCGCACTCGGCCTGGAATGGGCAGCAGC
>NZ_JBFACN010000072.1:0-2818 GCF_040640875.1 Streptomyces sp. NPDC021562
ATATGTCGCTTACGACTCCACAGGCTGCACTTTCCACTGTAGACTTACCGCCAGCAAAGATTAAGCTACTAGCAACAAAAATAATGATTATCGCCATCCACAAAGAGAAGAGTTTTTTACTTTCTTTCTTTGCATTGGATCTTTTAAATAAATAAACAGGTGATATTAATACCCACCACTTAGAAAATACAGCAAGGTTGTTTTTTTCTAATATTTTCCAGTCTTTATAAAGCACAAAAATGGTCAATATGTTCACTATGAAACTAATTACATAGTCTACTTGTGTGCTAACCACTAATGATAAAGAGAAGTTTAAAACCAACAGGAAAAACGCGGCGTATATGTATGAGTTATGCAACTCCCCATTATCTAAGTTTTTTATCTGTTCAATGTATAAACTTTGTTTTTTTTCATCTGCTTTTCTTGATGAGTCACCATTATTTATCAAGTATGATATTAATTTCTCATCATATTCACTTTTGAATCGCTCATTAAGTAAGATTGATTTTATCTTCCTTATTCTAGCTTCATCATTATTTTTGTTTAGCTCAATAGCATCTCTGATTTCATCGATTGAAGCAGACATGTCAAGTTTCAGGTATTCGTAATGATTTTCCATGTAATTCCTTGCAGTAAGTACCTTCTAAAAGGTTGATTATACGCATTAAGAATAGTCTTAAAAAGGGTTCTCGGCAGTTGGCACTAAACAACCTATATCAGATAACAGCCCTCTTTTGTCAGATGGCTGTTTTTTGCAGCAATTCCTACTCAGTCATGGGAGCGCAGCGTCACCATTAAGCCAGTATACACTCCGCTAGCGCTACGTGACTGGTTCAGGGCTGCGCCCCGAAACCCGCTAAAACCACTGCCGCGCCTGCGGCTTGCCCAACGTCTCACGTCACCGGATTAAAATCCGCTCCCGTTCACCGTTTCTGGCTGTCTTTCAGCACCGCCAGCGCTTCATCGGTTCTGCTGTGTCTGGCAGACTGTGCGGAGTTATTCTGACGGGAGAATGCTATGAACAGACTGACAAACCTGACACCTGCAGAGAAAAAATTTCTTGATGATGCTATTGCCGCAGCTGAGAGAGCGTCAGGCAAAAAGCTAAATCAGCCGAACCGGCATATCGTCCTGAACAGAGCGCGTGCGCAGATTGAGTCGCAGCGTTACGCCGACCGCCAGCGTGCATTACGTGAGGATGAGCGGCAGCAGTCCGAGTTTGCCTGGTCACGTCCGCGCGCGCCGCGCCGCTGATTGCGCCTTTTGGCGGTTTAGTGGTGCTGACACTCCGAAATCGTCTGCCATTCACCCGCGTGCATAGCCATGCAGGTACGCAGAAATCATCAGGGGCGTTTTTTCTCGATATGGGCACAGAAAGGTGTATGTTTCAGGCCGGAGGCCTCAGAAACGCGCTGAGGGCGTTTGAGGCGGTGCGGCCAACGGATGTTATGGTAAATCGTGGTGAGATCGACAGAAGCCTGCGGACGGTGTAACGTTAACCCCAGAAAAAACAAAGCCCCGGAAATCATGTCATATCTTGGCGGATCGCATGATTACCAGGGCTAGGTCGAAACCTTGAAAGGATATTAGCACATGAACCGTGCCAGAAAACAGCCCGCCATAAGCGTAGGGCGCATTGCATAACGCCGCACTCGGACTTTTTAACGACCGACTCCCGCACAAGCCGTACTTCTCGGACGATCTGCACTTCGGTGTGCGTATCGCAGGGAAAGAACGCGCACTCTTGGCAAAGTACATCCAGTTTAATCAGCCGCATGCCATGTTCTGGCTGGGCTTCGACGTCGATCGCGCCGGTGCGGCCATCGACTGGAGTGACCGGAACGCGCCCGCGCCCACGCTGACCATCACCAACCCGGAAAACGGGCACGCGCACCTGCTATACGCACTGGAAACCTCGATACGTACTGCGCCGGACGGCAGAATGAAACCTCTGAAGTATGCAGCTGCCGTGGAAAACGCGCTGCGTAAAAAACTGGATGCTGATACAGGGTATTCTGGCCTGCTCTGCAAGAATCCGAACCACGGTCACTGGAAAATTGCCGTTTGGCAGCCAGAACTCTACACGCTGGACTGGCTTGCTGATTTCCTCGATCTGAACGCGGCAAACAACAAAGAGATCGTTGCCGACTATGGCTTAGGCCGCAACTGCACTCTGTTCGATAAAACACGGAAGTGGGCTTATCGCGCTATCCGTCAGGGCTGGCCTGAATATGACCAGTGGCTGCAAGCTTGCTATGAACGTGCCAGTGCTTACAACCTGCAATTTTCATCGCCTCTGGATGATAATGAGGTGATTGGCATAGCTAAAAGTATTGCGAAATGGACTCGTGCTAATTTTAGTGAAGGTACTTTCAGTGATTATGTTTTTCGTACGCATTCATCTGAAATACAAAGCCTCCGAGGGAGGAAAAGCAAAGGTGGGGGGAGGCCGTCATTAAATGAAGTGTGGGTTGATTTGGGTGTTAGCAGAAGAACATATTTCAGAATGAAGTCAAAACTAAAAGGTTAGTGGCTGGGATCAACCAGCCACTAACTTTGTTATTCAACAGTGACGTATATTTGCCCATCACTAAGTTCTTTGATAGTGATATCTTTTACAGATCCGTCAGATATCTCAGCTATGCCATAGTGATTTTTCCCTTCACTTTCTGTGATCGTCACAGATTTGCAAGTTAGTCCTGGTTGATGGAACTGTGTTCTGTATATGTCGCTTACGACTCCACAGGCTGCACTTTCCACTGTAGACTTACCGCCAGCAAAGATTAAGCTACTAGCAACAAAAATAATGATTATCGCC
>NZ_JBFACN010000073.1:0-2726 GCF_040640875.1 Streptomyces sp. NPDC021562
CGGCTTTATTGATGATAACAATAATGACAATAATGACCGTAACACAGACAACGATCTTGACGCGGCAGATGATGACAATGATCCTGGCGAGGACATGATCGAGGACAAAAAAGATAGAAATGACAAGGATGATAAAGATAGCTAATCCTTATTAAACGAGGCTGGGACATAAGTATGTGAACCAGCGTAAAGACCGAACTACTAAATCAACTATTGATTAAGTAGTTCGGTTTTTTGTTTTTAGTTTAAATACAAAAAATTAGAAATTTTAGTGGAATGGAGCGGAGGCCACTCGACTACTAAGGGAAATAGAGGAAAGGATGAGACCCCGCAGGCCAATGAAGTGACCCCGAAAAGTTGGACAGTATTTTTGTTAAGCTGCTGTCTGGGTAAGAGTCCGATACTGGATCGGGCTCTTACCTTTTAATTTGGTTTTGATTCTAATGTTATTGTAGTAATGAATATATTTTTTTAGTTCATGTTTGAAGTGATCTATGTCCTTAAATTCATTCCGATAGAGAAATTCAGATTTCATAATACCAAAAAAGTTCTCTATAACTGCATTGTCATAACAGTTCCCCTTTCGGGACATACTTTGTGTTATACCTTGTTTCTTTAAGGATTGGCGGTATTTTTTCATCTGGTAATGCCAGCCCTGATCGGAGTGAATAATGAGGTTATCATCATCAGTCAAGCGTTTAAAGGACTTGTCTAACATTTCTGCAACAAGGGAGTAAGTTGGCCTAGTACCAATTGTGTACGTAACAATCTCACTATTGAATAGATCAAGTACAGGAGATAAGTAGAGTTTCTCCCCAAACAACTTAAATTCTGTAATGTCAGTAACCCACTTTTGGTTTGGTTTTTCTGCGTTAAAGTTACGCTCCAATATATTCGGAGCTATTTTACCCACATTTCCCTTATAAGAGCGATATTTCTTCATACGAACCATACACTTCAAGCCTAATACCTTCATTAACCGCTGCACTTTTTTATGATTCACTTTATATCCTCGATTATTTAACTCTTCTTGGATACGCCGATATCCGTAAAGCCCATTATGTTCCTCATAAATGGACTGAATTAATGTTTTTAATTCAGCATTTTTATCAGGAAGGTTGAAGGTGTTTACCCAGTAATAGTACGTACTGCGAGGGATGTTTGCCAGCTTTATAAGTTTCTTCACCGAGAAAATATTCCTTAGTTCATAGACTACTTTCGCTTTGTCCTTTTTGGTAATTTTTCCTTGTTTTGAACTAAGGCTCTCAACTTTTTTAAATAGGCATTCTCCATACGCAAAAACTCTAGCTCCTTCTGCATTTCCTCAACCGAGCCTTCTGTATCCTTATCAAGTATATTCTTATCCACATTCTTCTTTTTATGGGATGTCATACAAGGAATCCCCTTTTCTTTTGGTTTAAGGGCATCGAATCCACCATTATCCCATTTTTTCTTCCACTTTCGTACCATAGAGCAGTCAGGAATATGAAAGATTGCCGATGCCTCTCGAATAGAAAACTGTTTCTCTTCAATAAACTGGATTACTTTTAGTTTAAAAGCCAATGGATAATTTGTATAGGGAAAACAAAAGGCTGACTCTCCATGATATTCATATAATTTCACCCAATAACGTAAGGCAGATTCGTCAATCCCAACTTCATTCGCTAATTCCCTGTAGCCAATACTCTCGTTTAAATAACGTTGAATAACCAAGTGTTTTTCTGATTCATTAAATTTACCCACCCAGGCACCTCCTATTGTTGAACTTAGTTGTCCAACAATGGGGGTGCACTGCAGAAGACGAGGAGGCTCATCTTCCTCCCCGCGGAAAGCGAGTGGGTGCAGCGCAAAGAAACGAACTAACTTTAACTCAACATTCTATTTAGACACAACCTTCATTTTTCAAATTTAGTGGTAATTCTATTATTCGTGTTTAGAAAGCTTATCTTTTGTTTTGTCCCAGCGTTTTTTGGCTATTATTTAAAATTCTCCGTAAAGAATGATTCCAACTTATCAAAAGGAATTACATCTGTTTTATCGTACAAATCAACATGTCCTGCATTTGGAATGACGTAAAGTTCTTTTGGCTCTGCTGCCATCTCAAAAGCATCTTCACTGAAGTATCGTGAATGTGCATGTTCGCCAATGATAAATAACAGCGGACGTGGTGAAATGGATTTAATATGTGTTAGCAGAGGAAGGTTCATAAATGACATACTGCTTGTTATCGTAAATTGAGTAATCGAATTTGGATGGTAACCACGCGGTGTTGAATAGAACTCACCAAACTCACGGCCAATAGGGTCAGTATTTTCGTCAAATCCGATTGGTGCTCCACGCTGAGCAAGCGCTGGCTGTGCTGCCTCAAAATCTTCGTAACGTTGCTCTGCAATTGAATCGAGTATTTTATTGCGATCCTCTTCTGTAAATGAGTCTTTCCAACCGTTAGCCGCAACGCGAGAAATATCATACTTACTTACAGTTGCAACAGCCTTAATTCGTCTGTCCACCTGTGCAGCACTTATTCCAAACCCACCGCTACCACAAATTCCAATTACGCCAATTTTATGTCTATCTATGAATGAACGAGTACCAAGATAATCAACAGCTGCACTGAAATCTTCAACAAATAAATCAGGTGAAGAAATATGTCGTGGCTCTCCACCACTGTATCCGTTATAGGAAGGGTCAAATGTAAGTGCTACAAACCCTCGCTCTGCCATGCT
>NZ_JBFACN010000074.1:0-2457 GCF_040640875.1 Streptomyces sp. NPDC021562
ACCACCCACCTCAGCGATCAGCTGCCCCGCTACATGATCCCCTCCAGCATCACCGTGCTGGACCGCATCCCCGTCAACGCCAACGGCAAGACCGACTACCGGGCACTGCCCCAGCCGCGCTTCGAGGCGGACGCGGTCGCGGTACGGCCGGCCACCGAGGCCGAGCAGCTCATCGACGGCATCTGGTCGGAGGTGCTGGACCGCACCGACCTGGACATCCACGCCAACTTCTTCGCCCTGGGCGGGCATTCGCTGCTCGCCACCCGGATCGTCTCCCGGCTGCGTGCGGCGCTGTCCGTGTCCGTCCCGCTGGCGCTGATCTTCGACAACCCGACGATCCACACCATGGCCACCGCCCTGGAGAACCTGCTGCTGGACGCGGTCGGCGACCCGGAGACGGACCAGGCCGGGGACGCGACCGCCGAGAGGACCCGCTCATGACCGCGAGCAGGACACCCCAGGCGGACCCGCGGGAGGCGCGCCGCGCGCAGGTCAGGTCGCTGCTCCAGGGCGCCCGTGCCGCCCAGCGCGCCGACGCGGCGGCGACGGCCATCGCGGTGGCCGGACCGGACGCGCGGGTGGCGTCGTACTCGCAGGAGCGGATGTGGCTCCTGGAGCAGATGATGCCGGGCTACAACACGTCCACCGTGATCCGGGTCCGGGGCGCGCTCGACGCCGAGGTGCTGGCCCGGAGCTTCACGGTGGTGGCCGGCCGGCACGAGGTGCTGCGGACGGTCTTCGGCGAGCGGGACGGCGCCCCCGTCCCCCGGGTGCTGCCGGCCGCCCCGGTCCCGGTGCCGGTCCACGACGTCGTCGGGGACAGCACCGCCGAACGGTACGAGGCCGCCCTGGAGTTCGCCCGGGCGCTGATGCGGGAGCCGTTCTCGCTGGCCACCGGGCCCGTCTTCCGGGTCGCGGTGGTGCGGCTTGCCGAGGACGACGCACTGCTGGTGCTGGTGGTCCACCACATCGCGATCGACGGCACGTCGATGCGGGTGCTGTGGTCGGAGCTGTCCCGGGCCTACACGGCCCTGGCGGCCGGCCGCGAGCCGGAACTGCCGCCGCTGCCCCTCCAGTACGGGGACTACGCGGTGTGGAGCCGGGAACACCAGACGCCGGAGCGGCTGGGACACCAGCTGGAGCACTGGCGGCAGCGGCTGGCCGGCGCGAGCACCGACGAACTGCCGACGGACCGGCCCCGGCCGAGCGTGCGCACCGGGAACGGCGCCCAGTTCTCGTTCACCGTGGACGGCGAGCTGGGGGCGGCGGTCAACCGCTTCTCACGGGAGCACAACGCGACCGCGTTCATGACGCTGACGGCCGCGTTCAGCGTGGTCCTCGCCCGGCACTCGGCGACCCGGGACGTCACCCTGGGCACGCCGATCGCCGGCCGGGTGCGTCCCGAACTCGACGAGATGATCGGCTACTTCGTCAACACCCTGCTGATCCGCACCGAACTGGCCGACGACCCGTCGTTCGAAGAGCTGCTGGCCCGCACCCGGGCGAACACCCTCTCCGCCTACGAGCATCAGGAACTCCCCTTCGAGGCCGTGCTGGAGGAGCTCCAGCCGGAGCGGGACCCGAGCCGCAACCCGCTGTTCCAGGTGCTGTTCGCGCTGGGCGACGAGGAGACCGACGACCTGGTCCTGCCCGGTCTGGCGACCGAGCGGGTGGAGCTGGTCGACGGCAAGTCGCGGTTCGACCTGAGCGTGGCCCTCACGCGCTCCGGCGACACGTTCTCCGGGATCGCCTACTACGCGTCGGACCTGTTCGAGCCGGCCACGATCAGCCGGCTGATGCGGCACTTCGTCACGTTCCTGCGCAACGCGCTGGCCGAGCCGGGCCGTCCCGTCTCCGGTGTCGGCATGGTCGACGCGGCCGAACGCGAGCGGCTGCTCGCCAGGGGGCAGGGCGAACGCGTCGAGCACCCCGGTGGTCTGCTGACGGATCTGGTGGACGCGGTGGCGGCGGCGACCCCGCACGCGCCGGCGGTCACCGACTCCGAGAGCACCCTCACCTACGCCGAACTCACCGGCCGCGCCAACCACCTGGCCGCCCGGCTGCGCGAGGCCGGAGTCGTCGCCGACACCCCCGTCGGCCTCTGGATGGACCGCTCCGCCGAGATGGCCGTCACCCTCCTGGCCGTCCTCAAGGCGGGCGGGGCCTTCGTCCCGCTCGATCCGGACCTGCCCCTCGGCCGCGCCGTCCAGGTGCTCGCCGACGCGGGCGCCCCGGTGGCCTGCGCGGACGCCGAGCGGGCGGCCCTGCTCGCCGGGGCCCGCGACGGGGCCGGTGCCGGGTGCGCGGTGCTGGACTGCGGTCCCGGAAGACTCACCGGGTCGTCCCCGGCCGCCCCCCGCATCGGTGTCACCGGGGACAACCTGATCTCGGTGTACTACACCTCCGGGTCGACCGGCACACCCAAGGGCGTCGCCTCCACCCACGCCGGCTGGACCA
>NZ_JBFACN010000075.1:0-2179 GCF_040640875.1 Streptomyces sp. NPDC021562
CCCACCCCGTCCTCACCCCCACCCTCACCCACACACCCCACACCACCCTCCACACCCTCCGCCGCAACCACGCCACCCCCACCGACCTCACCACCGCCCTCGCCCACGCCCACACCACCGGCACCACCCCCACCTGGACCACCCGGATCTCCGCCCCGGCGCGCAGGGTGTCCCTGCCGACCTACCCCTTCCAGCGCCGCTCCTACTGGCCGAGCGCGATCGCGGAGCCCGCTGCGGCCGCGGACGTGGCACCTGCCGAGCAGGAAGAGCCGGTCGCCTCCCCCGCCGCACCGCCGGTCAGGGGGGCTCTGGACCTCGTCCTCACCGAATGCGCCCGAGTGCTCGGGCACGCGTCGGCGGCGGAGGTGCCGCCCCAGGCCACGTTCAAGGACCTGGGCTTCGACTCCTTCGCGGGCGTCGACCTGTGCAAGCGTCTCTCGGCACTGCTGGGCCGCCGGGTACCGGTCAACGCGACGTACGACCACCCCAGTCCGGCCGAACTCGCCGCCCACCTGGAGGGGGACCCGGACCCTGCGGGCGTCCCCGCCGTCCGGGCCGGCACGCCGGAGCAGGACGATCGGATCGCCATCGTCGCCATGGCCTGCCGCTTCCCCGGCGGTGTGCAGGGGCCGGAGGATCTCTGGCGGCTGCTGATCGAGGAGCGGGACGCCATCGGGGACTTCCCGGACGACCGTGGCTGGGACCTGGACGCGCTCTACGACCCCGACCCGGGCCACCCGGGCACGACGTATGTGCGCCGGGGCGGTTTCCTCGACGACATCGCCGGGTTCGACGCCTCTCTCTTCGACATCGCACCGCGCGAGGCGCTGGCGATGGACCCGCACCAGCGGCTTCTGCTGGAAACCACCTGGGAGGCCTTCGAACGAGCCGGTATCGACCCCGGCACCCTGCGCGGCAGCCGTACGGGCGTGTTCGTCGGCACGAACGAGCAGGACTACGCCACCTACAGCACGGCCGGTCCGGCGCAGGGCAGTGAGGGGTTCCTGCTGACCGGACACGCGGCGAGCGTGGCGTCAGGGCGGCTGGCGTACGTGTTCGGACTCGAGGGGCCGGCTCTGACCGTGGACACGGCATGTTCGTCGTCATTGGTCGCCCTGCATCTCGCCGTGCAGTCGCTGCGCAGCGCGGAGTGCGATCTGGCGGTCGCGGGCGGCGCGAGCGTGATGTCGACGCCGGGCATCTTCCTGGAGTTCTCCCGGCAGGGCGGACTGTCGGCCGACGGCCGCTGCAAGGCCTTCGACGAGTCGGCGGACGGCACCGGCTGGTCGGAGGGCGTGGGCACGCTGCTGGTGGAGCGGCTGTCCGACGCCCGCCGCAACAACCACCCGGTCCTCGCGGTCCTCCGCGCCACCGCCGTCAACCAGGACGGCGCCTCCAACGGGCTGAGCGCGCCCAACGGGCGGTCCCAGGCCCGCCTGATCCGCGGCGCCCTGGACAGCGCGGGGCTCACCGCCGCCGACGTGGACGCCGTCGAGGCCCACGGCACCGGCACCCGGCTCGGCGACCCCATCGAAGCCCAGGCCATCCTCGCGACCTACGGCCAGAACCGCAGCCACCCCCTCTACCTCGGCTCGGCGAAGTCCAATCTCGGGCACACCCAGGCCGCCGCCGGCATGGCCGGAGTCATGAAGATGGTCCTGGCGCTGCGGGAAGGGCTGCTCCCCCGCACCCTGCACGTCAGCGAGCCGACGTCACACGTCGACTGGTCCTCGGGAGCGGTGGAACTGCTGGCCGAGACCCGGACGTGGCCCGAGGTGGAGCGCGTACGGCGGGCGGCGGTGTCGTCCTTCGGGATCAGCGGGACCAACGCGCACGTCATCCTCGAACAACCCGAAGAACCCGAACAGCCCGAGGAACCCGCACGCCCGCCGCAGGCACCCTCCTCCCCCCTGCCCCTCCTGCTCTCCGCAGCCAGCACCGAAGCACTGGCCGCGATGGGCGAACGACTCGCCGACGCGCTGGAGGGCGGGCAGCAGCACCTCCCCGACGTCGCCCACGCCCTGGCCACCACCCGCGCCCTGCTCCCCCACCGGGCGGTCGTCGTCGCCGAAAACCACCAGAGTGCCCTGGACGGCCTGCGCGCCCTGGCCACCCACCAACCCTCCCCCCACGTCATCACCGGACACGCCCACACCACCCCACGCGGCCCGGTGTTCGT
>NZ_JBFACN010000076.1:0-1868 GCF_040640875.1 Streptomyces sp. NPDC021562
TTTTTTCGTTTCCAGGGCAAGAGATTACGACGCAACAGAAAGGATCTCAAGAGGATCCTGTTCCATATGCCTACCCCTGAAGTGAAACCAGCACCACTCCGCGACACCAACCATCAAAATAAAACTATTTAACCCATTGTTTCTGATAAGAAAAAAACATATATAATCATGATCCACAATCATCCAACGCGGTTGACCTGCCCCCCCAGGATTAGATACAACCTTCAGTTAGTAATGTCGGTTCGTTTTTCTTCATATTTCCCGTTTCGCCAGCCCGCCGCAAATTCAGCCGGAGTCTGGTAGTTCAGCGATGAATGTGGACGACACTCGCTCTAATCCTGCCGCCAGTCATTAATCGTTTTCCTGGCGTGAACGATATCGCTGAACCAGTGCTCATTGAGGCACTCATCCCTGAATCGTCCGTTAAAACTTTCAATAAATCCGTTCTGTGTTGGCCTGCCCGGCTGGATAAGCCGTAGCTCCACCCCATGCTCATAAGCCCACTGGTCGAGTGCTCTGCAGGTAAACTCCGGCCCCTGGTCAGTTCTTATCGTCGCCGGATAGCCGCGAAACAGTGCAATGCTGTCCAGAA
Organism: Streptomyces sp. NPDC021562; assembly: GCF_040640875.1. Lineage (NCBI taxonomy): Bacteria > Bacillati > Actinomycetota > Actinomycetes > Kitasatosporales > Streptomycetaceae > Streptomyces > Streptomyces sp. NPDC021562. The sequence goes on from NZ_JBFACN010000076.1 coordinate 593, forward strand.
TTCGCGTGACCTGAACGCCTGAAATCCCGAAGACGGCGGTAATTGTCAGACACTCCTTCGTGAAGTCGTCCACGCAGGTCAGGCACTTGATCCTGCGACCGGTGGCCAGCGCGTCCATGACAAAATCCATCGGCCAGGTCAGGTTGGGCGCCTCCGGGCGGAGCAGCGGCAGACGTTCTGTTGCCAGACCTTTACGACGTCGTCTGCGTTTTACACCCAGCCCGTTAAGGTGGTAAAGACGGTACACGCGCTTGTGATTAACATGAAGGCCTTCACGGCGCAGTAACTGCCAGATGCGTCGGTAGCCAAAACGCCTGCGCTCCAGTGCCAGCTCAGTGATAAATGCGCATCAGCCGCCGAACGCTGAGCCTCATAGCGGCAGGTCGACAGGGGCAAACCTGTAAGCCTGCAGGCACTACGTTGCGACAGACCGGTCGCATCACACATAAACTCAACGGCTTCCTGCTTCTGGTCTGTCGTCAGTACTTTCGCCCCAGAGCCACCTGAAGCGCCTGCTTATCCAGCATGGCTTCGGCAAGCAGTTTCTTGAGTCTGGCGTTCTCTTCCTCAAGCGACTTAAGGCGCTTAACCTCGGGCACCTCCATACCGCCATACTTCTTACGCCAGGTGTAAAAGATGGCGTCGGAAATGGCGTGCTTACGGCAGAGCTCACGGGCAGAAACCCCGGCTTCGGCCTCGCGGAGAATACTGATGATCTGTTCGTCGGAAAAACGCTTCTTCATGAGGATGTCCTCATGTGGCTTATGAAGACATTACTAACATCGCGGTGTATTAATCAACGGGGAGCAGGTCAGCTCCGCTCCCCGTGATTTGTTATATACCCACCACGGGGGCATTAGTTTTTTTATTTTTTTTGATGATATGTACAAAATCAGTGGTTAGGAATAATCTTAACAGCCTTAACAAAAACACACAAAAACAGTGGCTATGCTTTATCTCACTACACTAAGTAACGACAGTATCATGCTAAAAAAAGATGATATTATCTTTATGAAATCATGTGGTAATGCAAAAACAATAATATTTTTACGTGGCGTGGATGAGAAGCTCATGATTAACGCGAGCTTTGAAGAGATAAAGTTTGCTATCAATAATAATCTTCAGGAGCTTCCGGGGGTACAAGCAGTAGCCGCGACACTGAAAATAGCAACCTGATTTCGAGTAAGGGCACTCAAAATCAAGAGATCAATTTACTATAACATCCCGATCACGAATCCCGCGGCTGGAACCGGCGTTCGGCACCGCTGAACGATTC
>NZ_JBFACN010000077.1:0-1821 GCF_040640875.1 Streptomyces sp. NPDC021562
ACAGAAGATCCCTTTTTTTTGTATTATGCTGATACGTTAGGTTTTTTAGTATGGGGGGAATGCGATTCTGCTCCTGTTTATACTGAAAAAGCAGCCGCAAGATTAATGAAGGAATGGATGGAAATTGTAGAACGAGACTATAATCACCCGTCCATTGTAACTTGGGTGCCGTTAAATGAAAGCTGGGGAGTTCCGGATATTCACGCAGACAAAAAGCAGCAGCAATTCTCCAAAACGATGTATCATATGCTGCATGCAATTGACGGCACTAGGCCTGTCATCTCGAATGACGGCTGGGAAGCGACAACAACCGATATATGTGCTATTCACAATTATAATCATGGAAATCATGAGGAAAAGGTTAAGTACGAATACTTTAAAGAAACGCTAGCTTCTGTCGAAAATCTCCTTTCACATGCACACGGTAAATGGCAGGTGTATGCAAATGGCTATTCACATCAAGGAGAACCGATTATGCTGACAGAATTTGGAGGGATAGGCTTTAAAGTGGATGATCAAAAAGGCTGGGGTTATACTTCTGTCGAGACGGAGGAGGAATATGTCCGAGATTTCCGCCGTATTATGGATGCCATCTACCAATCGAAAGGGTTATGGGGTTACTGCTATACACAGTTAACAGATGTAGAACAAGAAATTAACGGGATACTTACCTATAACCGTAAGCCTAAATGCGATCTTTCTCTTTTAAAAGAAATTAATAATCAATTTTATCCAGCTAGACTTCCTGTCGTAAAAACTGATTAATTGTTATCTATAAATTATTTAGAGCTCAAGGTTAAAACAAAGGCTTGGACATAAGTATTTAAGTCAAATAAAAAACCGAACTATTTATTGATTAATAGTTTGGTTTTTTATGTTGTTCGGTTTAAAAACAATAATTAAAAATCTTAGTGGAATGGAGGGGTGGCCACTCGACTCCTGCGGGAAATAGAGGAAAGATGAGACCCAGCAGGCGGATCAGCTTCCTCCCCGCGGAAAGCGAGTGGGTGTAGCGTATTGCAACGTTCTATTTAATAGCTGTACTCTTTTTTATAATCCATGCTCCATTGTTTCAAAGGTAGATGTAATTATTTAACATTCGTGTTTAGATAGGTAATATTTTGTTTTGCCTCATCCCCTTTTTTTTGATAGGGAAATTTGCACCTGTATAAAGTATGAAAAAAGGAAATTTTGCCAATGAAAATTTTTTTCTATCTGGCTATGTGCTAAAATGAAAATATACGGGTATTAATAGATTGTGAGAACAAAAAATGTAAATAAAGGGGATTTAATATGATACTAGTAGTAGGCGGTGCCGGCTATATCGGCAGTCATCTAGTAAAGGAACTGGTGGAAAAGGAAGAGGTTATCGTCCTTGATAACTTGGCGACAGGCCATCAGGAATCTGTAGATGAAAGAGCAGTATTTATTAAAGGAGATTTAGGGAATGCGGAAGATTTAGAACCGATATTTTCTAAATATCCAATTAAAGCTGTCATGCATTTTGCTGCATTCAGTCTTGTTGGTGAATCAGTGCAGGACCCATTTAAATACTATGAAAATAACGTTGCTAATACTTTAACATTGTTGAAAACGATGCTTAAATTTAATGTGAAAAACTTCATTTTTTCATCAACAGCAGCTACGTATGGCATTCCTGAAGAAGAAATTATCTTGGAAAAATCCAATACAGCTCCAATTAATCCTTATGGACGCTCCAAGCTGATGGTAGAGCAAATTTTGGCGGATTTTCATGAGGCTTACGGGTTGAATTATGTTGTTTTCCGTTATTTTAATGCTGCAGGTGCTCATGAATCAGGG
>NZ_JBFACN010000078.1:0-1796 GCF_040640875.1 Streptomyces sp. NPDC021562
TTTTTCCGTCAAAATATACTCTTCAGGCTTCTTTAACCCTCTACTCGAAAAATAAGACTTCTCTCCAAGTAATCTTTCGTCAATATTATCCTTTATCATATATTTCGTTATATAAGCCCCTACATTGTCCACGTGGTCTATTTTATTTATTTTAACAAACCCATGACCCCAGATGTCCGATAGAACGTCTACAGGCGTGTAAGGAAGGTTATAGACCAATAGGTGATAATGTATAGCCCCTCGTTTCTGAAACTCAATTACAGCAGTGTATTTTAGTTTTATTTTTAAAGTGTAATTCAGCCTTTGGATAAACTTTTTGAAGTTATAGTTAGATTGTTTTATGTCCTGCATGTTTTCAGCATATGTAAGTGTGAAAAATTTCGGTTGCTCGTTCCACGCATTTGCATTGGCATTTGCTTGGTTAAACACTTGCTTCCTTGCACGATATAACACATCAGACCTGTTCTTCATCTTTGTTTCAGCATCATTTATCCAATCATGATCAGACTGTTTTTTCCTACCAGCATTTTCACGAACTGCATCTTTACCTGTTGCTACCTCTTTCTCGTAGCTCAATAATTCCCATACACCGCCACTTTTTATTAGTTTGTGACGATACCTCAATTATAAAATACCTCTCTTCCTTGTCTAAATTTTTCTGCTTATTAATCGCTATAATCAAGTTAAGTAAGAAACAGAAATAGCGATTAAATATTAACCTATTTTTCTATCAGATTTAAACGGAAATATAAATCCTAAATCTACTAGAATTGTACCACTAAATTCGCCGCAGCCGGTTATTACTTTTCTATCAACTCCTGAAATTTTATAAAAGAATCCTGGTTGCAAAATGATAGTTTGTTTTAGTGCGTGTAATGTAACCACCATTACTTTTGTGTCTTCGGTTTTGTAATAAGAAATATTAAACATGTGCTCGTCCTCTTTTCTTGTTTTTTTAGTTGCGCTTCACCATCACCACTGCGTAGATCTACTCCATGAATCCTTGACTCGGAACCTTTGCGACCCAGATTACTTGCCACCGTCGCCACCTTCTAGAAATCTTTAATGTGGCAAACCGAACTAGGTTATCAGAGTCGCCTTTCCAAGTAAAGGAACCGCTACGCTTTCACTACGTAGAACTACTCCGTTAAAACTCTTTATCGTCTTTATATTCGCTCAGTATGTATGAAATCAAAGCGTTGACCGACATACCTCTCTTTTCAGCTTCTTTTTTTAACCATTCGTGTAGGTCTTCAGTAAGCCTTAGAGAAAAAACCGCTTTTCCCAATAACTTCACCTCCTTATGGTATCATTATAGTATCAAAGTGGTATCATGTCAATACCATAATGGTTAGTGTTATTTCTCTCGGTCTTTTATAAATAAAATAAATCCGCCTTGCGGTGTCGGGGGCCCCAACTGGAGTCACCCCACCCACACGCAAAAGGGCGGATTTTATATTTTCAAGGAAATTAAATAAGGACCCCATTATAGGAGTCCCATTGTCAAAGTTTGAACACTTTACCCGCTATTAGAAAACGGTAAAGTCATAGTATTTTTATTTTCTATGTGTTAAAATAGCGCTGTTAACTTTTGCGATTTAAGTTAATTTGTATCTTATGAATATTGCCTAGATATTCATTTTCATAGTTTTTGGAATATGTTATATATTCGTCATGAGACTTTAGCAGAGTCTCTTTTTCTTTTTCCGTCAAAATATACTCTTCAGGCTTCTTTAACCCTCTACTCGAAAAATAAGACTTCTCTCCAAGTAATCTTTCGTCAATATTATCCTTTA
>NZ_JBFACN010000079.1:0-1795 GCF_040640875.1 Streptomyces sp. NPDC021562
AAAATCCATATCTCTACTGCATTTTACTGGAGGCATAAAATCCTTTTCGCCCTGCGTTCAATTGGATATCAAATGTTGAAAGGGATTATCGAAAGCGACGAAACCTTTTTTAAAGAGTCTCTAAAGGGGAGGAGAACTTTGGACAGGGAACCTAAGAAACGTGGAGGTAGAGATAAAAAGAGAGGTATTAGTAATCTTAAAATTGCTGTTGTGGTCGCTCAGGACCGAAGTGGGCAGGTCATTGCTCAGAAGGCTGGAACTGGTCGAGTAAGAGCTGAAGAAATTGACGCGGTTATTGGAAGTTATATTGACCCGTCTTCTTTGTTGTGCACAGATACAGCTACCAACTACAAAAAATTCGCTCTTATCAAGTCACTAAAACACGAACCCATCAATCTGAGCAAAGAGGGATATGTCAAAAAAGGCATCTACCACTTGCAGAACGTGAACAACTACCATAAACGATTAAAGGGGTGGATGGATAGATTTCAAGGAGTGGCTACAAAATATTTGGATAATTACCTTTATTGGTTCAGCTTCCTTCAACAAAGCAAGAAGTTGGCTGAAAAAGAACAGATAAACCAAATGCTCCTCAGTTCTTGTCAAAACTCAAATAATATAACTGTGAATTTCTTACGAGAGATATAGAAAAGCCATTCTGTTAAGGAACGGCTTTAATTGTTATTCATTTAAGGAATTCTGAGACAACATTTTTCTAATTATTCTTATTTGACCTCTATGGTTAATTTCATCTTCAAATACGTGAAACCAAATAAAATAGTTGTTAGATTGGTGGTTATCCCATATTCTGTTTTCGTACAACCAAACATCATCTAGATTAGCGAATTCTTTAAAAGTTCTATTTCTAACTTCTTCTAGTTTGGCTATATAAAACTCTAAGGGATGTCCTTTGATATGTGTCCTGCCTTTATCTCCAAGACTGTATGGTGCACCCCATTCTTCCATTTCTTGTCCGTTCGGTTTCCGACCATCAAAAATCTCTATTTGAAACCCCTTTTCAACAGCAGCCATATGCAATAAAAGGGCACCGATACTATTACTATCCTTGCTCGGTAAATAGTCTAATTCGGCAGTCGTTAAGCCATTTACGGCTTCTAAAGTCGTTTTTCTAGCATAGTTCATTTGCGAGACAAGATGACCTATTTGGGAGCTAAATCCATCTAATTTTTCAATCTTAAATTCCATAGAACTTGCACCTCATTTACTCGGATAGAAATCTGGATATCTTTTATAACAATAATACCATAAAAAGTAAATTTTATCCTTGTCTTTATTGAAAGCAACAATTCTTACGAAAAGAGCCTTATAGAAAGATTGGTGATATGTATATGAAGGAGAACAAGGTGGATAGAAGGATAATCAAATCACAGGAAGCTATCAAAAATGCTTTTATTGCATTGATGACTGAAAAAGCTATTGATGAAATTACGATCCAAGATATTGCCGATAAAGCAAATGTTGGCAGGAGAACAGTTTATCTGCATTATTTAGATAAATATGATTTACTCGAAAAGCTGATTGAAGGACATATCGGCGAATTAAGAAAACTATGCGAATCAGCATCAGAATTGAGCTTTGCAGAAGGAAATCTTATGTGGTTTGAATACTTTGAACGTCATTCCTCCTTTTTTTCGGCTATGTTTGCAAGTAAAGGGGCACCGGTTTTTCGCAGTCAATTTATAAAGTTTGTGATGGAAGAGCTAGAAGCTGAAGTGGATGTAGATAATGGTCAGAATCAGGGGTTAAGTAAGGATTTAATCCTTAAATTTTTTGC
>NZ_JBFACN010000080.1:0-1746 GCF_040640875.1 Streptomyces sp. NPDC021562
TGATGCGCACCCTCGCACAGATCGGCTTCCAGCAGTCCTACACCTACTTCACCTGGCGCACCACCAAGCAGGAACTCACCGAGTACGCCACCGAACTCGCCCAGGACAGCGCCGCGTACATGCGGCCGAACTTCTTCGCCAACACCCCCGACATCCTGCACGCCTACCTCCAGCACGGCGGCCGCCCCGCCTTCGAGGTCCGGGCCGTGCTCGCCGCCACCCTCTCCCCCACCTGGGGCATCTACAGCGGCTACGAACTGTGCGAGAACACCCCCCTCAAGGAGGGCAGCGAGGAGTACCTCGACTCGGAGAAGTACCAGCTCAAGCCCCGGGACTGGGAGCGCGCGGAGACGGAGGGCATCGCACCGCTCATCACCCGCCTCAACGCCGTCCGACGCGCCCACCCCGCGCTGCGGCACCTGCGCAACCTCCACTTCCACCACACGGACAACGACTCCGTCCTCGCGTACAGCAAGCGGACCGGCTCGGACACGGTTCTGGTGGTCGTCAACCTCGACCCCCACCACACCCAGGAGGCCACGGTCTCGTTGGACATGCCGCAACTCGGCCCGGACCGGGACGGCGCCCTGTCCGTGCGGGACGAACTGACGGGTGAGGCCTACGCGTGGGGCAGGACCAACTACGTGCGTCTCACACCCGGCCGGACACCGGCGCACGTGTTCCACGTGACGCGGCCGGCACCAGCGAACGGAGGGTCCAGCGCGTCATGACTGTCAACCAACCCGTCCCGGACACCTTCGAGGACACTCCCGCCAAGGACCGGGACCCGGACTGGTTCAAACGCGCGGTCTTCTACGAGGTCCTGGTGCGTTCCTTCCAGGACAGCGACGGCGACGGCGTCGGCGACCTCAAGGGCCTGACCGCCAAGCTCGACTACCTCCAGTGGCTCGGCGTCGACTGCCTCTGGCTGCCGCCCTTCTTCAAGTCCCCCCTGCGGGACGGCGGTTACGACGTCGCCGACTACACCGCGGTGCTTCCCGAGTTCGGCGACCTGGCCGACTTCGTGGAGTTCGTGGACGCCGCCCACCAGCGCGGGATGCGGGTCATCATCGACTTCGTCGTCAACCACACCAGCGACCAGCACCCGTGGTTCCAGGAGTCCCGCACCAACCCGGACGGGCCGTACGGGGACTACTACATGTGGGCGGACGACGACAAGCAGTACCAGGACGCGCGGATCATCTTCGTCGACACCGAGGTCTCCAACTGGACCTTCGACCCGGTGCGCGGTCAGTACTACTGGCACCGCTTCTTCTCCCACCAGCCCGACCTCAACTACGAGAACCCGGCGGTGCAGGAGGAGGTCCTGGCCGCCCTGCGGTTCTGGCTGGACCTCGGCATCGACGGCTTCCGCCTGGACGCGGTGCCGTACCTGTACGCGCAGGAGGGCACCAACTGCGAGAACCTGCCGCCCACGCATGAGTTCCTGCGGCGGGTCCGCCGGGAGATCGACGCGATGTACCCGGACACCGTGCTCCTCGCGGAGGCCAACCAGTGGCCGGAGGACGTCGTCGACTACTTCGGCGACTACGCGAAGGGCGGGGACGAGTGCCACATGGCGTTCCACTTCCCGGTCATGCCGCGGATCTTCATGGCCGTGCGCCGCGAGTCCCGCTACCCCGTCTCGGAAATCCTCGCCAAGACCCCGGCCATCCCGTCCGGCTGCCAGTGGGGCATCTTCCTGCGCAACCACGACGAGCTGACCCTGGAGATGGTCACCGACGA
>NZ_JBFACN010000081.1:0-1725 GCF_040640875.1 Streptomyces sp. NPDC021562
GCTGAAAAGGACAGAGTAAAATCGCTAATCAAAAAGCATGCAGACGAAACAGGCAGCTTCGCTGCAAAGCAAGTGTTAGGCAATTGGGAGAAATATATTCACAAGTTCGTAAAAGTAATTCCGAAGGATTACAAGCGTATGATGAATCAAATCCAAGCAGGAATTAATCTAGGATTATCTCAAGATGAAGCGGAAATGAAGGCATTTGAAAGCAACTCAAACCAAGGCAAAAAAAAACAGCAAACTACTAAAATGACAGTAGCAGTTCGGTAAGAAAGGAGAGATACAATTGGGTAAAGCGACGGGGTTTATGGAATATAAAAGAGAGGAAGCGGAAGAACGGTCTCCACTCTCCCGCATTAACGATTTTAAAAAGTATTCTGCTCCTTTCTCAGACGAGGCGCTAAGCAGACAGGGCGCAAGATGTATGGATTGTGCAACACCATTTTGCCATATCGGGATGGAAATCGGAGGAAGCACCTCCGGTTGCCCGATTCATAATTTAATACCAGAGTGGAATGATCTTGTTTATAGAGGCAGATGGAAGGATGCACTTGACCGTTTGTTAAAAACAAATAATTTCCCTGAATTTACAGGAGCAGCCTGTCCGGCACCATGTGAAGGCTCATGTACTGTTGCCATCTCAGATCCTGCAGTAGCAATCAAAAATATTGAAAGAACGATTATTGATAAAGGGTTTGAAAACGGCTGGATTTCACCAAGAATTCCACAAAAGCGCACAGTCAAAAAAGTCGCAATTGTCGGAAGCGGTCCTGCTGGTCTGGCTAGCGCTGATCAGCTTAACCAGGCTGGCCACTCTGTCACAGTGTTCGAACGCTCTGACCGTGCTGGCGGTTTACTGATGTATGGGATTCCAAACATGAAATTGGAGAAAAAGGATGTAGAAAGAAGAGTCAATCTTTTGACACAGGAAGGTATTGATTTCGTTACAAACACAGAAATCGGCAAGGATATCACAGCAGAAGAGCTTAAGGCTCAATTTGATGCAGTAATCCTATGTACTGGTGCTCAAAAGCAGAGAGACTTAAGGATAGAAGGCAGAGACTCAGATGGCGTTCATTTTGCGATGGATTATTTAACACAATCAACGAAAAGTCTTCTTGATCCAAGTGTCGGAACTCCAGAAATCAATGCAGAAGGTAAAGACGTAATTGTTATCGGCGGCGGTGATACTGGGGCAGACTGTGTTGCTACAGCTCTTCGTCAAAAATGTAAAACAGTAGTTCAGTTCGGTAAGCATCCACAATTAGGATTAGCACGCGCTACTGAAAATATGTGGCCTGCTTTCCCGCATGTGTTCACATTGGATTATGCTTATGAGGAAGCACAGCAGAAATTCGGCAGAGATCCAAGAGAGTACAGCATCCAAACAACAAAATTAGTGAGTGATGAAGAAGGAAAACTGAAGGAGCTTCATACTGTGCAAATGGAAAAAATCAGACAAGAAGACGGCAGATTCCTTTTTAAAGAAGTACCAGGAACAGAAAAAGTTTGGCCAGCACAGCTAGTGTTTATTGCAATCGGCTTTGAAGGTCCTGAACAGCCTGTACTTGCGCAGTTCGGTGTAGATACATTAAATACGAGAATTGCTGCTAAATATGGCAATTTCGAAACAAATGTAGAAGGTGTATTCGCAGCAGGTGACGCAAGAAGAGGGCAAAGCTTAATCGTTTGGGCAATAAATGAAGGCAGAGAAGTTGCATA
>NZ_JBFACN010000082.1:0-1714 GCF_040640875.1 Streptomyces sp. NPDC021562
ATCAGCGAATGGCCTGCACTCGTCCGATTTTCCCGTCTGTTAATCTTACTTTAATTCCATGTGGATGGAAGGAGGAATTCGTTAGAATATCCTTTACGACTCCAACTGTCCTTTTCCCGGTTTTCTGGTCTGCCTTCAAAACGATTTCGACCGTTAAACCAGCTGTGATGTCCTTCCTGTTTTGACCGTTCATTTATACACCCATTCTTCTTCTTTGGTTATTCGTCTTTTTCGTTTGCTGGCTGTTCATTTTTTGCATTTTTGTATTGCCGCTCAGGCTTTGACCTTGTTGAGATTGTTGCTTTTTATTGGCAAGCTGCTGCTTCATTGCATCCTTTAAACTTACTTTTTTCTTTTCTTGTTCTGACATTTTTGTTACCTCCACTACATTTTCTGGACTTGCTATTGCTACTATATCACACACCTATATAGGAAGAAATCATTCTCTACAATTCATTTGCAAATTGATTTAGCTTTACCGCCATTTCCTGAATTTTCTCCATATATGCGCTTGTTTCTTTAACAGAATCCGCCTGTGACTGCCCAATGGATGCGATTCTTTCTATCGACAAATTCATCCTGCTTGTTGCTTCCTTTATCTGCTCCATCGTCTGGTTGATTTTCTGGGTGGATTGCACTGTTTCTTTCGAAAATTTTCTAATTTCATTTGCAACAACTTCAAAGCCTCTCCCTTTTTCCCCGGCTCTTGCTGCTTCAATCGCCGCATTAAGGCCAAGCAGGTTTGTCTGATCTGCTACCCTTTTGATGAGTGACAGCACCTCTGTCGATTTACTAACTTCTTCTTCCGTCTGTTTTGATTGATGAAGAAGATCATGTGAGAAATCAGTCAATGAATCTGAACTGCCTGTCATTTTGACTATCCTTTCATTTGCCTGTGACAAGGAATCTTGAATTTGCTGAACGATTTCCCTCAGCTCTGTTTGCCTGCGTACCTGTACAGCAATACCGCCAATCACCTCATTGCTATTATTCACAATTGGTGTTGCTGTGCCTGTAAATTCAAAACCATAGTAATCGGCTGGAACAAAAGCCTTGAGTGTTTTTTTCTGACTTAATGCTACAGCAAGAGGCTCTTCCTTTGAAAGTGGCTGGTTTACTTTTATGTTCAGATCAATTGTATCGCCAGGAAAATAGGCGATAAACTTTTCTTTATCACAAATGGCAATCGACAAGTCTATCGGAATGGCTATTTTCATGATTGGGATGATCGCGATAATACTCTCTAATGATTCTGCTTTGTTTAACACATCTCAAGCTCCCTTCCGATCTTGTTACTATTAGTATCACTAAAGCAAGGAATTACTAAACATTCCTACCCTTTTTAGATGCAACAAGTTTATAATACAAATATAACCAATTATAAGTGCGGTGATTTTTTGTTTAAAATTTTATTAATTGAAGATGATGTAACATTATTCGCAGAAGTTAAGGATCGGCTTAGTCAGTGGTCCTATGAAGTATATGGGATTACTGATTTTGCAAAGGTGATGGAGGACTTTAATGAGGTGAAGCCTGATCTTGTCATCATTGACATCCAGCTTCCAAAGTTTGATGGCTTCCATTGGTGCCGTATGATTCGAGCACAATCAAAGGTACCGATTATCTTCTTATCATCACGAGATCACCCAACAGATATGGTGATGTCCATGCAGCTCGGTGCAGATGATTTTGTTCAAAAGCCCTTCCATTTCGA
>NZ_JBFACN010000083.1:0-1695 GCF_040640875.1 Streptomyces sp. NPDC021562
CAATGGGGATGGGCCTTGCAACGGCAAAACTATTTGCCGAAGCAAAGGCTAAAGTTGTAGTAGCAGACTTTAATGAAGAAAAAGGACAAGAAGCTGTAGCAGAGATTGAAGCTGCCGGCGGTACTGCCTACTTTGTAAAGGTTGATATTTCTAAATCAGAGCAAGTTCAAAACCTTGTAGCAAAAACAGTCGAAAAATTCGGCCGTCTTGATGTTGCTGTTAATAATGCAGCATTAACACCTGACAATGCTCCAGCGGCAGAATTCGATGAAGCATACTGGGACAGATTGATTTCTGTTGATTTGACTGGAACAGCTCTTTGTATGAAATATGAATTACAGCAAATGATTAAGCAAGGCGAAGGCGGCAGCATCATTAACATTTCTTCTGTGAGTGGGTTCCGTCCACAGCCGAACAATATAGCGTACGTTGCTGCAAAGCATGGTGTTGTTGGGATGACAAAGGTTGCTGCATTAGAAAACGGTCCTCAAAATATCCGTGTTAACACAGTTGCTCCTGGAGCGATTGACACACCGATGCTAAGAGGTTCATTAGAAGAAACAGGACAGACAGAAGAAGAATTTGCTCCACAGCTTAGCTTGTTAGGCAGATTTGGCCAACCAATTGAAATCGCCCAAGCAAGCTTGTGGTTAGCTTCAGACCAATCATCTTATGTAACGGGGACAACTATTGTTGGTTTGAAATAAAGTTTAATCAAAAAAAACTTATAAAACGGCATTTTCCGGTAAATGAAAAGAATCCATTTTGAAAAAAGATTGATCAAAATGGATTCTTTATCAATAGATCTATGCTTTAATTTTATAAGAAAGTTTGATCATTTCTTAATGGTGTTACTCACAATCGCGCTCAATTGTGGAAGATCATTACTTAAGCCCTATTCAACAAAAAGAAAATTAATTGAACAAGATGATTTAAAAACCATAATTTTTTATTAAAAGATGTATTCATTGCATAATCATCTCGTTTTAAGATAACACGGGCAATCCAAGCTCTTTTAAGAACTGATTATGCTTAGCCTTTGCCTTGCTAATAGCAACCTCGATTTCATCTAGGTTTTTTTTCACATCTGCAAGATCAATAATTTCTTCATCCACAGCCGTGCTGACATATCTTGAAATATTTAAGTTGAAATTATTCTTTTCTATTTCTTCCATAGATACACAGCGAGAGTATTTTTTGTCATCTTCTTTTCGATATTTATATGTTTTAACTATTTTGTCGATATGCTCTGGCAAAAGGACATTTTGTCGTTTACCTCTGTCGTAGTACTCACTTGCGTTGATAAACAGCACGTCATCGAATTTTTTGCACTTTTTAAGAACAAGAATACAAACCGGAATACCTGTTGAAAAAAACAGGTTAGCTGGCAAACCAATAATCGTGTCTATATTCCCATCCTTGAGTAGCTTTGTTCTGATTTTCTCCTCCGCTCCACCACGGAACAGAACTCCATGAGGCAAGATGATTGCCATTGTTCCCTCATCACTTAAAAAGTGAAACCCATGAAGTAAAAATGCAAAGTCGGCTGCTGATTTTGGTGCAAGACCATAGCTTTTAAAGCGGAAATCCTCTGCTAGAGTATCGTTAGGCTCCCAGCGGTAGCTGAAAGGTGGATTGGCTACTACTGCATCATATTCCAATTTTTTTGCTGGGTTCATTTCAGTGAGAATGTCC
>NZ_JBFACN010000084.1:0-1639 GCF_040640875.1 Streptomyces sp. NPDC021562
GGTCTTGAAAACCGACAGGCGGGTCAAACCGCGCAGGGGTTCGAATCCCCTTTCCTCCTCCATTTTTACTTGAAAATTATATATGGTCCGGTAGTTCAGCTGGTTAGAATGCCTGCCTGTCACGCAGGAGGTCGCGGGTTCGAGTCCCGTCCGGACCGCCATTATTTCTTAATTCGCGGGTGTAGTTTAATGGTAAAACCTCAGCCTTCCAAGCTGATGTCGTGAGTTCGATTCTCATCACCCGCTCCAAAATAATATGGGCCTATAGCTCAGCTGGTTAGAGCGCACGCCTGATAAGCGTGAGGTCGATGGTTCGAGTCCATTTAGGCCCACCATATTATTGTTCCGCAGTAGCTCAGTGGTAGAGCACTCGGCTGTTAACCGATCGGTCGTAGGTTCGAGTCCTACCTGCGGAGCCATTATATGGAGAGCTGTCCGAGTGGCCGAAGGAGCACGATTGGAAATCGTGTAGGCGGGTAACCCTGTCTCAAGGGTTCAAATCCCTTGCTCTCCGCCATTTTCACTCAGTATCTCATTATTAATGGCCCATTGGTCAAGCGGTTAAGACACCGCCCTTTCACGGCGGTAACACGGGTTCGAATCCCGTATGGGTCACCAATTATTACATACCAAATATGGAGGATTAGCTCAGCTGGGAGAGCATCTGCCTTACAAGCAGAGGGTCGGCGGTTCGATCCCGTCATCCTCCACCATATATACGCCGATGTAGCTCAATTGGTAGAGCAACTGACTTGTAATCAGTAGGTTGGGGGTTCAAGTCCTCTCGTCGGCACCATCTTTTTAAAATGAGATGAGTCATTAGCTCAGTTGGTAGAGCATCTGACTTTTAATCAGAGGGTCGCAGGTTCGAATCCTGCATGACTCACCATAATGCGGGTGTGGCGGAATTGGCAGACGCACTAGACTTAGGATCTAGCGCCGCAAGGCGTGGGGGTTCGACTCCCTTCACCCGCACCATTTAATTTTAATATGCGGAAGTAGTTCAGTGGTAGAACATCACCTTGCCAAGGTGGGGGTCGCGGGTTCGAACCCCGTCTTCCGCTCCAGAATTACTATAATAATTTAAAAAAATGCGCCCGTAGCTCAATTGGATAGAGCGTCTGACTACGGATCAGAAGGTTATGGGTTCGACTCCTTTCGGGCGCGCCATATTTACGGGAAGTAGCTCAGCTTGGTAGAGCACTTGGTTTGGGACCAAGGGGTCGCAGGTTCGAATCCTGTCTTCCCGACCATGAAACACTTATATTGGGGCCTTAGCTCAGCTGGGAGAGCGCCTGCCTTGCACGCAGGAGGTCAGCGGTTCGATCCCGCTAGGCTCCACCAATACGGAGGAATACCCAAGTCCGGCTGAAGGGATCGGTCTTGAAAACCGACAGGCGGGTCAAACCGCGCAGGGGTTCGAATCCCCTTTCCTCCTCCATATAACTCATTTTAAATATTATTATCGCGGGGTGGAGCAGTCTGGTAGCTCGTCGGGCTCATAACCCGAAGGTCGCAGGTTCAAATCCTGTCCCCGCAATCACGGTCCGGTAGTTCAGCTGGTTAGAATGCCTGCCTGTCACGCAGGAGGTCGCGGGTTCGAGTCCCGTCCGGACCGCCATTATAATTTAAAAGTATG
>NZ_JBFACN010000085.1:0-1577 GCF_040640875.1 Streptomyces sp. NPDC021562
GTAATCGCAGCACTGCCGGGTATAATTTCGGCAGCAGAAGCATCGGGCGAAGATTTAGCGATGACGTCCGACACCGTTTCATCGGCGCTTAACATTTGGGGGCTTGAAGCAGGCGATGCTAGTCGTGTTGCTGACGTATTAGCAGAGTCGGCTAACTCAACGGCTGCAGGTATACGGGATATGCAATATGCATTTAAATACGCAGGTGCTCCGGCTGCTGCATTAGGTGTTTCAATGGAAGAAACGGCAGCATCTATCGGTTTAATGACAAATGCAGGTCTACAAGGCGAAAATGCTGGTACGGCGTTACGTGCGTCCTTACTAGCTTTGTTGAATCCGTCTGAGAAAAACTCGAAGATGATGGAAAGTATGGGAATTCAAATCACAGATACTGCAGGTAATTTCGTCGGTATTTCGAAGTTGGTCGATAACCTTTCGAAGTCAATGGAAGGTCAAACGGATACACAGAAAGCAGCTACACTTGCATCGTTAGTTGGAACCGAAGCGGTATCCGGCTTTTTAGCGTTGATGGACGCAGGGCCAGCGAAAATAGATGAGATGACGGCATCATTAGAAGGAAGCGCAGGTGCTTCGCAAGAGGCTGCGAATAAAATGAAAGCGGGTATCGGGGGTTCCATCGAACAGTTAACAGGTTCTATTGAGTCGTTGGCAATATCGCTAGGTGATCAATTAGTTCCATACGTGCAGATAGTTGCGGACTTCATTTCGATGTTGGTGAATAAATTTAACGAGTTATCCGAAAGCACGAAACAGTTTCTTGTCGTAGGTGCTGCTGTAACTGCGTTACTGGCCTTGTTTTTGGCAACTGTTGGTGTAGTAATTATGACTATAGGCACTGTTGCTTCTAGTATAGGAGCACTAGCTATCGCCTTAGGCACTACCTCAGCAGTGATACTAACAACAATAGGAGTAATTTTAGCGATAGTAGCTGCAGTAGTAGCATTGGGTGTCGGGTTAGTTGCCGCATACAATCACGTTGGATGGTTCAGAGATATGGTCGACGCAGCATGGGCGTGGATTAAGAATGCGTTCTTCACAGCGCTCGAATATATCATGGGAGTCGTACAATGGTTAATGGCGGATATCAGTGCGTTTATAGGTGAACAACTTGCGAAGATTAAAGCATTTTGGAACGAAAACGGGCAAGCAATTATGACTATAGTTAAGACTTATTTCGGAGTTATCCAAGAGTATGTACAGATGGTGATGGGGATTATTAAAGGCGTTTTCCAAATGGTGTGGCCTATTATCGTAGGTGTAATTAGGGCAGCATGGGAAACGATTAAAGCGATAGTTGCAACAGCCATCGATTTAGTGTTAGGTGTTATTCAAACTACCCTGCGTATTCTACAGGGCGATTGGGCAGGCGCGTGGGAAACGATTAAGTCAACTGCGATGTCAATATGGAAAAACATCGTCGGCATCTTCGAAAATATCGACCTAGCAGAAACAGGAAAGAACATCATAAACGGACTGATTGGCGGTATCTCTTCTATGGCTGGTGCTGTTAAAGACGCAGTGGTTGGTATCGGCGAAAAAATCAAGAACGGATTTAC
>NZ_JBFACN010000086.1:0-1540 GCF_040640875.1 Streptomyces sp. NPDC021562
CAGAAGCAGAGGCGAAGCGGAAAATTGCAGAGGCATACGATATGTATGGTCAGGCAGCTATTTTGGATATGGTGCTGGAGATGCTTCCTGAATATGCTAAACAAATTGCCAGCCCGCTTGGTAATATTGATAAAATTACGGTTGTGGATACAGGTGGCAATGGCAGCTCTGGTGCTAACAAAGTATCAGGATATGCGACAGACTTAATGGCAACGATGCAGGAATCTCTTAAAGCATCTGCGGGTATTGACGTGAAGGAGCTTCTTGAAAATCTGTCTGGAAAGAACAGAGAGGTAATCCACACAGAAGCTGACGAATAATAGAAAGTATATAGTAGTCTAAAACAAACCCAAGCTATTTATCGAGTTACATTCGCATAATAGCTTGGGTTCTTTATTAGCTGGTTGCTTTAGGTTGGTACATTATCAAGATTATTGTAGTGTATTAGAGGAGCAATACTTTTTTTATGTTATTGCTGTTTGTAACTTTATTGTCTAATATATATAGACAAGATGAAAGGGTATCCCAATCTGGGATACCCTTCATTTGTATTACTGTTCTTTTAAGTCTTCAATGGAATCGATATCCATGTACTTAGGAACAACAAGACCAAGCTTAGTTCCTTCAAGGTTTGCACCTAGATCTTCAAACTTGCCGGCATATTTAGTTGCATAGTCTTCGTGTGTTATTGGCAGCCAGCCTGCAACATGTGCATCAAGGCTTCCGTCTGCTACTCCAGTCCACATTGGACCTGCTTCTACTTGGCTTAATGTCACGTCATAGCCTAAGTCAGTCAAAACTTTGCCGATTACATTTGTGCTGGCAATTTCACTATCCCAAGCAACATAGCCTAGTTTAATTTTATCACCATTTACTTTGGAAACGCCTTTAGTCCACTCACTTACTACATCTGCGTTATCCTTTACCCATGCAGCAGCTGCATCTTCTGGTTGTGTACCATCGTAAATTTCCATCATCACTTCGCCCATTGCATCTGTATCCCAATGGAAGTTGTCAAGCACTTGATATGCTTCAGGCATATCTTCTTTTAAACCGTTACGTACAATTGTATGAATATTTTCATCTTCGCCGAATGAACCTTTAGGATCGTCTAAATACTTCAAGTCATATGCATTAAACATCCAATGCGGAGTCCATCCAGTAATGATGATGGGTTCTTTTTTATCATAAGCTTTTTTTAATGTTGCAGTCATTGCGGCACTTGAGCCTTCAACAATGCTCCAGTCAGACAAATCATAGTCTTCCTTTGCTTTGGCAGCGGCCTTCGTAATTCCAGCACCAGGGTCAATTCCGATAATTTCATGATCCACTTGCTCCCCGATGGAAGCATTCTCGTCTGCTTTTGAACCACATGCAGCAAGTGCAAATACTAAAGCTGCTGCAAATAGCATGGATATAAATTTTTTCATAACTTTAAATTCCCCCTCTTTTTTTTGTACCAAGATTTTGCGTAATTCTATCTAGAATGATTGCAACAACTACAATCGCCAAACCAGCTTCAAAGCCGCGTCCGATTTGG
>NZ_JBFACN010000087.1:0-1515 GCF_040640875.1 Streptomyces sp. NPDC021562
CTTGTCGGCGCTATCCTCTCTCTTTCCTCCACAAGCTCCTGGAAATCAGCAGGAATATCCTCCAGCCTTTCCAGATTACTGCAAAGAAAATGGAGCACCTCCTCCTTTGACTTTAAATCCTGTTGGAAAAAGGTAAGATCTTGTCTAATATACTTGATGACACTTCCAATATTCTCAATCACCAGGTTTTCTAGCTTCTCAATATCCTCATCTCTTAAGATCGTGTTCACATCGATGATTGGTACAGTTAATTTTCTCTTTATCGGGATTGTGGTAATAATAAAATCGAGTGACCCTAAATCATATTTATGTAAATCAAACACATTAGCAGTACCTACTATTTGCAGCCGACTCCCAAATGTGGCGTGAAGTCTATGGTACAGCAATTGTGCGCTTGCAACTCCTGTAGCGCAGACAATCAGACAGCGCTTCGCCCTTCCCTTTGACTTTTTCCGTTCCATTGCCGCACCTACATGCAATGCCATATAACCAATCTCTTCTTGGTTTATAGCCATTCCTGTTTCCAGCTTCAGCGTTTTTCCCATTAAAATTGCCGCGTCAAATGCTACAGGATAGTTTTTCATAATTTCCTTCAATAGTGGATTACGAATACTCAAGCCATATTTATACCGGTTAATGGCCGGCTTTAAATGCAGGCACAAACCATAAATAAGTTCCTCATCATCTGATATGCCAAGCTGCATAATATTTTCTGTCTCATTTAATAGTTTTTTGGAAAGCTCGAGAATATCTCTTTCAATCATATCAAGGATATTAATCTCAGCAGTCGGCTGGTACGAGATGATTTTCGAGCCTAGTAAATGAATCGCAATATAAGCAATCTCTTCCTCAGGAAATACCGTCCCTAACGCTTTCTGCAAATCAATCACAATTGCTTTAGCAACTTTATATTCCTTTTCTGCCCTTATTGCTTCAAGCTCTTTTTTTGGCATTGAAACATAATTATCATGAAAAATACGTTTACACGCTATGGCAATGTGTGTGATTAAATTAGATTTGCCTATATCAGAGAGCAAAATTGCTGCCTCTTTTGTTCTTTCCGTTAAAATATCGCCTATTATTTCTAATTCTTGTGAAGGTAATGCCTGATAAGACTGATGTTCAGAATGAAAAACAAACTCAGCCATACAAATGCGCATTTTTGCTTCAGGACCAATTATTTTCAGCCCATAATTTGGCCGTTTATCCAAATCCAAGCTGAAGCGCCTCAAGACTTTCTTTACTTCCCTCAATCCATTTTTAACTGACGTTTCGCTTATATACAGCTCCTTTACTAGCTGCTCTACCTTGATATACTCATCTGACAAGAGCAAACGTCTCAGCATATAATCCATTCTTTCCGCTGGATCTGCTGGAACTGCGTAATCCTCGTTTCTGACTATTGCCTCCTGTAAAAAAGGACGGAAATATTTATAATCTTCAATTATCAACTCATAGCCTTGCCCTCTTTTTAAAACAATGTTAGCACCATTTTCTTGAAGTTTATCTGCAAGC
>NZ_JBFACN010000088.1:0-1477 GCF_040640875.1 Streptomyces sp. NPDC021562
CTAAAAAAGGGTTTTCCTCAACGATTTCCTTTAATAGGTGATACTGAAAATGGTCAGAAATCAGCTTCGCTAACGAAGTTTTTCCAACACCAATAGGACCTTCTACTGTAATAAAAGGGATATTGTTCAATGCTTGTCCCCCCAATTTATATATTAAAAAAATAAAAAAGACATATGAAGTCATTTTAACATATGAGAAGCAGTTGTGGACATAAACTATGGTTAATTAAAGCTGCATGATATTTCCTGAGAAATGTAAAAAGGTAATGCTCCTTTGTGGAACTTAATTATAAAAAAAGCTGCCCTTTTTTAAAAGGCAACTAGTTGACAGCTATTTGGCATCAGCAATAGTTTTATCTTTTTGTGACATTGAAATTAGCTGATATTAAAAGCCAGTTTTGTGGGAAGGCCAAGCCTAGCTTCCAGTAGCTTACACCCCTAATATTAAGCTCTTTGACAAGGTCAAACTTTGCCTGAATGGATCTAGCATCCTCAAACCAAACTTCATGCTGGCGTCCTTGGGCATCTGTATAGTTGAAATGTGGCGCTTGGGCATTCGTGTCATAAAGTATGGCCACGTTATTATCTGCTGCAAGTTGGATTGCACTCTGGGGGCTTACTGCCCTTGCGACAGATCCTTGAACGAAGGGAAGTGTCCAGTCATATCCATAAAGATTTTGTCCCATCATTATTTTGTTTGCTGGCATTTCTGTAATTGCATACTCAAGAACTTTACGCACTGGACCGATAGGTGAAACTGCCATCGCTGGTCCACCGCTATAGCCCCACTCATATGTCATGATTACGACAAAGTCTACAATTTCTCCGTGTGCGCGATAGTCATGGGCTTCATACCATTTTCCCTTTTGGCCTGCGCTTGTCTTCGGGGCCAAGGCTGTGGAAAGGAGCCAGCCCTCTTGAGAGAAGCGTGCTTTTGCTTTACGTAAAAATGCGTTATAAGCTTCCCTGTCTGCTGGTCTTAAATATTCAAAATCAAAGTGGATGTCTCTAAATCCGTATTTCTTTGCAGTCGATACGATATTATTTAAAAAGGTATTTTGGATTGCTTGATCATTTAATAGGATTCTTCCTAGCTCATCACTGAACTGATCATTCTCTTGATTTGTGATTACCATCATCAATACATTATTATTATTTGCTGCAATAGTAGGGAAATTGCCAAGCAGAGGCTCTTTCAGTTGTCCATTTCTAAGTGCTTGGAAGCTGAATGGGGCAAGATAGGTTAAGTATGGAGCTGCTTCTCTTGCAGAAGCCTCAAGCGCAGGAGCTACTGTAGTACCTCGCGGCTCAACATAAGCATTGAATTCTCCTGCTCTTTTCGGTTGCTGTGGTATATATAAGCGGGTTCCTGCCGCTAATGGGCTGTTTGGTGATATACGGTTAACACTAGCTAACTGTTGATACGATATTCCAAATCTTCTGGAGATAGATAATAGGCTGTCCCCTGGCTGAACCC
>NZ_JBFACN010000089.1:0-1461 GCF_040640875.1 Streptomyces sp. NPDC021562
CTCCAGCAGCCGCCGTCGCCGTCGCCGCAGGCGGCGCGCCGGGGACAGCCCCGCCGACGCCGAGCCCGGCGAGGGCGCAAAAATGCTTCAAGAGGCAATCCCTTCCATGGAGAAGGTCAGATTCATGAACTCTGGTACAGAGGCAGTCATGACTACAATCAGGGTCGCAAGAGCATATACCGGCAGAAATAAAGTAATTAAATTTGCAGGCTGCTATCACGGTCACTCTGACCCGGTTCTTGTTGCGGCAGGTTCTGGTCCATCTACACTGGGAACTCCGGATTCAGCTGGTGTGCCAGCAGTAATCGCAGCTGATGTTATCACTGTTCCATTCAACGATCCTGACGCATTTAAGGATGCTATTGAAAAATGGGGTGCAGAAATTGCGGCAGTTCTTGTAGAGCCAATCGTTGGTAACTTTGGAATTGTCGAGCCGATTAAAGGGTTCCTTGAATTAATCAATGAATATACGCATAACGCTGGTGCACTTGTCATCTATGATGAGGTAATTACAGCATTCCGCTTTACATATGGCGGCGCACAGGACTTATTAGGAGTTCAGCCAGATTTAACAGCATTAGGAAAAATCATCGGCGGAGGCTTACCAATCGGAGCTTATGGCGGTAAAAAGGAAATCATGGACAAAGTGGCACCAGTAGGACCAGCATATCAAGCTGGCACACATGCTGGAAACCCGGCATCTGTTCTTTCAGGTATTGCTTGTCTTGAAGTACTAAAGCAAAAAGGCGTATACGAGCATTTAGACAGACTTGGAGCATTGCTTGAAAAGGGTATTGCCGAAACTGCCGCTACACATAATATGCCTATTACAATTAATCGATTAAAAGGCGCTTTGACTGTTTATTTCACTAACGAAAAAGTAATGAATTATGAACAAGCCGAAAATACAGACGGCGAGCTTTTCGGTAAATTCTTTAAGTTAATGGTTGAACAAGGCATTATGCTTGCACCTTCCAAATACGAAGCATGGTTCATTACAATCGCCCATACAGAAGAAGATATCGAAGCAACAATACACGCAGTCCAAAATGCTTTCGAAGCATTAGCAAAAGAACTATAAGAATCAATCTTTGCCAGTAAAAGCAATGTTGATTTACTCAGCAGGGAGACCTCCTCTACTAAAGTTAGGCCAACAGCGTTACACTTCATCACAAGAAATCCCTGCTGTGAAAAATTCAAAAACAGAGAGCATGCCGCTCTCTGTTTCTATACATTACAGCAATTATCCTAATATTCTCTCCACTTGTTATCTATTAAGAATAACTAACAACACCAAACACCCACCATCAGCACTACTTTCACTTACTTTTCATGAAAAAATCATATAATCATACAAATGACTATTGATGTTAACAAGCAATCACTGTATAGTACATTATTGTTTAGTTTTTCTATAAATTGTTTAAAGTAAAGGTATACTAAGCAACAGAAAATGTATGA
>NZ_JBFACN010000090.1:0-1443 GCF_040640875.1 Streptomyces sp. NPDC021562
CGAGAACCTCAAATCCTTCACCGATTGCCGCCATCATACCATACTCTATTCCGTTATGAACCATTTTCAAGAAGTGACCGCTGCCTGCTGCACCTGCATAAAAGTAGCCATTTTCAACAGCTGTATCACGGAAAATTGGTTCTACAACATCCCATGCCTTCTTGTCACCGCCAATCATATAACATGCACCATTTCGTGCACCAGCCATTCCTCCAGACGTTCCAACATCCATAAAGTGAACACCGAATTCCTGCAGCTCATTATATCTGCGGATTGATTCTTTATAATGGGAATTACCTGCTTCAATTACAATATCGCCCTTAGCAAGTAATGGTGCCATCTCGCCAATAACAGAATCCACGACATTATGAGGCACCATAATCCAAAGTACTCTTGGTGTTTCCAATGATTGCACAAGCTCTGTTAAGCTTGTAGTTCCATCTGCTCCATATTCCTTCATTTCTGAAACAGCAGCAGGATTTAAATCAAATGCTGACACTTGATGTTTATTATCCAATAGATTCTTTCCTAAATTTAAACCCATTTTTCCTAAACCAATTAAACCAACTTTCATACTTAAACCCCTCCTGATTAACTGAGAAAAAACATTTATTTTTATCCATATTCCTTTTGGAAATAATGGAAACTAAACGAACAATTTTATTATGACGCTGTTTATAGCATGTTCCAAATCACTGCTGATATGTGTTATCCGATGGAAACTAAGCTTTCTTTTGCTGCCGGTTTACTATCAAGCCACCACTTGAACCCATTTGCTGCAAGCAGCTCATCTGACGCTTCAGGTCCGTTAGAGCCTGCTGGGTAGAAATGCAATGGAGCATCGCCTTGTTCAAATGCATCTAACACTGGTTGCACCCATTCCCAAGACAATTCCACTTCATTCCAATGAGCAAAGAACGTAGAATCACCTTTGAAAGCATCGAATATTAAACGCTCATATGCTTCTGGAACATCCTTTTGGGCATGTGTAAGATCAATTTCCACTTGTTCTATTTTTCCATTTTCAAATGGGCTTTTACTGTTTAACAGCAATTTAATGTTTTCATTCGGACTGATTTCTATTATTAAGAGATTAGGCACAATCTGCTCCTTTTTCTCTTCATAAATTTCTTTCAGTGTATCTTTGAATTCGATGACAATCCGAGTAGATTTTTCTTTCATCTTTTTCCCTGTTCTAATATAGAATGGGACACCTTCCCATAAATCATTGTCAATCCAAATTCTTGCTGCTATAAATGTGTCTGTGCTTGAATTTTCTTTAATATTTGGCTCATCACGATACCCAACTGAAGCTTGACCGTTTACTTCGCCACTGCTGTATTGTCCTCTAATAATATTTTCGTGAATATCTTGCCCGTTAACTGGACGAAGTGCTTCCATTACTTTTCGTTTTTGTTCACGTATTTGGTCCTGACCTACTTT
>NZ_JBFACN010000091.1:0-1440 GCF_040640875.1 Streptomyces sp. NPDC021562
TCGTCGGTGACCATCTCCAGGGTCAGCTCGTCGTGGTTGCGCAGGAAGATGCCCCACTGGCAGCCGGACGGGATGGCCGGGGTCTTGGCGAGGATCTCCGAGACGGGGTAGCGGGACTCGCGGCGCACGGCCATGAAGATCCGCGGCATGACCGGGAAGTGGAACGCCATGTGGCACTCGTCCCCGCCGCTGCGGTAGTCGCCGAAGTAGTCGACGACGTCCTCCGGCCACTGGTTGGCCTCCGCGAGGAGCACCTTGTCCGCGTATTGGGCGTCGATCTCCTTGCGCACCCGCTTCAGGAACTCGTGGGTCGCGGGCAGGTTCTCGCAGTTGGTGCCCTCGTGCTGGTAGAGGTACGGCACCGCGTCCAGGCGGAAGCCGTCGATGCCGAGGTCGAGCCAGAACCGGAGCGCGGAGATGATCTCCTCCTGCACCGCCGGGTTCTCGTAGTTGAGGTCGGGCTGGTGGGAGAAGAAGCGGTGCCAGTAGTACTGCTTGCGGACCGGGTCGTAGGTCCAGTTGGACGCCTCGGTGTCGACGAAGATGATCCGCGCGTCCTGGTACTGCTTGTCGTCGTCCGCCCAGACGTAGTAGTCGCCGTAGGGACCGTCCGGGTCCCTTCTCGACTCCTGGAACCACGGGTGCTGGTCGCTGGTGTGGTTCATGACGAAGTCGATGATGACGCGCATCCCGCGCTGGTGGGCCGCGTCGACGAACTCCACGAAGTCGGCCAGGTCGCCGAACTCCGGGAGCACCGCGGTGTAGTCGGAGACGTCGTAACCGCCGTCCCGCAGCGGGGACTTGAAGAAGGGCGGCAGCCAGAGGCAGTCGACGCCGAGCCACTGGAGGTAGTCGAGCTTGGCGGTCAGGCCCTTGAGGTCGCCGATGCCGTCGCCGTTGCTGTCCTGGAAGGAACGCACCAGGACCTCGTAGAAGACCGCGCGTTTGAACCAGTCGGGGTCCCGGTCCTTTGCGGGAGTGTCCTCGAAGGTGTCCGGGACGGGTTCGTTGACGATCATATTGTGGGTGACCCTCCGATCTGCGGGGACGGTCGCAGGACGGTGAAGATGTGCGCGGCCCGGTGCCCCGGGTCGAGGCGCACGTAGTTGGTCCTGCCCCAGTTGAAGGTTTCGCCGGTGAGCTCGTCGCGCACCGGCACCGACTCGTGCCAGTTCAGGCCGAGTTGCGGCATGTCCAACGAGACCGTGGCCTCCTGGGTGTGGTGGGGGTCGAGGTTGACGACCACCAGAACCGTGTTCGAACCGCTCCGCTTGCTGTAGACGATCACCGCTTCCTTGTCGGCGTGGTGGAAGTGGAGGTCGCGCAGTTGCCGCAGCGCCGGGCTGGCGCGTCGGACGGCGTTGAGGCGGGTGATGAGCGGTGCGATGCCCTCCGTCTCCGCGCGCTCCCAGTCCCGGGGCTTGAGCTGGTACTTCTCCG
>NZ_JBFACN010000092.1:0-1423 GCF_040640875.1 Streptomyces sp. NPDC021562
CTAGAGCGTGTCTCCTTGGACCAGCGCCGGTGACAGGCGGCCCCGGCTGGTGGAGAAGTCAGGCGACCTGAGAAAGCTGCTCGGATACTGTCGCTACGGAGGTGGAGTCTTGTGTCCTGGCCGTCTGCGATTGTTCTTGCCCCTGTGGAGCGACGCCCGTTCCTTGAGGGGCTAATCCGCTCCTTCGATCTCGCGCCGGACGCGACGGGTGACGAGCGGCTCCACTGGCACGGGTACTCGTACTACCTCGACCTCTCAGGCAGGATCCTGGCGGACTACGAGCCGGACGAGCTGGAGGAAGTGAGATCCCAGATCGGCGAGCCGTACGGGGTGTATGTCTCGTGCGAGTCCATGGACGCGGCCCGCGTCTTCCTCCGTCACGTTCTCGATGGTTTCGACGGTCTTATCGACACCAACCACCATGAAATCCTGCCGGCGCATGAGTTCGTTGCACTTCTGGACCGCCACCCGGATTGGGACTGGCGCCGCCAACCAAGTACGGAGCTGCGGTAGTACGGCTTTCACCGTCGGGCCCAGATGAAGATGGCAGCGAGGTGGAGTGCGGCCTGGTAGGCGATGGCGAGCTTGTCCGTTCGCATGGCAAGGCCACGCCACTGCTTGAGCCGGTTGATGGAGCGTTCGACTGAGTTGCGCTGCTTGTATGCCTCAGCATCGAAGACGGGCGGCCGACCTCCGGCGCGGCCTCGCCGCAGTCGATGGCCGATCTGGTCGGACGGCTGAGGGATCACTGCGCGGATTCCGCGCCGCCGAAGGTGCGCACGGATCGCGCGGGATGAGTACGCGCGGTCCGCCAGGACGGTGTCGGGGCGGGTCCTCGGCCTTCCTGGCCCGCTTCGCGGAACACGGATGCCGGCCATGACGGCCTCGAAGGCTGGTGCATCGCCCGCCTGGCCCGCGGTGACGCGGAGGGCCAAGGGGCGTGCGTGGCTGTCGCTGGCGAGGTGGACTTTCGTACTCAGGCCGCCGCGGGAACGTCCGAGTGCATGGTCGTCGGGTTCAGCCCGATCTGGCGCCCCTTTTTCCTGGCTCCGGCGGCGTGTTGATGGGCTCGGCAGACGGTGGAGTCCACTGACACGGTCCAGCCGATGTCGTCAGCACCATCGGCCGATGCCAGAAGCGCGGCAAGAATCCGTTCCCAGGTGCCGTCCATGGCCCACCTGATCAGCCGTTTGTGAGCAGTCTGGAATGAGCCCAGCTCGTCCGGCAGATCCCGCCAGGGCGAGCCGGTGCGGTACTTCCATGCGATGGCCTCCAACGTTCGACGATGATCGGCCCATCGCCGACCGCGGACCGGGTCGGCCGGCATGAACGGCTCGATTCGGTCCCACATCGCATCAGTGATCACTAGCCGGACGGACATATCTGATCAACCGACGAGCGGATCAAGGAGACACGCTCTAGG
>NZ_JBFACN010000093.1:0-1343 GCF_040640875.1 Streptomyces sp. NPDC021562
GATATTAACAAGAACACAGAGATTGACAAGGCTAATAATATTTACCAGGACCTTAAACTAGATGAGCATGAATTCAGCCTTTCCCGTCTCGACATGGCCACAACCAACAAAGCAAATATGGGACTAACCATGTTTATCGTCGGCTTTTTAGGACTTACCTTCCTCATCACGTCCGGCTGTATTCTTTACTTTAAGCAGATGGATGAAGGCGAAGAAGAAAAGCATAACTACACAATTTTAAGAAAGCTTGGCTATACGAAGGGCGACCTGCTTCGCGGCATTCAAGGCAAGCAGCTGTTCAGCTTTGGAATCCCTCTTGCGATCGGTCTTGCACACAGCTATTTTGCCGTCCAATCAGGCTGGTTCTTTTTCGGAACAGCTTGGACACCAATGCTGACTGTTATGGTTGTCTACACCCTTCTCTATTCCATCTTTGGACTGTTATCCGTCCTATACTATAAAAAAGTGATTAATAGCGCCCTTTAAAGGCTTACCTATTATTGGCAGTTTATCTTCCATAAGAAAGTCTATATATATCATATAAACTTTCTTAGGAGGCTGATAGAAATGAGTAATTTTGACCAGTACAAAGACAAAGCAATGGATGCTGCAAAAAAAGCCCAACGGAATGAAAAGGTTCAAGATAAAGAAAGAGATATGGGCGAAAAGTTAAAGGATAAAATGAAGAATAAATTTAATAAATAAGCAAACAAAAAGCAGGCCATTTTCACTCGGCCTGCCTTTTGCTTATTCTTTTGCAAATTTCGTATGTATGCTTGTCCCAAGCATTTCCTGTGTTAGGCTTGGCAGAATGATTTGCACGTTTGTTCCTTTACCGACAGTACTTTCAATGCTCATATGGCCACGGTGGCCTTCTTCAATAATTTTATAGCATGTCATCAGCCCAAGTCCTGTACCCTTTTCCTTTGTCGTATAAAAGGGTTCACCGAGGGTTGCCAATCTTTCTTCCTCAATACCCATCCCTTGGTCTGCGATTTGGATGGAAATTTGTTCGCCCTCGATCATCTTTACTGTTATTGCAATAATCCCACCGTTTGGCATTGCTTCAATCGAGTTTTGCAGGAGGTTGAGAAATACTTGCTTCAAGCGGTTTTCTTCACAGAAAATCATCGGAATGCTATCTTCCATCATCGTGTAAATTTGGGTATTGTAAAGATTGGACTGTGCTTTAATAAATGTGACCACATCATTAATAATGTTCTTTATATTTTTCTTTTGAAACACATCTGCTGTCGGCTTGGCTAGAAACAGAAACTCTCCCACGATTGTATTTATCCGCTCAATTTCAGACAACACTATTTCTAAGTACTCATTCTTATCAT
>NZ_JBFACN010000094.1:0-1334 GCF_040640875.1 Streptomyces sp. NPDC021562
GTTTTATATAAATGAACCATCTATCATCATCGGCAAAAACCAGAACACAATTGAGGAAATTAACACAGATTATGTCGAATCAAACGGTATTCACGTAGTTAGAAGATTGTCTGGCGGCGGTGCAGTTTATCATGATAAAGGCAATTTGAACTTCAGCTTCATAACAAAGGACGACGGTGACAGTTTTCATAACTTCCGTAAATTCACAGAGCCTGTTGTTAAGGCATTGCAAAGCATGGGTGTGAATGCAGAATTAAGCGGCCGTAATGATTTATTGGCAGAAGGCAGAAAGATTTCGGGTAATGCTCAATTCTCCACAAAAGGAAGAATGTTCAGCCATGGCACCCTTTTGTTTGATTCTGAAATGGACCATATTGTGTCTGCATTAAAGGTTAGAAAAGATAAAATTGAATCTAAAGGGATAAAATCTGTTAGAAGCAGGGTTGCCAATATTTCTGAATTCTTAAAGGTGCAAATTAGTATTGAAGAATTCAAGAGCCTAATCTTGAACTACTTGTTTGAGGGAGAAGAAAATATTCAGGAGTATGTTTTGACAGAGCAGGATTGGGAAAACATCCATGCCATTTCCAAAGAGCGTTATCAAAACTGGGATTGGAACTATGGTAAATCACCAAGATTTAATCTTCAGCATTCCCATCGTTTCCCTGTTGGACAAGTTGACGTTCGTTTTGATGTGGCAAAAGGTATTATCAAAAACTGTAAAATATACGGTGATTTCTTTGGGGTTGGTGATGTTGCCGACATCGAGACTAAACTGACTGGCTTGCGATATGACAGAAGTGAACTAGAAAAGGCGCTTGAGGAAACATCGATTAAGCATTATTTTGGTAATATAACGAAGGAAGATTTTATCCACTTAATATATTAAATGGCAAAAAAAGTACTGGGGCCGCTTCCCAGTACTTTTTTTAATGATGCTGCAAAAACTTCTTGTTCTAAATGCCGCCTCTTAGTCTTATTAATAGTAATAAGGTTGTACAAGGCAAGGAGGGGCATAATGGCAAGGAAACTAGGTTTTTATTCAGTATTATTATTCATCGTGTACGGCTTGTTTTTTTATTGGTACTTGTTTTATTTTGCGGACTCGAAGCTCCCCTTCGAATTTCAAGGAACGGCTGCAGATCCAGCTACTTTTTTGAACACCAGAGAGCTTGCTTTAAGTGATGAATATTCTAAACTAAAAAACTTTATGTTTTTTATATCGACTCCTTTGGAATGGTTAATCTATTTGTTTATCCTGCTGTTTGGTTTTTCAAAAGCATTTCGAAAATGGGGCGAGGATTCAGGTAAATATAAAATCATCCAAAAGGCGA
>NZ_JBFACN010000095.1:0-1324 GCF_040640875.1 Streptomyces sp. NPDC021562
GTCAAAAAGGCAACATAACCAGCTCCGACTGTAATACCCCAAGCCGCCCCGATAAAAAGCACAACAAGTATCTTAATGATCATCTAGTTTTTTCATGCTTTCTTTATTCTCATGCATGATTACATATTGATCCAAAGCTTGCTGATAGGAGAAAACCTCTACTTCCAGGGGGCTTGGCTCTTCGTTAAAACGCTTTTTAAATACATGATTAAAGAAGATAATCATCCCCAGGCCTAAACCTAAGCTATAGGGAATTTGAAATATAAGAGGCTTTTCCACCTCTTTTCCTGTAATGATTTTATACAGCTTTTGATGAACTGCTTGCATACTAACATCTTCATGAAAGTTCATAATAGTCAGAGCAGATCCAATAAAAAGAAGCAGCCAAACTAGCAAAAAAAGCGGTATTGATGCTTCCTTTTTTTTGAGGATGACTTCAATGATGGTTTGTGCAGGGCCGATAATCTGTATCTCCAAGTCTTGGTTGATGCTGCGGATTGCTTTTATAATTCTTGTACTGTCAATGACAATGATATTTCGATCACCCTCTGAAATACGGTAAATGACCATTGCTTCCAATTGTTCCATTAGAGCATCAGCAGCAATCACTTGTGCTAAATCTCGCAGCAGCACATCCTCATTCAATCTTTTTTCGATACGATTTCTCATCCGAATATAAACCGTCTCAGCCATTCATGTTCACATCCTAACATCTAATGTTTTTGTGATGATGGTAGTATTTGCATGAAAGTGGTAATTTATTAGCGGGAAGATAATTGGTAATATTTCCATAAAAAAAAGCAGATGGATATTAAATATCCATCTGCTCTTTCATTTGTAATAATATCTTTTTCTCAAGCCGCGATACTTGTACTTGTGAAATTCCCAGCCTTGTCGCAACCTCTGATTGTGTCTGGTCTTTATAATATCGGAGGTACACAATTAGCCTTTCTCGTTCATCAAGCTCCCTAATCGCTTCTTGCAAGGCGATTTTATCAAACCATTTCCCCTCATTGCCATCATCAATCTGGTCAAGAAGGGTTATAGGATCGCCATCGTTTTCATATACTGTTTCATGAATAGAGGAAGGTGTTCTTGCAGCCTCTTGTGCTAACACTATATCCTCTGGCGGAATATCAAGATGCTCTGAGATCTCTCCGACAGTCGGTGTCCGTCCATACTGTTTGGAGAGCTCATCTTTTGCTTTCCTGATTTTATTGCTCAATTCCTTTAAGGAGCGGCTCACCTTGACTGTGCCGTCATCACGAATAAAGCGTTGAATTTCGCCGATAATCATCGGTACTGCATACGTCGAGAATTTCAC
>NZ_JBFACN010000096.1:0-1308 GCF_040640875.1 Streptomyces sp. NPDC021562
GTCGAAAGCTATGATAGGAGTATAAGAAAGGAGAGATTGATTGATGAAAAAAGTTGGTTTATTTCTTTTAGGAGCGACAGCAGCAATTGTCCTGCTGTCACATTTAGGTCCTTTAGTAGGATTAGTTATTAGCGGAGTATTGCTGTACCTTGTGTTCAAGCAATTTATGAAGGCAGGTACAACTGGGGCAAAAATAGGCTGGGGTGCTTTAGGTATCGTGTTACTGTGCATCACAGCAAGCAATCTTCCAGCAATCATTGCCCTTGTTGCAGCATACGTCCTGTTGTTAGTGTTTAAAAAGTGGAAGAAATCAGGTGCAGTTACACAGAAATCAAACTCAGATGATCCGTTCCAGAATTTTGAAAAGCAATGGTCTGAACTAAATAAATAAAAACTAAACAGAAAAGAGGAAAAAAATCATGGCAAACCTATTAGAAAGAATTAAAAATGCAGTAATGGCAGATATAAATGAAGTGCTCGACAAAAAGGAAAATAAAAATCCCCTAGCGCTTCTTAACCAATATTTAAAAGAATGTGAAAAAGAAACAGAAAAAGTAAAAGAGCTTGTGAAACGACAATATGTATTAAAAGAAGCATTCACAAAAGAGCTTAAAGAGGCTGAGGAACTTGCTGCAAAACGTAAAAAGCAAGCAGAAATCGCGTCACAGGCTGGCGAAGAGGAGCTGTTCTCTTTTGCTCAAACAGAACAACATCATTATGAGGAAAGAATTGTCCGTTTGACGGAATCACTGAAAATCACTGATAAGCAGACAAGTGAGCTAGAAGCAAAATATGCAGAAATGAAGCATAAACTGAAGGACATGAACATTCGTCGTCTTGAGCTGATGGGGAAAGAAAACATGACTAGAGCTTCTTACACAATGAATAAAATGACCGATAAACAAGGAAATTCTGCCGGAACAGCTAAGTTCGATGAAATGGAAACATATATTGACGGTTTGGAGAAAAAGATAACTAACAAGTACTATCAGCATACAATTGATGAAAAAATAGCTGCTTTAGAAAAAAAGATAGAGGAAAAGAAAGATGAAACTTTCACTTCTTGAAAAAAATGATATTCTTAAAAGGCGTAGGTTTTTTTATACGCCTTTCCGAGTGTGGATAATACGCTATTATCAATAGCCGGAGGGGCGTAGCCAGCATGAATGGAAGGAGGAATTCCGTTGTTTCAGAGAATAAAGAAGGACTTTGCAGGATGGATTGTCATCATCGCTGGATTCCTGCTTCTATTAGAGATTTTTTTATTGCATCCAGGGTTGATTTTTTCCTTTTTAGTTGCGATTGGAC
>NZ_JBFACN010000097.1:0-1301 GCF_040640875.1 Streptomyces sp. NPDC021562
AGTGAAAATGCGATTGGCCTTTTTGTTGAACAAAAAGCGAAATGGCAGCTATGAAACTCCTTATGGTACTTTTCTAATGGTGACAGATACAAAGCGGCTAGGCATGGAAAAAGAAGCACATAGTCCATCAGGGCTTATTGATATATTGTATGATTTAAATACGAATGGCAATAAAAATGGAACCTATCATATGACAATTAATTTTAAGGAGGAGACAGTACAAGCATGAATATTGTAGATCAAATAAAAGAAAAACTGAAGGATGAAATTAAAGCTAGTGTTGTGAAGGCAGGTCTTGCGGAAGAGGCACAAATTCCAGAAGTAATCCTAGAATTACCAAAGGACAAGGCGCACGGGGACTATTCCACAAATATGGCGATGCAGCTGGCAAGAGTGGCAAAAAAAGCGCCAAGAGCAATTGCAGAAGCAATTATCGACAACTTTGACCAAACAAAGGCATCCATTGATAAAGTAGAAATTGCTGGTCCTGGATTCATCAATTTCTATATGAATAACAGCTACTTAGCAGACTTGATTCCGACAATCCTTGAAGCAGGCGATGCTTACGGAGAAACTAGCTTCGGAAATAAGGAAAAGGTGCAAGTTGAGTTTGTATCAGCAAACCCTACTGGAGATCTTCATTTAGGACATGCCAGAGGTGCTGCAGTTGGTGACTCTTTGTGCAATATTCTTGATAAAGCAGGTTATGATGTATCAAGAGAATATTATATCAATGATGCTGGAAACCAGATCAATAACTTAGCGCTATCTGTTGAAGCGCGTTATTTCCAAGCACTTGGTCAAGATAAGGAAATGCCTGCAGACGGCTACCATGGTGAGGACATCATTGGAATCGGTAAGAAGCTTGCAGAAGAATTTGGCGATAAATTTGTGCATGTAGAGGAAAAAGAACGTTTTGATTTCTTCCGTACATATGGACTTAAATACGAAATGGGCAAGCTAAAGCAAGACCTTGAGGATTTCCGTGTTCCGTTTGATGTGTGGTATTCAGAAACGTCTCTTTATGAAAATGGAAAAATTGATGTAGCATTGAACTCATTAAGAGAAAATGGCTATATTTACGAAGAGGATGGAGCAACATGGCTTCGTTCTATGGATTTCGGTGATGATAAAAACCGCGTGCTTATTAAAAATGACGGGTCTTACACATATCTGACTCCAGATATTGCTTATCATAAAGATAAATTGGAAAGAGGCTTTACAAAGCTTATCAACGTTTGGGGTGCTGACCACCACGGCTATATTCCGCGTATGAGAGCAGCTATCCAAGCATTAGGCTA
>NZ_JBFACN010000098.1:0-1288 GCF_040640875.1 Streptomyces sp. NPDC021562
GACGAGCAGTCCGTTCTCGTGATCCACGACGTACCAACGAATGCATGGGACCTGGAACTCGAAGAACTCTTCCTGCGGACCGGAGCCCGCTTCTGCCGGGTGGAGTCCCGGCGGCGGATGCGGGACTACGTCCGCGGACTGCTCGGCCCGGTCGGTCGAAAGAACAGCTGGCAGCTCGCCGAGTATGCCGGCAATGACACCCCACACGGCCTGCAGCACCTGCTTTCCCACAGCCGGTGGGACGCTGACGGCCTGCGGGACGACCTTCAGGCATACATCGCAGAACAACTCGGCACGCGGAACGGCGTGTTGATCCTCGACGACACCGGCTTCGTGAAGAAAGGCATCACCTCCGCAGGGGTGCAGCGCCAGTACTCCGGCACGGCCGGACGGACAGAAAATTGCCAGATCGGCGTCTTCGCCGCCTACGCCACCACCCGCGGCCACGCCCTGGTCGACCGCGAGCTCTACCTGCCCAAGTCCTGGACCGAGGACCGGAAACGCTGCCAAGCAGCCCGCATCCCCGACGAGCGCACCTTCGCCACCAAGGGCGAACTGGCCCGTGACATGATCCTGCGCGCCCTGGCCTCCCCACTCCCCATCGCCTGGGTGACAGCGGATTCCGCCTACGGACAGGACTCGCACTTCCGGCGTTTCCTGGAGGATGCCGAGCTTTCCTATGTGGTCGCCGTCCCCAAGTCACAGCAGGTCAACGGCCCGCGCATCGACCATCTCATCGCCCAGGCCCCGCCCGAGGCGTGGCAGCGTCTGTCGGCGGGGCAGGGAGCCAAAGGCGAACGGTTCTACGACTGGGCCGCCGCCCGCCTGCCCGCCGTGACCGAATCCGGCGTCGACGAGCCGACACGACAGAGGTGGGTACTGGCCCGCCGCAGCATCAGCAGGCCCGACGAGATCGCCTACTACCTCGCCTGCGCTCCACTGGACGCAACCGTCGCTGACCTGGTCCGTGTCGCCGGCTGCCGCTGGAAGATCGAAGAGTGTTTCCAGAGCGCGAAGAACGAGTGCGGCCTGGACCAGTACGAGGTCCGCCGCTACGTGGGCTGGCACCGGCACATCACGCTTGCCATGCTCGCCCACGCGTTCCTTGCGGTGATGGCCGTGCAGGAGCGTGAAAAAGGGGTGTCGAGGCCGACACACCCGACCTCGTGGACCTCACCCCAGCCGAAATCCGTCGTCTGCTGGCAACTCAACCCCGCCACCGTCCTGCACGCCGCGACCACGTGCTGAACTGGTCACGATGGCGCCGATGTCACCAGGCACGTGCCCG
>NZ_JBFACN010000099.1:0-1250 GCF_040640875.1 Streptomyces sp. NPDC021562
GCACCGATGACAAGAGAAAGGGCAAAGAAAAATCCTGAGAAGCCACCTGAGAAAAAGCCGCCGTGTGCCCACAGATTGGAAAATCCGATAGCTTGTCCGCCATTTCCAAATCCGAAGATGATAATACCTAAGCCTGCCACAATCAATAGGACGATTGTAATTATTTTAATCATCGCGAACCAAAATTCAAATTCGCCAAAGGATTTAACTGAAACTAAGTTAGCAGCGCCAAGGATTGCCATCGCGATTAAGCCTGGAATCCATGCTGGCAAGTCAGGGAACCAATAGTTCATATATTCTCCGACTGCGATAATTTCCGACATTCCGACGATTACCCACTGAAACCAGTTGCTCCAAGCAGTCATATAGCCTGCTAGTGGGTGGATGTATTTGTGGCCGAATGTTGCGAATGATCCTGTGCTTGGCTCTAAATAGAGCATTTCTCCCATTGCACGCATGATAAAGAAGACGAAAATTCCTGCAATGGCGTATGCGAGTAAGACAGAAGGTCCTGTCCAGCCAATTGTTTTGGACGATCCAAGGAATAATCCGACACCGATTGTGCCGCCAAGTGCAATCATTTGGATATGGCGTGATTCCAAGCCTTGTGACAATTTATTATTTGACATGTATATTCCCCTCTTTCACGATTAAGCAGCCGTATTTTTTATAAGTAAGAAAAGCTCATCCAGTAGTTTTCGGCAACGAAATGATGAAGACGGAGTGAAATTTATCTCCTAAAAAAAACTTCATTTCCTGCAGTATATGAGTTGCATCTTGTAAGCTGATATCTATAAATGTTCATTTAACTTAACCTATCATAATAAATTTATCTAGAAAATACAATTGTATTTGTGGGGGAGACATAAAGAAAGGGTTTTCGTGAACAGGTATTCCTTATTTTGCAATAGTGTACTAGAATGGTAATAGCTTGCTAAACCTTATAACAACAGCAAATAGGAAAAATAATGCTATATAACAATAAAAAAAATTCCTACTAAAAATTTCTTGTAATTTTTTAGAAATGGACAGGGGAAGCAGTGTAAAAAAAACAATATTAAAATTTTTCCAATTCCATGGTATAGTTGGTAGCATATAGAGAAGTTTTGATAATAACAGCATAAGAGAGTTAATAATTAATTTGAGATACAGGAGACAATGGATATGGTGGTGAAATCTCCAAAAATGAGAAGAAGAGGACAAGTCGTGTTAGTGCTAGTTTCGATCATTTTTACTTTGTATCAATATCT
>NZ_JBFACN010000100.1:0-1230 GCF_040640875.1 Streptomyces sp. NPDC021562
GTCAGTCAAAAGTTCTTGAAGGTAAAGAGCTTGCAAATATGAGTGTGCAAGAATTAGAAGATGTCGTTGATCATGTTTCTGTTTTTGCAAGGGTATCGCCAGAGCATAAGCTTAAAATTGTTCAAGCCTTCCAAAACAGAGGACATATTGTCGCAATGACAGGTGATGGTGTCAATGACGCACCAGCAATTAAAACAGCAGATATAGGAATTGCAATGGGGATTACTGGTACAGATGTTGCCAAAGAAGCTTCTTCGCTTGTATTAATGGATGACAACTTCGCTTCCATTAAATCAGCCATTATAGAAGGAAGAAATATTTATGAAAACATTCGTAAGTTCATCCGGTATCTGCTCGCATCTAATGTCGGGGAAATTCTCGTTATGCTATTTGCAATGATTTTGGCGCTGCCATTGCCATTAGTTCCTATCCAAATACTTTGGGTCAACTTAGTGACAGATGGACTACCAGCGATGGCTCTAGGTCTTGATAGACCGGAAGATAATGTGATGAAGCGTGATCCGCGCAGTCCGAATGAAGGTGTATTTGCAAGAGGTCTGGGCTGGAAGGTCATTTCAAGAGGAATATTGATTGGACTTTCGACCATTGCTGCCTTTATGCTGGCATATAATGATAATCCAGATAATCTTGCATATGCACAAACTGTAGCCTTTGCAACACTAGTACTAGCGCAGCTCATCCATGTATTTGACTGCCGCAGTGAAAAATCAATATTGTCCCGCAATCCATTTGGAAACATGTATTTAGTTTGGGCTGTATTGTCCTCCCTATTGTTAGTGCTTGTTGTTATTTATGTACCGGCACTGCAAGGCATTTTCCATACTGTTGCCATTCAACCGAAGGATTGGCTGATGATATTAGGATTAGCTTCTGTTCCAACTTTTTTACTAGCAGGATCATTTTTGTTAAGTAAATCAAAATAAAATATGTTATAATCCAAAAGGTACTAGAGATAACTCTATGCCTTTTGTTTTTTTATGCGGATATCTCTAAAAAGAGCAACGGATTACATGGCAGCTGTACTAATTATGAAACTAATTGCCAATTAAATTGGATGTGTTAATATATGGTGAAAAGCATGACAGGCTATGGGGCAGGTTCACGAAAGGGTAATGGTATTTCCATTAGCGCTGAAATGAAGACAGTCAATCATCGGTTTTGTGAACAAATTGTTCGAATGCCTAAGCAATATTTGACACTGGAAGATGC
>NZ_JBFACN010000101.1:0-1209 GCF_040640875.1 Streptomyces sp. NPDC021562
GTATAGGCTAAAGTGGAGGTGGAACAATGTCTGGGATTTTTTATTCACTCGGGCTTTTAGTAAAAGAACTGTTGTTTCTTGTTTCTTATGTAAAAAATAATGCGTTTCCCCAGCCTTTATCTGCATCAGACGAAAAAAAGTATTTAAGGCTGATGGCAGAAGGAGATTCGCATGCGCGAAATATGCTGATAGAACATAACTTACGGCTTGTTGCACATATTGTGAAGAAGTTTGAAAACACTGGTGAGGACTCGGAGGATTTAATATCTATCGGAACAATTGGTTTGATTAAGGGAATAGAAAGCTTCTCAGAAGGTAAAGGGACGAAGCTTGCCACATATGCAGCAAGATGTATTGAGAATGAAATACTTATGCATTTAAGAGCATTGAAAAAAACCAAAAAAGATGTCTCCCTTCATGACCCAATCGGTCAGGATAAAGAGGGCAATGAAATAAGCTTAATTGATGTGCTGAAGTCAGAATCAGAGGATGTAGTCAATACGATTCAGTTAAATATGGAGCTGGAAAAGGTGAAGGAATATATCGATGTATTAGATGAAAGGGAAAAGGAAGTTATTGTCGGCAGGTTTGGGCTTGATTTGAAAAAAGAGAAGACCCAAAGAGAAATCGCAAAGGAACTTGGCATTTCAAGAAGCTATGTTTCTCGCATTGAAAAAAGAGCGCTGATGAAAATGTTTCACGAGTTTTACAGAGCAGAAAAGGAAAAGCGTAAAAAGGGGCAGGATTAGCTTCAAAAAGGAAAAGGGCTGTGCTGTGCAGCCCTCTTTGTCATAACAGCAATTTTTATTATTGTTTGTATCGTAAATATTCCCGATTAGAGGTAGGAACATTTTTGACAACTTCGCCTGCACGATTTTTGTATATTTCATACTCTCTGTAAGTCTCCAATACGAATCCGTCCTCAACCGTCGTATCTTCCAATTTATATTCTAATTCTGGCGCTCCGTACACTTCCTCAGATGTGCTTGCCGGCTCGCTTTCCGTAGTTTCACCATAATAATAAACATAGTCTTCATTAATTTTCGCAGTTGGTGTTTCCACATAGGCAATGAATGCAAGCAAAACAATCACGAATAGTAAAGCAAGGCGTTTCTTCATGCTCTCTCCTCCTTCCATACATAATATGCATGTCCAGCCTACATATTCGGCAATCTTAAAGGAATAGTAGGATAGAATGGTAAAAAGGAA
>NZ_JBFACN010000102.1:0-1204 GCF_040640875.1 Streptomyces sp. NPDC021562
TGAACGCGTCGTTGTCTGTATTTAACCCTGACATAGTTTTTGGGACGATGGAAACTTTGTATTTTCTCGCCGCACTTAATCGAACCCCTACCCCAATTTCATTACCGTCTATATCTACATTCTCAAGTATTGGGGTTGATGTGCCTGCTGTAACCACTGCTCCAACTAAATAATCTTGTGAAGTATTACATCCTAAAATTTTCATTGGGATTTCTTGACCTTGCGGGATAGTACTCCCTACTAATGAAACATTCTTTGCGCCATTTGAACCTGTTTGAACCTCGTACTGATCTGTTGTATTGTTGAAATATTGATCAACTGGTTTAGAATTTGCGTCAAGTTTCTGGGCCCTATTGTTATGTGGCATATAGTTTCTCCTTTGCAATTATGTTTTTTCAAGATTCACCTCGATATGGGTCCTCTTCACTTTTCATTAATCGGCGTTCCGTGAGAATCTCCATCAATTTAGCTTCCGGATTTTCAACGCCTAAGCGAGAAAGTGCTCCTTTAATCGATTCTAAATCGCTGCTCATTTCGGTTGTTAAACGTTCGATTAGCTCCGCTTGGTCTTCCGGTAGTGGTAATCGGAAATGGACCGTATTATCGAAGTTATTATCGATACTGTTTACTAAATCGCGATCATAAATAAAACGCGAGTCGTTTGACCGCGCGCTCATGTATCGCAATATATATTCGTTTAATAATTCAAGGCGCGATTTCCAAACGATCCATGAACGTTGCGTTTTCGATATGATGGACGAATATAGTAACTTCACCGCCATATCATTGATACCGCCGACATTCATTTCGGCAGTGTTTACGCTAGGTACTTCGGCGATTTTATGAAGATTCGAATACAGTCGATCAAGATATGCTTCGACCGCTTCTTTAAATTTGAAATTTGATTCGAGCTTCTTTGCGTCTGGCCTTTCGCCTTCTAACAATCCGCCTGCCCCCTGTAAGTTCCACATTGCGCCAGGTGCTACGTTAAGCCCTTTGTCGTTGTCGACGTTCATCAATAGCGTAATGGCAAACATTTCGAAACGGATTGCGTCGGAATAGTCGCTAAGCTTTTTATTGATTTCGTCTGTAATTGGCGCCCACTTATCGATCTCGGAGTAACCGCGATTCATGCCCGTAAGGCGTTCGTTCGGAATCTCCACGATTGGAATGAAGTTAAGCCCCATCGCTGACTTCTCGATTT
>NZ_JBFACN010000103.1:0-1201 GCF_040640875.1 Streptomyces sp. NPDC021562
GATGGTTGGAACCTCCGTCATTCCTCCGATGATATTGCTGTATGTATATTGGTTGGATTGGATTGCAGGCATCATCCTGACAATCACAATGCCGATTCTAATTGGTTTCCTCATTCTCGTCGGACTGGCAGCAAAGGGACAAATGAACAAGCAGCTTGCTACTTACCGAATTCTTTCCAATCACTTCCTTGATTCATTGAGAGGATTGGAAACACTTAAATTTCTAGGAAAAAGCAAAAAACACAGTGACAATATTGAAAAAGTGAGTGAGCAATATCGGACTGCCACGATGAAAACACTTCGTGTCGCCTTTTTATCCTCCTTTTCACTGGACTTTTTCACATCATTATCTGTTGCTTCTGTAGCAGTTAATTTAGGTGTACGTCTTATTGGCGGTGACTTGCTGCTGTTGCCGGCATTAATGATTTTAATTATGGCACCTGAATATTTTCTTCCAGTAAGGATGGTTGGAGCAGACTATCATGCCACTTTAAATGGAAAAGAGGCAGGCGAAGCCATATTGGCAATAATTCACGAGGAAAGCAAAAGCATGTCAAATACAACTGTATCAGCTTTGCAGGATATTTCGAATATTGCATTTAATCAAGTAGGATATCGTCACAGCAGTGCGGAAAATCTCACACTTGAGAGTCTATCCTTCCAAATTGCTGGCTGCAAAAAGGTCGGTATTGTCGGAGAAAGCGGCGCAGGGAAATCAACCCTAATTGATTTACTCAGCGGCTTTACGAGTATTACAGAAGGTGAAATTCTATTAAATAATAAGGAGATACCAAGTCTTATGACGGAGGAGTGGCGGCAGAAAACTGTCTATATACCACAATCCCCCTATATATTCAGCATGACACTCAGAGAGAATATTGCCTTTTATCAACCTGGAGCAGATGATGATGAAATTAAAGCTGCTTTAAGAGCAACAGGGTTGGAGACATTATATCAATCCCTTCCGAATGGCCTTGACGAGATGCTTGGTGATGGCGGCAGAACACTTAGTGGCGGACAGGAACAGCGCATTGCCTTGGCAAGGGCCTTTCTGACAGACCGAAAAGTGATGCTGTTGGATGAACCAACGTCTCACTTAGATATTGAAACAGAATTTGAGTTAAAGGAGACAATGCTGCCATTGTTTGAAAATAGGCTTGTTTTCCTTGCAACACATCGCCTTCACTGGATGAAGAATATG
>NZ_JBFACN010000104.1:0-1195 GCF_040640875.1 Streptomyces sp. NPDC021562
AAACATAGCTGATTTTTCCATTCAAGTCCTTTAAGTCTGCTATATTATTAGGGACTGTGTTGTCATCCTTTAACAATGTAGCAATGGCATATTTATAGTCATTGAAAAGCTTTGATTTTTCATTGCTGTAGCTGTAAATCTTTTCATCCTTCGCATTAACAAGTACGATTTGTCTTAGCACGCTGTTGGAGTCCATAAGTGGAACTACCCATGTGAACTGACCATATATCGTATAAAGGATAGGTGTTCCAGCCTCATATTTCTCCGCTCTAAATGTCTTTTCAGCTACATTGATGGCAGATTTCCCATTTAAGGAACCATTTGCTTCTTCATAGAATGTAAGCTTTCCAGACCTTGCATTGATTAGTGAATAGCCTACCATGCTTCCGCTGTCTGAGTTCGGTCGAGTGAAATCAGTAAACCAATTTAAGGCAAGGTCCTTATTGAATACACCATTTACTTCATCAATATCTTCCCATTCAGTCGGTACCTTAATATCTTCTTTAGAGAAGATGGTATTCCAGAAACCGTGTATATATTTTCCATACCACTCATTCCAATCCTCTGCTACACTTGTTGGGATAACATGATCGATGAAATCAGGTATTTCATTCATTTTATAGTCCTTAACTTCGCCATTTGCGGGATCAATAATATAAATACCCTTTACATCAACAATCTGCCTGAATTTGTTGTAATCCCCGTATGGCACAACATAATACGGCTTATCATTATCGTCTGGCTCAAAGCTTGCTTCCAGCAGGACGTGATCCTTATGCGTTTTTCTTACAAGACGCTTTAAGTCTTCGTGGAAATAAGCAGATGGAACATATGTCATTTCCGATTTGACTAACACAGCATCTTTATTTTCATCCTCTGCACTCATTTTTATGAAGCCAGGAACAGGCTGGTTCTTCATCCATTTAAAAAAGCCAGTGTATTCAATCGGTGTTACCCAATAAAGATGATCGTCAATTTTTTGCAAAGTTGAATGTCCTAAATCATAGTAGGAAGCATGAGAAAGCTCGCCTAGTTTCTTTTCGCTTCGGTACCGAGCGTATTTCTCCGGTACAACTGCGATATGCTGCTCATCTGTCGATTCTTCTTTATCCTGGGCAATCGTTGCTTTTGCTGCCACGAAGTCATACTTATCATTTGCAATAGTAAATGGGTAAGCAAACTGGAAGTAAGCACT
>NZ_JBFACN010000105.1:0-1178 GCF_040640875.1 Streptomyces sp. NPDC021562
TTACAGGCTTGTCCAAAAGCTTTGGAGAGCTGGAGGTTTTAAAGGACATTAGTTTAGATGTAGAAAAAGGGAAAGTGATTGTAGTGATTGGACCATCGGGTTCAGGGAAAACAACAATGCTTCGCTGTTTAAACCTCCTTGAAACACCATCTGGGGGAACGATTGCTATTAGTAATAAAAGCATTGATTTCTCTCAGAGGGTTTCCAAAAAAGAAGTAACAGAATTTCGTAAGCTGACAGGTATGGTATTCCAAGGCTATAACCTGTTCCCTCATAAGACAGCA
Source organism: Streptomyces sp. NPDC021562 (assembly GCF_040640875.1). Lineage (NCBI taxonomy): Bacteria > Bacillati > Actinomycetota > Actinomycetes > Kitasatosporales > Streptomycetaceae > Streptomyces > Streptomyces sp. NPDC021562. The sequence goes on from NZ_JBFACN010000105.1 coordinate 285, forward strand.
TTACAAAATGTAATGGAGGGACCAGTCATTGTCAAAAAAGAAGATAAGGAAAAGGCACGGAAAAAGGCAGAACAGCTTCTCGCTAAGGTTGGCTTGGCAGATAAGCTCGACTTTTACCCTTATCAGCTTTCAGGAGGACAGCAGCAGCGTGTTGGTATTGCGCGAGCGCTTGCGATGGAGCCTGAAGTAATGCTTTTTGATGAGCCAACATCAGCACTAGACCCAGAGCTTGTCGGTGAAGTATTGAAAGTAATGAAGGATCTTGCAAGAGAAGGAATGACGATGATTGTTGTTACACATGAGATGAAGTTTGCCAGAGAAGTAGCAGACGAGGTCTTATTTATGGATGGCGGCTATATCGTAGAAAAGGCAACTCCTGAAGAATTTTTCTCTAATCCGAAGGAAGACAGAACATATAGATTTCTGCAGTTGCTTCAATAAAAAAAAGAGATATTCGGCTAAAAAATCCTTAGGGGGGATGATTGCCTAATATCTCTTTAACAAAAGGGGGAATTACACTTTGTAATATCATTGTGGTCTCCCTTTTTGATTTTTATACATCCATTCTAAAATAAATTTATTCGCCACGTATTTTTTGATGAATAACTTCATCCTCCAGCAAATTAATGAAGGAAAGCACAATGCCAGCAATTAGAGCGGCAATCGTATACACGGAAATATCTGTTATGATATAGAACAAAAGTGTGCTGATAAACGTCCAAACCATACAAAACTGGACACTTGACAGCTTTTTGAGTTTTTCCAAGTGAAGCCCCTCCTAACAGCGACCAACAATATTCAAGCTTTTCACCCCATACAGTATATGGCGAGACCATTCTCTTTAGAAGACAGATATGAACATGCATCATTTTTTTTATTAGGGGCTTGCCCTTT
>NZ_JBFACN010000106.1:0-1171 GCF_040640875.1 Streptomyces sp. NPDC021562
TGCGGGAGGGCCGGAAGGCTGGGGCGGTCGCCACCCCAGCCCGTCGGCTCCTCGTCGGCCGCAGGGTCAGGCGTACGGGTCGAAGGTGATCGCGGAATTTTATTATGGTGCGAGCAGGCTTGGCATGGATTTCACTCCAGTATTAGATGTACAAAAGCCCGGATACCGTCCACAGCCGAATGCTATTCTTCTCCCAAATAAGGCTATTCATAATTCTTCTGGTGTCACAGATGAGCAGCTCTCGTGGATGGAAGGCTGCACACTTTCTGGGCACTGTATTAACGGGTGCCCTCATGGTCCGTCTGTCGACAAAATTGCCAAGCGCTCAACAAATGTAAGCTATATTCCCCTTGCCTTAAAAACTGGAAATGTATGTATATGGCCAAATACATTTGCTGTGAAGATTCTGACAGAAACAATTGATTCAGAGCTGTGTGCTATCGGTGTGGAAGTAAGGAATACTTGGACAGGGGAGCAGGAGGAGTTAAGGGCAGCAGCAGTCGTGTTGGCATGTGGAAGCATTGAATCACCAAGACTGTGGTTGAATTCGAACTTGCCAAAAAACCAGTTCGTAGGAAAAGGCTTAGTAACACATTATATGGATTGGATAACCGGAATTTTTGATGAAAAGGACTTGATTTCTATTTTAGGGAGCAGGGAAATAAGACCTTTTGTTGGGAATACATGTGGAGCAAGGCTTGACTATCCTGGACTTGGAGCGTTGCAGACAACTGGATTAAGTCCGGGTTTAACTGCTTCCTTTTACGGTTTAAGTGAATCTAGTTATTACTTTAATCAGAATGGACCATCAAAAAATTCATGGGATATAGAGGGAGGCCTCGCAGGACCATTCCTAAGGAAATGGATGGATGAATACCCTCGGTCATTAAGTATATTAGTGACAACAGATGATGAAGTCGATGAGCAAAATGGTGTGACACTTGATCCACTTCTGTCTGACGAAAATGGTTTTGTTCCAGTCATCCGTTATAAAGCAACAAAAAAATCGGAGAGGAAGCAAGTAAAGCTGGCAGGTCTTGCTGCTGACATCCTCAAAAAAGCAGGAGCAAAGAAAGTTCATCGCTCTAATTGGCCGTCAGGTATTATGATTCATATGGAGAGCACGATGAGAATTGGTCGAGTAGTCGATAGCAATTGTGAAGCTTATCAA
>NZ_JBFACN010000107.1:0-1169 GCF_040640875.1 Streptomyces sp. NPDC021562
ATTAAAGAGATACCATCTTGTGAGTTACGAGATGCTTGATCCAAACCGCGGATTTGTCCACGCATTTTTTCAGAGATTGCTAGTCCAGCAGCGTCGTCACCAGCACGGTTGATACGTTGACCTGAAGACAATTTCTCCATTGATTTAGATTGAGCGTTTGTTGCAGAGCTCAATTGACGATATGTGTTTAATGCAGCGATATTATGGTTGATTCTCATTTTAATTCTTCCTCCCTGAATGTAAGTGTCCACATCCTTGTAGACGTTTAGTGTTTTTATGATCGGGAAAGTTCTGCAGCTCTTCCCCTCTCTACTTTATATATCGGGAATTCAATCCTCTCATTAACAAGTAGATATTCCCAATAAACTTTCCTTCAGAGCTTTTATGTATTATTAAATATAGAAATGGATAACTAAAAAACAAAAAAGGACTGTCTAAAAATAGACAATCCTCTTTTGATAAGAAAATGATACAAATTATTGAAGTAATTGCAATACGCCTTGTGGCTGTTGGTTTGCTTGTGCAAGCATTGATTGAGCTGCTTGAGCAAGAATAGAGTTTTTCGTTTGTGTCATCATTTCTTTCGCCATGTCTACGTCACGTACACGAGATTCAGCAGCTGTCAAGTTCTCAGAAGATGTATCTAAGTTGTTGATTGTGTGCTCTAGGCGGTTTTGTAATGCACCAAGGTTTGAACGTTGTGTAGAAACTGACTTGATTGCAGCATCAAGTGTTGAAATTGCTCCACTTGCAAGCAAGTTAGTTCCTACTGAAATTTTAGCAGCTGTAAGACCAAGACTAGCTGCACCCATTCCACTAATGGAGAAGTTAATAGTTTGTCCATTATTAGCTCCAACTTGTAGTGTTGCTGAGAAAGAACCTTTTAATAGGTTTTGCGTATTGAATTCAGTTGTATTAGCAATACGGTCAACTTCAGACATTAATTGGTTCAATTCTGTTTGAATTTGAGTTCTGTCATCAGTAGTGTTAGTATCGTTACCACCTTGAACAGCTAGCTCACGCATACGTTGAAGGATTGCATGTGTTTCGTTCAATGCACCCTCAGCTGTTTGAATTAAAGAGATACCATCTTGTGAGTTACGAGATGCTTGATCCAAACCGCGGATTTGTCCACGCATTTTTTCAGAGATTGCTAGTCCAGCAGCGTC
>NZ_JBFACN010000108.1:0-1166 GCF_040640875.1 Streptomyces sp. NPDC021562
CATATGCATAAGAAATTCAAAAGTCTCCCAAGCATAAAGGAGCTACAACAACGAACAATGGCTTCAGTTGGAATTGTCAGGACAGAAAAAACACTGCAGGAGCATCAATTATGGTTAGAATCTTATTTGAATGGGGAAAAATGGGAAGTGCAAACAGCTTGTTCTGAAAAGGAAGCATGGCAAACGTATTTTATGGTGCTGACAGCCTATCTCGTAACAAAAGCGGCCCTAAGTCGCACAGAAAGCAGGGGTGGGCACTTTAGAAGCGATTTTCCCGAAGAAGCAGAAAGCTGGAGAAAGCAGACAGTTCTCCTGAAAATCGAAAGGAATGAGGGTGTAAGCGATGAACCAAATAAAATTGCGGCAGCAACTTGAATGTTTTTTTAACGAGGATATCGGCGATGGTGATAAAACATCAGACATCATTTTTCCAAACCATCAGGAAGGAGAAATTATCTTCCTTGCTAAATCAACAGGGATTTTTTGCGGAGAGGACATTATTAAGCTAGGCTTTTCCCTTCTCGATGGCAAAATAGATGTTCAGGTCCATTTGGAGGACGGAGAAAGAATCGAGCCTGGCCAAACGATTGCCACTGTTAGAGGCGATATTAAGAACCTGCTCAAGGGAGAACGGGTTATCTTAAATCTTATCCAGAGAATGAGCGGAATTTCCACATTAACAAATAAAGCAGTAGAAGCATTAGACAGCAGCTATACAAAAATTTGTGATACAAGAAAAACAACACCAGGGCTGCGTATGCTCGAAAAATATGCAGTAACAGTCGGAGGCGGGTTTAACCATCGGTTTGGTTTGTACGATGCAGTGATGATTAAGGATAATCATATTTCCTTCGCTGGAGGAATAAAAGAGGCAGTTCGTGCAGTCAAACAATCAATAGGCCATATGATTAAAGTAGAGGTAGAAACAGAGTCATTCGAGCAAATGCAGGATGCTTTAGCAGCAGGGGCAGATGTTATCATGTTTGATAACATCTCACCAGAAGACATTGCTAAATGGATACCGCATGTTCCTGAAACGGTGACAACAGAAGCATCTGGCGGAATCACACTGGAAAATTTACCTGCTTATAAAGATTGTGGTGTCGATTATATTTCTTTGGGATTTATAACCCATTCAGCAACAGCATTAGATATAAGTGTGAAAG
>NZ_JBFACN010000109.1:0-1165 GCF_040640875.1 Streptomyces sp. NPDC021562
TAAGCCTTCTTCTACTTCAAAGACTACATCTGCTCCGTTACCGCCATCTCCGCCAGCTGGTCCGCCTTTTGGAACATATTTCTCTCTGCGAAAGGCAACCATTCCATTGCCGCCGTCGCCGCCTTTCACGTAAATCTTGACCTGATCAACAAACATATTACAACTTCCTCCTAAAATAGGCTTCTTCCTCGCCTATGAATCGAAATACAATTAATTGTTATCCTTATGCTGCTTTATTAGTAGCTCGACCGTTAATTCCTCATCAGAGATATCACTTTTTTCCACAAGAAAACTATCTTTCAGCTTCTCCTGCAGGAAATCGATAAGCAGCTTTTTCTCTTCTATTATTCCGCTAAAATCAAAAAACAATCGAGTTTCCGTTAATTGTGGCTCGATTGACACGGAAAGATTATTATCATGGTATTTTTTGATGCTTTTATCCAATACGGAAAAAAATCGGCTCGTCCAGTCAGTCAGTGCAAAGTCTTCTATACAATGACACTTTTGTTCATTAAGCACTTCATATTCCAAACGAAATGAATAGCTTTCCCAATTGGACGTCAAAATTTTAGCCGCAAACGCAGGAAGCTCCAAATTAGAAAGCCTTGCCTCCTGCTGTGCTTCCAAAATGATGTCATCAATGATTTCCTCAACGCGCTCTGTTTTGTTTAATGCCATATTCCCTTTGATAAGTTGGATTTTATTAAGCCAATCATGGCGTACATGTCTTAAAAATTCAATTGTATCCCGGTCTCTGTTCATTATCGTACTCCTACACGGTTATTTAGTGTCAGAAGACTTCTCGTATGTAAGTATAACAAAAAATGAAACGACACGTAAAAATATAGCAAAAAAATGCAAATCTTTTCTTTCAGCACTTAGACAGAAAGCATACATGCTGTCTGTCTAAGTGCTGAAAAACTAAATAAAATAAAAGACTGACTCCAAAAGAGCCAGCCTTTTCATAAGAAACTTATGCTTCTTGTGCTACTGGGTATACGCTAACTTGTTTGCGATCACGGCCTAGACGCTCAAATTTAACGATTCCGTCAACTTTTGCGAATAGTGTATCATCGCCACCACGACCAACGTTAACTCCTGGATAGATTTTTGTACCGCGTTGACGGTAAAGAATGCTTCCACCAGTTACTAATTGACCATCTGC
>NZ_JBFACN010000110.1:0-1161 GCF_040640875.1 Streptomyces sp. NPDC021562
CACTCGCAGAATTTATTGCCAAAAGCAATCTTCTAAATCTTACAGATATACACCCTGCATATAAGACAATGAATTTATTGGAGTATGATGCAGCGACAGTTGGAAATCACGAATTTAATTATGGAATCGATTTTCTTATGAAAAGTTTAACTGGCGCTGATTTTCCCGTTGTAAATGCAAATATTTATGTGGATGATCATAATAACATGGAGGAAGATGATCTGCATTTTTTTAATCCGTATGTCATTTTGCCTCAATCTATTCGAACAGAGGAAGGAAAAGAGGAGACATTAAATGTTGGTGTGATTGGCCTGCTCACACCGATTGCAGCAGAATGGGACAAGGAATATTTTAAAGGGAATTTAATCATAAAGAATATGAGTGAAACAGCAGCTGAGCTAGTTCCGAAAATGAAAAAAGAGGGTGCTGATCTAATCATTGCCCTTGTTCATGCAGGACTGCAATCAGATGGAGCTCTTAAAGAAAAGCAGGGGAATAATGTAGTCGATGTGAGTATGGTGGAAGGGATTGATGTCTTATTATTTGGACATTCTCATGGCCTGTTTCCGAAAAATGGTGAAAAGAATACAGATGTCATTAACCATCAGGCCGGAACGATAAATGGAAAGCCAACCGTTCAAGCAGGCTTTTGGGGAAATCATCTTGGAATTATTGATTTAACGCTGGAAAAAAGAGCAGGTGAATGGAAGATAACGGCATCCAAATCACAAGCAAAACCAATTATCCGAATTATTAATGATAAAAAGGTGCCAGTTGTTTCACCATACCAGCCGATTGAGTACTTAATGAAGCCTTATCATGAGCAAACATTGGAGTATATTAAAAGCTTAAAGGAATAGCTGTAAGCAGGAAAATTGCTTCTAGGACTGTAATCATTCTATAGTAATATAGAGAACAAAAGGAGGTCAGAAAAAATGTCGAAAACATTAAAAGATGCTAAGTTTTCTGTCCTTGATTTATCGCCAATTACAGAAGGAAGTACAGCAGCTGCTGCTTTTAAAAATTCATTAGATTTAGCACAGCATGCGGAAAAATGGGGATATAATCGGTATTGGGTTGCAGAACATCACAGCATGCCAGGCATTGCGAGCAGTGCTACGTCTGTGCTGATTGGATATATAGCAGGAGGCACGAGCAAAA
>NZ_JBFACN010000111.1:0-1160 GCF_040640875.1 Streptomyces sp. NPDC021562
GCCTTTTCTGCTATCTTTGCCTGCACCAGATTTTCCTTTGCGCGCAGGGCGAGATGTGCTGCCAGTGGAGAAAACTTTACCTTCTTTTTTCGGATCTCTGCGACGTGTTCCCTTCATGCCAACAATTTCGAAATCAATTGCTCTTTCTTCTTTGTTAACATTAACAACACGTACCGTGATTTCATCACCAATTCGGAACACCTTGCCTGTTCTTTCACCGATCATCGCAAAATGGCGTTCATCATAGCGGTAATAGTCATCCGTCATATAGCTGACATGGACAAGACCCTCAACTGTATTGTTCAGCTCGACAAACATTCCAAAGTTAGTGACAGAGCTGATAATTCCATCATATTCCTCGCCGATTTTATCCAGCATGTATTCTGCCTTTTTCAACTCATCTGTTTCACGTTCAGCTTCAACAGAGCGTCTTTCCATGTTAGAGGAATGCTCGGCAATGTTTGTTAGCTTGCTGTTCCACTTTTCCTGAGTAGGTGCGCTAATATCACCCTCCACAAGATATGTGCGAATAAGTCTGTGCACAATTAAATCCGGATAACGTCTAATTGGCGATGTGAAATGCGTATAGAAATCGGTTGATAATCCAAAATGGCCAAGGCTTTCTGGATAATATTTCGCCTGCTGCATTGATCGAAGCATGACAGTTGATATGACCATTTCCTCTGGTGTTCCTTGCACCTCTTCAATGATTTCCTGAAGAGCTCTTGGATGAACTTCATTTGCAGTTCCTTTAACGATATAACCGAAGTTTGTAATAAACTCAAAGAATCTGCGCAGCTTTTCTTCCTTCGGATCTTCGTGAATACGATAGATGAATGGTACTTGCAGCCAGTGGAAATGCTCAGCAACCGTTTCATTAGCTACAAGCATAAATTCTTCAATTAAGCGTTCAGCCACAGAGCGTTCGCGCAGAACGATATCCTTCGGCTTGCCGTTTTCTTCGACAATCACCTTAGATTCTTTGAAATCAAAATCGATTGCTCCTCTGCCCATTCGTTTATTACGAAGGATTTGCGCTAGCTCCTCCATTCTCTCAAACATAGGAACAAGCTCTGCATATCTTTCCCGCAGCTCCTCATCCTTGTCATTCAAGATAGAGTTAACATCAGCATATGTCATTCTTTCCGTTGTTTTAATAA
>NZ_JBFACN010000112.1:0-1156 GCF_040640875.1 Streptomyces sp. NPDC021562
GCCAGGAGTTCCGCCGGCAGTAGCAAAATCATTCGCAGCATTAATTCCAGCTGTGCTTACATTGACATTCTTCCTGCTTGTGAACGTTCTTGTAACAGCAGCATTTGATACAAACTTGCATGATGTCATTTATAAAGCAATTCAAGCACCATTAGTAGGCTTGGGCAGTGGCATCATTCCAACACTTATTGCAGTATTCTTTATCCAAATTCTTTGGTTCTTTGGTCTTCATGGTCAAATTATCATCAACTCTGTTATGGACCCGATTTGGAATACACTGCAAGTAGAAAACTTAACAGCATATACGAGCGGACAAGAAATACCACATATTATCTCAAAACCGTTCATGGAGATATATACTGTCGGCATGGGTGGAACAGGTATGACACTTGCTGTCGTGTTCGCAATCCTGCTGTTCATGAAGAGTAAGCAAATGAAGCAAGTAGCGAAGCTTGGCCTTGGCCCTGGTATCTTTAACGTCAATGAGCCAATCATCTTTGGTTTACCGATTGTTATGAACCCATTAATTATTGTACCTTGGATTATTTCACCAATGATTGTAACGCTAGTAACTTATTTCGCCATGTCAACAGGAATTGTACCACCTCCTACTGGTGTTACCGTTCCATGGACAGTACCATTCTTCATCAACGGTATTATGGCTACTAACTCCTTCGCTGGAGGATTAATGCAGCTTGTGAATATGGCAATCGTATTTGCAATCTGGTTCCCATTCCTGAAAGTTATTGACCGTGTCAATGTGAAGAAGGAAGAAGAGGAAATGAAAAAAGCATCTTAATAAAAGCAGCTAAATAATACATGAATGGAAGGGAGGAAGCAGAGTATTGGCTTTAGCGTCAGCAAAAGCTCAATATGCCTGCTTTTTCCTATAACAAAGGAATTCATCTTAGAGTATGTCTTTGAAAGGGGAAAGAAAAAATGTCAGTAAATAATGAAGTGAAATATAATTTTCCAGATAATTTTTGGTGGGGATCTGCCGCATCAGCAACTCAAACGGAAGGTGCAGCAAATGTTGATGGAAAAGGACAAAATATTTGGGATTACTGGTATGAACAGCAGCCAGAGCGCTTTTTTGATGGAGTTGGTCCACAAGATACATCGCAATTTTATGTGAAATATAAAGAAGATATTAAGC
>NZ_JBFACN010000113.1:0-1146 GCF_040640875.1 Streptomyces sp. NPDC021562
ATCAAAAATAATTAAATCAAATTCTTCTAATGCTTGCTCCAAAAAAAGTTGCATTGCTTTTGAGCCCAATAACTCTGAAGGGTTTGGCGGTATAGGTCCGCTAGAAAGCACATACAAGTTATTTTCATCAGTTTTGTTCACGGCTTCCATTAAATCCTTTTGATTTGTTAATACAGAAGTTAGTCCTAATGTATTAGTTAATTTAAAAGTATAGTGTACTGTGGGTTTTCTCAAATCTGCGTCAACTAAAAGAACTGTTTTTCCTTGTTGTGCAAAAACAACTGCAAGGTTCGCTGTAGTTGTTGATTTACCTTCTCCAGGTCCTGATGAGGTAACCATTATTGATCTTATTTCTTCATCCACACTTGAAAAAAGAATATTCGTTCTTATAGTCCTGTATTGCTCAGAAATCGGTGATTTCGGATCATACTTAGCTACTAATTTTCTTTTACTATCCAATAAACTTTTCTTACTATTAATAGCCACTAACTTATACCTCTCATTCTTCCGTTTTTTCCACCCTTTGCTTTTGCCTCAAAATTTTGGTCAATGATTGTAATAGCACCTAACACTGGTAAGTTCAGTAATTTCTCAATATCTTGTTCTGTCTTCACCGTGTTATCGAGGTATTCTAATAAGTATGCTAGACCAATTCCTATAAACAGACCAATTATTGCTGCAATTGCAATATTTAGAGTAGGATTAGGACTAATAGGAGCTTGGTTTTCCTGATCATCCGCTAATGGAAGAATACTTACATTATCAACTTGCATTAAATCTTTTATCTCATTTTCAAATACTTCTGCTGTTTTATTCGCAATTTGCAGTGCAACTGATGGATCTGGGTCAATTACCGAAACAGTCATAATTTGAGAATTTTGGGCACTTTCTACAGTAATTTTCTTATTTAAATCAGAAAGGCTAATGTCAAGATTTAAATCACTTCTAACGTTATTTAATATAGATGCGCTCTTAATTATTACGCTATATGTATTAATTAGCTGAACATTAGTTTGCACCTCATTATAGTTATAAACAGATTCATCTTCTTTAGTCTGATTCACCAGAATTTGCGTTGAGGATTTATATTCTGGTGTTAATAAAAAGTAACTTACTAAACCAGTTACTATCATAGAAATCAATGTA
>NZ_JBFACN010000114.1:0-1131 GCF_040640875.1 Streptomyces sp. NPDC021562
CTTCTCAAAAAGTCGGACAAGGTCTTCCATTGTGGTTGCCAAAAGGTGCAACAGTCAGACGAATTTTGGAAAGATATATTGTTGATAAAGAAGAAAGATTAGGCTATCAGCATGTATACACACCAATCATGGGTAGTGTTGATCTTTACAAGACCTCTGGTCACTGGGATCATTATCAAGAGGATATGTTCCCTGTAATGGACATGGACAATGAGCAGCTTGTTCTTCGTCCAATGAACTGTCCACACCATATGGTTGTGTACAAAAATGACATCCACAGCTACAGAGAGCTTCCAATACGTATTGCAGAGCTTGGAACGATGCACCGCTACGAGATGTCTGGTGCCCTATCTGGACTTCAGCGTGTTCGCGGGATGACTTTAAATGACGCTCATATTTTCGTTCGTCCTGATCAAATTAAGGATGAGTTCAAACGTGTTGTTAACCTTGTGCTTGATGTATACAAGGACTTTAACCTGACAGATTATTCTTTCCGTTTGTCTTACCGTGATCCACAAGACACAGAGAAATATTTCGATGATGATAATATGTGGAACAAAGCACAAAGCATGCTGAAAGAAGCAATGGATGACCTTGGCTTAGATTATTACGAAGCAGAAGGAGAAGCAGCATTCTATGGTCCAAAGCTTGATGTTCAAGTTAAAACTGCTTTAGGCAAGGATGAGACACTTTCAACTGTGCAGCTTGACTTCTTATTGCCAGAGCGCTTTGATCTGACATATGTTGGCGAAGACGGCAAGCAACATCGCCCTGTTGTTATCCACAGAGGTGTTGTATCAACAATGGAAAGATTCATTGCCTTCTTGATTGAAGAATATAAAGGAGCGTTCCCTACATGGCTTGCACCTGTTCAAGTTCAAGTGATTCCAGTATCGCCATCTGTTCATTTTGATTATGCGAAAAAAGTACAAGAGCAGCTTCAAAATCAAGGGTTCCGTGTGGAGCTTGATGAGCGTGACGAGAAAATAGGCTACAAAATAAGGGAAGCACAAATGCAAAAAATCCCTTACATGCTTGTTGTAGGTGATAAAGAAGTGGAAGAGAATGCTGTCAATGTGCGTAAATACGGAGAGCAAAAGTCTGAAACAATTCCTTTCGATGCTTTTCTTC
>NZ_JBFACN010000115.1:0-1111 GCF_040640875.1 Streptomyces sp. NPDC021562
ATAAAAAACGACATAGAAAAGAAACTGGGACAAAACTAAAATACAGCCTTCTAAACACGAATAAAAAATAATTTTTTTCTAACTTTGAAATACTAGGACTTGGGTTAATAAAGTATGGATTCGAGATTAAAAATTAAAAAAACTGAACTATTATTCGATAATCGAGAAAATAGTTCAGTTTTAACCTAGATTTATATACTTTTGTTCATTAGCTCGGACGAACTAAAATTTTACATTCTTTTTTATCACTTATCAGTTTCTCAAAACCGTCTTCCACAATATTATCTAACGCTATAATACTTGTGATGACTGGTTCAACGTTCAATGAACCCTTCGACAACAAATCGATCGCTTGGGCAAAGATATTATTATACCCTAGAGAGGAATTGATTTTTTTCTCACTGACTACTTGAGTTGTCGGGTGATACGTAATTGGATTAGCGAACACACTTACAATCATGAACTCACCATTAGGTTTGATGCAGTCAAGTGATTGGTTGAAGGTGGCTTCCACACCAGCAACGTCAAAGGAAACATCCACTCCACCGTTTGTTTGTTCTTTAATAACTTGAACGGCATCCTCTTCCAGCGGATTGATTACAACATCTGCCCCCATTTTCAGTGCTAAATTTCTGCGTTCCTCACTAACCTCCGCTACGAAAATCTTACTAGCTCCTGCTGCTCTTAAGCTTTCAGATAACAGTAGTCCGATTGGTCCTGCCCCAAAAAGAGCGACACTATCGCCAATTTTGAACTTGCTTTTCCTAATTGCCTGCAATACAACAGCAAGAGGTTCTACTAAAGCTGCAAATTCATAGCTTAGTGAATCAGGCAATAAAAATACATTAGCCTCTTTCACTACAACATATTCAGCGAAGCCGCCGTTTTCGTGAATGCCATATGATTTCATATCAGGACAAATATTATAATTCCCTGTTTTACATGTATCACACTCACCACAGCCCCAAATAGGTTCAATAGCAACTCTGTCGCCAGCTTTAAATTTAGTTACATTACTGCCGACTTCAACAATCTCACCAGTAAATTCATGACCTAAAATCATTTTATCTTCTGTTACAAAGGTTTTATGTAAATATTCATGTAAATCTGT
>NZ_JBFACN010000116.1:0-1073 GCF_040640875.1 Streptomyces sp. NPDC021562
GCGCGGTGACGTCAAGGCCGACATCGACTGCGAGCGGCTGGCCGCCCTGATCGTCGGCTCCTGGACCGGGCTCCAGCTATTTCTTTTCCCTTCAATACGGAGTGCCAATTGGCGTTTATGACCTGGCTAAATTAAATGGTGCTATTACAATCAGGCTAGGAAAAGAAGGTGAGCAGTACACGGGATTGAACGGCAGAGCTAATTCTCTTGAAAACTTAATTATAAGTGAAGATGTATCCGGCCCATTCGGAAGTCCTTTTGTTGATTCGGACAGAGCACCAGTGACAACTGATACGAAAGACGCTGTCCAGCTTGTTTACCTCCAAGCGTCCACACAAAAGGAAACAGCAGAACGCATGGTAGCTTCTTTAATGGATATGTTTGTCCAAATTCACGGCGGGCAGGCACAATTTACAATTGTAGAATAAATACGAGCATGTTCAGGTAAATCTTGAGCATGCTTATTTATATATCTACAGTGTATCCAGTTCATTTTCTGCTGAAACAAAGTTATCCACAGTTTATATCAATTTATGAGTTATCCACAGGGGAAAGAAAATCTCCTCATAATGAAAAAACGCAATGCTTCGTTCTTCTTTGAAACGAAACACTGCGTTGTGACTATGTATGGAGCGGGTGATGGGAATCGAACCCACGACATCAGCTTGGAAGGCTGAGGTTTTACCATTAAACTACACCCGCGTTATTTAGAGAGGGATTTTTGATATATACCAGTCTTCCCTCTATGACTGGGCTAGCTGGATTCGAACCAACGAGTGACGGAGTCAAAGTCCGTTGCCTTACCGCTTGGCTATAGCCCAAAAATAAAAGGACATTCTCTGTCCAATTTGAAATGGTGGAGGGGGACGGATTCGAACCGCCGAACCCGAAGGAGCGGATTTACAGTCCGCCGCGTTTAGCCACTTCGCTACCCCTCCGACATAAAATGAAACATACTGTTATTTTTTTGTAAAAAATGGCGGTCCGGACGGGACTCGAACCCGCGACCTCCTGCGTGACAGGCAGGCATTCTAACCAGCTGAACTACCGGACCAGATTGCGGGGACAGGATT
>NZ_JBFACN010000117.1:0-1072 GCF_040640875.1 Streptomyces sp. NPDC021562
CATTTCAATACCAACACTTGTGAGCTGGAATAAATGGTGAAGCAAAAATTGCATTCTGCCTTTTCCACAGCCAAAATCAACGAGCCGGTCGTCCCGTTGTAGCTGATACTCCTCAAAAAAGACTTTTAAATATTCATATGGAGTCGGTTCATAGCGATGATAATGAAGTGAGCTATTAAAGCCAGCCTGTTCTCCTTCTGTCTTTATGCGCAGGATTTTATCATAATCTTTTCCCTTCATAGATAGAGCTCCTTTTTGTGTCTTGCTTTTTCTTACACCAACTATACACTTATTCCAATAAATTGATAAGCAAAAAAAGCTTAACCATATTGGCTAAGCCTTCTTAGAAACTAACTGATGAAATATACTCTTGTTTCGTATGGCTTAAGAGCCGTTTGCTTGCGTAGCTTCTTATCCCTAACGTCATAATTATGAAGGGCAAGCTCTGAATATTTGTAGGTAAGTTCGGAAGGAACCTTAAATATCGTCGGCTTATCACTGAAATTGTTAATGATAATTGCCTGTCTTTTTCCTAAGGTTCTTGTATAGACAAACAATCTTGGATGGTTTGCCAATAAAAGCTGATAGCTTCCATAAGTAAACAATGGACTGCCTTTTCTCAAACGTATAAGCTCTTTATAAAAGGAAAGGATAGAATCAGAATCCTGCTTTTGATCCTCAACATTTATCTCCAGATAATTAGGGTTCACACCAATCCAAGTATGATTCGATGTTGTAAAGCCCGCCATATTTTCTTTATTCCATTGCATCGGTGTTCTTGCATTGTCACGGCCCTGCTTCCAGACAACCTTCATGATGTCCTCATGTGGCACACCCTTCTCTGATTCAACTTTATAGAAGTTAATCATGCCAACATCATCATAATCATCAATGGATGGGAATTGAACATTCGTCATACCGATTTCCTGGCCTTGATAGATAAATGGCGTTCCCTTCATAAGGAAATACATGGCAGCAAGACAGCAGGTCACGAAGTTGCCCGCGGTCGATCTCGGGGTTGGCCAGGTCGTCCGGGCGGGGCTGCCAGTCGCGCAGGACGGTCCCGTCCGTG
>NZ_JBFACN010000118.1:0-1054 GCF_040640875.1 Streptomyces sp. NPDC021562
TTTCCTACTATGCTGATATATTTAGGCAAAAGATAGTACTGTGCTTCATTCAGCTTACGACCCAAAAGAAAGATGTTCAATAACTTTTAAAAACCCAAGTTTTTCTCTACTTCTTTACTTGTTTTTGGTAATGCCATTCCCTTTTTCCAAATTAAAATTTTATCATTTGGTGTGCCGTAATATATTGTTTTTATTTCCATTCCACGGTAATCCTCCTGATTTTTAATATCTATAAAATCATATCCTTTTTCTAATTCATATGGAGGCTGTTCATCTGCTTTTTCCTTAATAATCGGGCGTAATGGAGTCACAAAAAGATTCCCTTCGTTATCAGCATCATATTTTATTGTGTTTAAACTATACCCATCGTTTATTTCAGCATAAAAAACAATTATGCCATTTTCCATTTCACTTACCTCTCTAATTTCCACTACATCTGTAGATACACTGATAATTTTCCATTCGAATAAACCAACATATCCTAAAATGATTATGCTTATTAATAAAGCACTTAGTATTCCACCTTTTATAAAAGACTTCAACCGTTTTCTTCTCCATGAAGCAGATATATTCTTTAGGACATTTACATCCTTCCTATTTTCAACAATCGTTTTTTCTGGAACATGAATTTCATCTTTAAGTTTCTCTAATTCCATTTTACAGTTATGACACTCCCGAAGATGTTCTTCTACCATTTTTTTGCTATCATCACTGCATACATTATCGTAATACAACGGCAGTATATCTTTAATTATTTCACAAGATATTTTTCTTCCTTTGTCCATTTCCTACTCCTCCTGTAACAAGTCCCGAATCTTACGTTTAGCTCTGTGATAGGTGACTCTCGCCCAGCTTTCCGTTTTCTCAAAAATTTCACTTATTTCTTTAAAAGAAAGCTCGCCAAATACTCTTAATGTAAAAACTTCTTTATAGGGTTCTTCTAAGTGAGGTAAGACCTTATGCAGGCGAAAATTATCTTCTTTTCTTAGTATCATTTCTTCCATACTCTTCTGGCTTACTTGTTCAGGTATTTCATTTGTATCAAACCTTTTTT
>NZ_JBFACN010000119.1:0-1051 GCF_040640875.1 Streptomyces sp. NPDC021562
TCAAGAAGTCGTGTTTCCTCCACTGATTTATTAGCTAAAAATGTGTTTTTGCCTCCTGAACAACAAAGACAACATCCAAATCTCGATTAAGCCACTGTATTTGCCCGTCAGCAGGCTTAATATCTTCGTTTAATAAATGTAATAGCGTTGATTTACCGGCACCATTATTGCCGATAATCCCTATGACATCTTCATGCTGAACTGCTGCATTTACCTTTTCAAACAGGAGCTGATCTCCCACCTCATACCTTATATTATGCAATTTCATTATTTCTTTCATATAATCAATCCCTCATTTCACAGGGAGGACAAAAAAATCCTCCCAAAATAAATTTTGGAAGGATTAGCCGGACATTTTAAGCATCATGAAATAAGCTGTTTTAAAACAGCTATATAGAAAATGGGCAGACTAATCCTATTTTAGTTTAATTTGCATTATGCATTTCAACTGAAAAAATAAGATTAGTTATCCATCGGCCACCCATCATCCCTTCTGCTTTAGTAATATAAGTGTAGCATAACCTCTTTTTAGGATGCAATGGGCAATTACGCAAAAGAGGATAGGGTTCTCAATTAATAACAGTATTATCAAGCTGTCGTTTATTCTTTTCCCATTCTTCCCGCAGCAACCCCATACGAATCGAATCATAGTAAACACCATTATAGAAACGGCATTTTCTTAACCGCGCTTCGAGCTGCATACCTAGCTTTTCCCCGACCTTCATCATGCGCCTATTGCCTGACCAAGTCGTAAAGCCGACTCTTACAAGTGGAAGTGTTTGAAATAGATGGTTTATCCACAGCTTCAGCGCCTTTGTACCAAATCCACTGCTCCAAAACTTTGGATCATATACGACGATTCCCATTTCAAGCCAGTTTGATGGCTTGTGCTCCCAATAATAGCTGACAGTTCCGATAAGCTTTCCATCTGTCTCTATCGCCCAAAAATCATCTTGATAAAGATACTTGTCTTTTTGCTTTTGAAAGTCATCCCATGAAATTGCCTGATGCTCAAAATAAGGAGCATCCCATTTTTTCCATTCCGGTCTTT
>NZ_JBFACN010000120.1:0-1046 GCF_040640875.1 Streptomyces sp. NPDC021562
TCTGCAGAGGCAGCTATTTCTATCCTGATTCTGCCATTCTTCGGGTATGCTGTTTTTTGCTCAACAACAACTCCCATTTCCTTCCACTCAAGTCGTGAAGAAATGTATTGATTGATGTAAAGCTTGCTTTCGTCATGAAAATAAATGGCATTTCCATGGCTTGCATGGTTTTCCATGCCTGATCCTACACAGCATGTAAAGCTGTCAAACTTTGAGTTATACTTTTTATGGCCACCCATGTCGAGCGAAACGAAATAACAAACACTGCCATCACCTGGATGCTGGGAAGCGAGTATGTGGTTATAAAGTGCTCTTTCATAATAATCTCCCTCCTCAGCAGTCGGTTTCCATCTGAAAAGATGCTTTGTCAATTTCAACATATTATACGAATTACATGTTTCGCATGTATTTTCACCTAATCTATCATTCTGCTTACCTGCCTCGCCAAAATGCTCATTAAGAGAATTTCCTCCTATTACATAGGAATGCTCATGAACAACCGTATTCCAGAAGTACTCTGATATTTCCTTATATGTTTCGTTGCCGGATATCTCATACTGCCTTGCTGCAGCAACAACTTTTGGTATTTGTGTGTTGGCATGCTTTCCTGCGAGTGCATCCTTTTTATCTGCTAGTGGATCAAGCACCTCTTTGTGATAAAATCTTTCTGAAAGTGCAAAAAAGCGCATTTCACCAGTATGTACAGCTAAATCAGCAAGCACCTCAGCCATTCCTCCGAACTCACACTTCAGCAATTCATCCATTTGTTCTTCTGAAAGGTCCTTTACCATATCCTCAAGCCAAAGCCCAAGCTTCGTTTCTACTGCAAGAGCCTTCTCATTATCTGTGTGCAAATAGGCATCCCGTAAGCCTGCAAACACTTTATGCATGGTATATAAAGGCACCCAGCCTCCATTCAAATCGAAGCCTTGGGAATAAATTTTTCCTTCCTTTACTTCCTGAAATATCGCTTTTCCTCTTGGAATTCCTGAGATTAATCCTGTTCCGTCTGCTTCCTGGCATAACGCAAGCTCCTCGACAATATA
>NZ_JBFACN010000121.1:0-1042 GCF_040640875.1 Streptomyces sp. NPDC021562
TATGCAACAATGCTTGTATTCCAACATTTAGACTAGCTTAAAAAGGGTTTTTTCTTGAATATTATTCGTGTTCACCTATATAATTATTTCATTCAATTAAAACGTTTTTATGGGGGGTGGAAGAAATGGGGCTGTGCAACTAAATAAAATTACAAATAGGGTAAAACGAAATGATATTCATTACACGAACCAAAGTCTATCCATCCTGAATTTCTGCTGCATATTATGTGTTACGGCGAAGCTACAAATAGTTTCATTATATAGATGAAGTAATGCATAGAAAAAAGGCTTAGATTGGATGGGATTATGGTATGTAATGAAATATGGCCCCATTACAAATCACAGTATGCAACCCAGAAATATGTGGGGGATTGTCCTGTTAATATGCATTTGGGTGCCGACATAAAAAGAGGGAAGTTAGAAATACTATTTCAGATGAGAGTATTTCCTTCTTTGCAGACATTGCTGCTAATTTAAGCTAATTTTCTTATAATATCAGGAGGTGTAAGCCTTTTTAGGCTGTTCATTGGAAATTTTTAATATAATTTTATTCGCAATACTTATAGCTTTTACAGGTTTTTTCGTTGCAACAGAGTTTGCGATCGTTAAAGTAAGGGGTTCAAGGATAGATCAGCTTGTAGCAGAAGGAAGAAAAGGTGCGTTAGCTGCGAAAAGAGTAATTAGCCATCTTGACGAATATCTGTCAGCTTGTCAGCTGGGTATTACAGTAACGGCGCTAGGTTTAGGGTGGATTGGTGAACCTACGGTGGAAGCAATACTTCATCCGGTATTCGAGAAGCTTCATGTATCGGGATCTGTTTCGACCATTTTATCTTTTGGGATAGCCTTTGTGTCTGTTACCTTTATCCATGTGGTTGTCGGAGAACTTGCTCCTAAAACAGTCGCTATCCAAAAAGCTGAAATGATTACTTTGCTTTTCTCTCCGCCGATTATTTGGTTTTACAGGCTGTTGTATCCATTTATTTGGCTTTTGAACGGATCTGCTCGTGTTTTAACAGGAATGTTTGGCCTAAAGCCAGCA
>NZ_JBFACN010000122.1:0-1042 GCF_040640875.1 Streptomyces sp. NPDC021562
TCACCGATTACAATAGCCGTAGATTGAACCATCCAATCAGATGTAAAAAACACTTCTTCCTTTTTTACGCGGTATCTATATTCAAGCTTATATTTCATATGAAAGCATCCTTCCTTCATTTAAATACTGTTCCATAGGGTAAGTAAAGGGTATAATAAAATGGCTTCCCAATATGAATCCATATAAGATAATGTTATGTAGTTTGGCTCCTTTTTATAGCTAAAAAAGCTTGCCATTACCTGAATAATCATACCAGAAACTTTGGAGGTTTAAAAATGATAGAAGTCTACATCGATGGTGCAAGTGCTGGAAATCCCGGCCCAAGCGGTGCCGGCATTTTCATTAAAGGGCATGGAAGTGCCGAAAAATATTCTATCCCACTTGGCAGCATGAGCAACCATGAGGCCGAGTATTATGCCTTAATTCACGGCTTGAAGATCTGTTTAGAAAAAAACTACAAATCAGTTAGTTTTCGGACAGACTCTAAAACAGTCGACAGCGCTGTGGATAAACGATTTGCCAAAAACAAAACGTTCGCACCACTTCTAGAAGAGGCACTGCTTTTAGCAGATAAACTCGACCTGTTCTTTATTAAATGGATTCCAAGCGGCGAAAATAAAACGGCTGATGAACTGGCAAGAATCGCCATTCGCAAAAATAAACCGGAAGGAAAAAGCCGTGATTTCTAAAAACAAACAGGCAAACATACTATTGCTTGCCGTTGCACTTATTTGGGGCTCCACCTTTGTTCTTGTCCAAAATGCTATTTTATTTCTGGAGCCGCTCCAGTTTAATGGGATTCGTTTTTTTATTGCCTTTTTGTTTTTGTTGCTTTGGCTTCTTTTGTTTCATCGTCATCTCCTGAAGGAACTCAAAACGTCAACTGTTGTCGCAGGAGCTGTGCTTGGTTTTTGTTTATTTATAGGATACGCCTTTCAAACAATCGGGCTGCTATATACTACTTCTTCCAAGGCTGGCTTTATAACAGGACTAAGCGTAGTGCTAGTTCCGTTGTTTTTATTTTTGTTTTTCAAACAAAAGC
>NZ_JBFACN010000123.1:0-1032 GCF_040640875.1 Streptomyces sp. NPDC021562
TAATAGGGCATGTTCCACATTTACAAGGGTATGCATCCTATCCCAGTATTCCTTCCTATTGCTGCTTACACCAAATACTTTAGCAAAAATAGTAGGAATTTTCACTTCCCCATTACTTACTTCAAAATTCGGGCGTATCATCGCTTTTTCTTTTTCCAATAAAAACAGCTCGTCATATGTCGTCTTTAGCGTGACGGACATTGGTGTGTAATCCCTCAGCTGCCATGGTTTATAAAGGCCAGAGCCTTCATGATTTAAAATGCTCTCAATTTCTTTTGACGCTCTGTAAGCAACCGTTGCTGTTCTTCTCCGTTTTTCCGTCGGAAATTCCTCCGCCTCTTTCTCCTGCGGATATCTATGGATAAAAACAGGCTGCACGTCACCTGCAATTTGCTCGAAAACATCGTCACCATTTGGACTTGCAATCACCAAATCACAGCCGATTTGCGACAAATATGTTAAAAAGTAAGCTTGGCTTTTATTGCCAGTACCATACCACAAGTATTGCGGAAGTCTATCACTGCCACCGCATGCCTCAAGACTTGGCTGAAGGTGGTTGATAGACCATTTAATAACATCAACAAGCACTCTGCGTAGCTCGCTGCTCTTTAAGCCAGTTGGTTCTGTTTCGGCAAAGCGCTCGACAAGCTTTATCATGCTTTCCCTTAATTTTCGGTGTATGGATGGACTCGGTGATTTCAAAATCAGGTTTTCCCCGTCCAAAAAGGCTACAAACCGATTAACAGAAAGATTTTGTTCGTGAAGTACATTCAGTACTTTTTGAATTGCTTGGAAATGCTTGTTATCCAAAACACGGTTCAAGTGATTATTGCTAATCAGTTCTAAGTTATTATCTTCTGAATGAACCCAATCATAAAGCTGATTATAATATTCATCTTCATCCATTGGCACACCTAGAAGCTTTACAAACACTTGCCCAAAGGTAATGGTTCCGTTTTCTTCCTTATAAAAAGGCCGGCTATTCAGCGGCTGTTGCATAGTTGTATACCAGTTTTCCATCGATACAGGAAG
>NZ_JBFACN010000124.1:0-1021 GCF_040640875.1 Streptomyces sp. NPDC021562
CGCCATGATGCTTCGCATAAGTAACAGCATCTGCCAGCACTAATCGGCCCTCAGCATCGGTGTTCAACACTTCAATTGTTTTTCCACTCATAGATGTAATGACATCATCCGGTTTAAAGGCAGATCCGCTTATCATATTGTCTGTTGAAGCAATAACAGCCACAACGTTCTGTTCTGGCTTAAGCTCTCCAACAATCTCCATTGCGCCAAGAACTGCTGCAGCACCGCCCATATCTGTCTTCATCCCGACAATGCCGTCCTTCGTCTTGATTGAATAGCCACCAGTGTCAAAGGTAATTCCTTTCCCGACAAGACCGATAACATCTGTCCATTCTTCTTTTCCTTGATATTTAAGAACAATCATCTTAGGAGGTTCTGTCGAGCCTTGGTTTACAGCAAGAATTGCTCCCATGCCAAGCTTAAGCATATCCTCTTTCTCCAGTATTTCGACTTCAAATCCATATTTTTCACCGAGCTTTTCTGCATATGCAGCCATATCCGTTGCAGTCAGCATATTACCTGGCAAATTGACAAGTGTTCTTGCCGAATTTGTTCCGTTTCCATATGTATAGCCTACATTTGCAGCAGCACGAACTTCTTCCTCATCTGTTTCACTGTATAGAATGATTTCCTCTATCTTTTTTTCTGGCTCATTTGATTTTTGCTTATAGCCTGTATATTCATATGTAGATAATGCAAATGCTTCTGCTAATGCATGTGCAGCATCAAGCGAGTCAAGGGCATCATTGCTGAAAGAGTTCAACAGAACAGCAGCTTGTTGATACTTCCATTTCGACAACTCTTGAAAAACAGCACCGTAAACTTCTTGCAAATCATGGAAGGATAACTCCTTTTGTTTTCCCAATCCTGCAAAAACGATTCTTTTGGCACCAATCTTACCAAACGTATGAACGATATGTATTTGTTTTTTCTTCGCGGAAAGATCGCTTTCCTTCAATAAATTTGTCAGCTCACCGTCAAAGGCTTCGTCCAATTCCGCTAATTGGCCTTCCAGTTTAAT
>NZ_JBFACN010000125.1:0-1020 GCF_040640875.1 Streptomyces sp. NPDC021562
GTTCAATTCTTTCCTGGATGATTTCCATGTGAAGCAGTCCTAAGAAACCACAACGGAAACCAAAGCCTAATGCCTGAGAAGTTTCCGGCTCAAATTGAAGAGCAGAATCATTAAGCTCAAGCTTTTCCAACGCTTCACGAAGGTCATTAAATTTCGAGCTATCAATTGGATATAAGCCGCAATATACCATTGGATTTAGCTTACGGTACCCTGGCAGTGCTTCGACTGCGCCGTTTTTCGCGCTTGTTATCGTGTCCCCGACTCTTGTATCGCCGACATTTTTGATTGCAGCTGTAAGGTAACCAACATCACCAACAGACAGCTGATCTGTACTGACAGCCTTTGGCGTGAATACGCCGACCTCAATTACTTCAAACTCTTTGCCTGTTGCCATCATTTTGATTTTATCGCCTGCTTTAACTGTACCTTCGACAACACGAATATATGTGACTACACCTCTGTAAGCATCATAAAGGCTGTCAAAAATAAGTGCTTTCAACGGCGCTTCCGGATCTCCTTGTGGAGCAGGAACCTTTTCTACCACTTGTTCTAAAATATCTTCAATTCCAATGCCGGCCTTTGCAGAAGCAAGAACTGCCTCAGAAGCATCCAAACCAATGACCTCTTCAATTTCGTTACGAACACGTTCTGGATCAGCACTCGGTAAGTCAATTTTATTAATAACCGGAACTATTTCCAAGTCATTATCAATTGCCAAATACACATTCGCAAGTGTTTGCGCTTCAATACCTTGAGCCGCATCCACAACAAGCACAGCCCCTTCACAAGCGGCCAGACTTCGGGAAACTTCATATGTAAAATCGACATGTCCCGGTGTATCAATCAAGTGCAGTGTATAAATTTCGCCGTCTTTTGCTTTATATTTAAGCTGAACGGAATTCAGCTTGATTGTAATCCCACGTTCTCTTTCAAGATCCATTGAGTCTAAAAGCTGGTCTTTCATTTCGCGCGCTGTCAACGCATTTGTCTTTTCTAATATTCTATCTGCTAATGTAGATT
>NZ_JBFACN010000126.1:0-1017 GCF_040640875.1 Streptomyces sp. NPDC021562
TCTTGTTGTTCATTTCCCAGTTTTTGATACGAATAATATTGAAACAAAAGGAACGATAGATAATGCAGGCAGAATGTATCGTTACATAAAATTTGATTTCTATTATAGTGATCTGTCAAAGGGAAGCATTCTTGTCCTAAAAAAGGAAAATAACCTTTTAGAGTTTTTTACTAAATGGGGAATTACGATTAGTATCGTCATTATTCTTGTTTCCATCACAGCAATGTTTTTTTTAAACCAGCTTTTGCATAGGACAATTATTAAGCCTTTAGAAAATTTAGGGCAGTTTATGTCTGAATTGCGTGGAGAAAGTCTGCAAAGCAAAACACCAGCCTTACCTGCCAATACAGCAAAGGAAGTCCAGCAGCTGACAGCTAATTTTGAAAGTATGCGCACAACACTGCTAGCCTCTATCCAAGAGCAGCAGAATCTTGAAAATAATCGAAAGGAGTTAGTTGCAAGCATTTCTCATGATTTAAAAACACCAATTACCTCCATTATTGGTTATATTGAAGGCTTGCAGGAGGGGATTGCTGATACGCCTGCAAAGCAGGAAAAGTATTTACAGACAATACATTCAAAATCAATTGCATTAAATCGTTTAATTGAAGAGCTGTTTCTTTATTCTAAACTCGATGCGGAAGCTGTCCCTTTCTATTTTGAACGGATACAGCTGGAGAAATTTCTTGTACATATGTCAGAGGAATTTCAATTGGACAACAGAGATGTTCAATTTCAGATAAGTGTACGCGAGGATATATATGCATCAATTGATCGTATGCAAATGAACAGGGCTATTAATAATTTATTCGAAAATAGCTTAAAGTTTAAAAAGACTGATGAACCTTTATGTATAACATTAGAAGTTACGGCAAATGCAGATATGCTAGAGATTCATGTAATGGATAATGGGCAGGGAATTGCGGAGTCTCAACTTCCCTATGTATTTGATCATTTTTACCGTGGTGAGGCAGCGCGCACATTTACAACAGGCGGTAGCGGTTTAGGGCTTGCCAT
>NZ_JBFACN010000127.1:0-1014 GCF_040640875.1 Streptomyces sp. NPDC021562
CAGGAACGCGGCAAACAAGCAATGCTTGATATTCAGAAGATGGAGGCTGACAAAGAAGCGGGAGATGCAAGTATTCCGTCAGGTCCACTTTCCATCGGCTTAACAATCAAGGATGACAGCGACTACCGACGTCTTGAGGAAATTATTGATGAGGAAAGACGCGTAACGATTGAAGGATATGTTTTCTTTGCAGAAACAAAAGAGCTTCGTAGTGGACGAACATTACTGACATTCAAGATCACAGATTACACCAGCTCTATTATGGTGAAGATGTTCTCAAGAGATAAGGAAGATGCTGCATTATTCCAGCTTGTTAAAAAGGGAATGTGGCTAAGAGCCCGAGGCAGTATTCAAAACGATACCTTTGTCAGAGACCTGGTAATGATCGGAAATGATTTGAATGAAATAAAGCCTGTGGAAAGACAGGATACAGCTAAAGAAGGCGAAAAACGAGTGGAGCTCCATCTCCACACACCTATGAGCCAAATGGATGCTGTTTCATCTGTCGGCGCACTCGTTGGCCAAGCGAAAAAATGGGGCCACAAAGCAATTGCTATTACAGATCATGCAGTTGCACAATCATTCCCAGAAGCGTTTGGTGCTGGAAAGAAAAATGACGTGAAGATTCTGTACGGTGTAGAAGTAAACTTAGTTGATGACGGTGTGCCAATTGCCTACAATGAAAAGGACTTGGTTTTAGAAGATGCGACTTACGTAGTATTTGACGTTGAGACGACTGGTTTATCTGCCGTTTACAATACAATTATTGAATTGGCGGCAGTGAAAATTCATAATGGAGAAATTATTGACCGTTTTGAATCATTCGCAAATCCCCATCACAGACTGTCAGCTACAACTATCAATTTGACTGGAATTACAGATGATTTGGTTCAGAGTGCTCCTGAAATCGATATTGTTTTACGCAAGTTTAAAGAGTGGGCCGGAGACGATATTCTTGTTGCTCATAACGCTTCCTTTGACGTAGGGTTCATCAATGTTGGCTATCAAAAAGCA
>NZ_JBFACN010000128.1:0-1006 GCF_040640875.1 Streptomyces sp. NPDC021562
GCGATTGGCAGGACAAATAAGGAAATAGAGTGGGACTCTCTTGATGGAGGACCAATCAATATTATTATTTTGTTTGCTGTCAAGAATAGCGACAAGACAACAACGCATATTAAGCTGCTTCAAAAGGTTGCTGTGCTCCTTGCTGATGAGGAGAAGATTGAAAAGTTTCAAACGCTGCAGACGAAAAGGGAGTTCATTGAAATCTTTGCTGAAAACAATTGATAGGAGGAAGAGGTTATGAATATTGTTGGAATTTCTGCTTGTACATCTGGAATTGCTCATACGTATATCGCGAGAGAAAAGCTGATTAAGGCAGGGCAGGAGTTTGGCCATAAGGTCCGGATTGAGACACAAGGTACAATCGGAATCGAGAATGAGCTTACTGCAACAGAAATACAGGAGGCTGATCTTGTTATCATTGCTGCAGACATTAAGGTAAGTGGAAAGGAGCGGTTCAAAGGCAAACGAATTATCGAGGTGCCGACACATATTGCCATAAAAGCACCAAAGCAGTTATACAAAAAGATTGAAGCTGAATTAAACAAAAACCAGTGAAGGGGTCTTTTCTATGCTGAAAAAACTGCAAATTAAAAAGCATGCATTAACTGCTATATCCTATATGCTTCCATTAGTAGTAGCATCAGGTCTACTAATTGCCATCGGAAATCTGACAGGCGGGACAGTCATTGAAAATTACCAAGCAGCATTTTCGATTCCGTCTGCTCTTGTCTCTTTAGGTGTTTTGGGAATGGGCTTGCTTGCTCCGGTCATAGCTGGGGCAATTGCCTACTCCATTGCAGACAGACCAGGAATAGCACCAGGCCTGCTGATGGGTCTTATCGCAAATGCGATTGGTGCTGGGTTCTTGGGTGGTATGCTTGGCGGTTTTATCGTCGGTTATTTTGTTCTCTTCTTGAAGAATAATTTAAAGGTGCCGAGATGGGCAGAGGGACTTATGCCGATGATGATTATTCCGCTCATCTCAAGTCTGGTCGTTGGTCTCCTC
>NZ_JBFACN010000129.1:0-1001 GCF_040640875.1 Streptomyces sp. NPDC021562
GGGCAAACAAGACCTGGACCTGGGCTGCTATGGTTTCATGGCTATCATGTGAATAGCGGCGATTGGATGGACAAAATAGGCTATGCGGCAGAAGGCTACACAATTTTGGCCATGGACTGCCGCGGCCATGGTGGTCTGTCAGAGGATAATCTCAATGTAAATGGAACAAGATTAAATTGCCATATTATTAGGGGGATAGAAGAGGCTCCAGAAAAGCTCTATTATCGAAATGTATATTTAGATACAGTTCAAGCTGCAAGAATTCTCTGCTCGATGGAGAATGTAGATGAAACTAGAGTAGGAGCTTATGGTGCATCACAAGGTGGGGCGCTGGCGATTGCTTGTGCCAGTTTAGAGCCGCGAATCAAGAAAACAGCTGCTGTTTATCCATTTCTATCAGACTTTAAAAGAGCATGGGAGCTCGATATTAGCAATTCAGCTTATGAAGAAATTCATTATTACTTTAAGTTTATTGATCCAAATCATGAACAAGAGGAAGCGGTTTTCCAAAAGCTAGGCTATATAGATATACAGCATTTGGCAGACAGGATAAAAGCAGATGTATTGTGGGCAGTTGGTATGGAGGATGCAATTTGCCCGCCTTCTACCCAATTTGCTGCCTACAATAAAATTCAATCAGACAAAAATATGCTGATTTATTATGAGTATGGTCATGAATATATAAGGACATTAGGCGACAAAGTCCATGATTTTTTTGCAGACCTGCTTGAAGAGTAAATATGGATGCTTTTTTAAAAGTGGCCGTTATAGTATAGTAATCCCATGAGCTAAGAACAGAATTATTTTATATCGGAGGAATTTTTGTGAGAAGCAATGTTACGATGCGTGACATCGCCAATAAACTTGGTGTCAGCAGTGTGACTGTCTCCAAAGCGCTTAATGATAAAGATGGGGTCAGTGAAGAATTAAAAGAGAAAATAAAATTATTGGCTGAAGAAATGGGCTATCGCTTCAATACACATGCAAAGTCGATTAAGGAT